>JAFQWA010000037.1 GCA_017407705.1 Clostridia bacterium
GGATGGCGCACATGCAGGCAGATTTTTAGCAAATCTGCAGAAAGAGATTAATAAGCTGAAATAGGTAATTAAGATTTGGTAAGAAAATCTTAATTATTGTGGATAAGTTTCCTACAACAAGTGGTGTGGACATGTTTCCGACGACGTATGTTAGCAACTCCATTGCTACGATCCATATTGAAACGGTGGTTTTGTTGGAAAGGCGCTGACAAAATCCCCATTGTTTTTCTTTACAATAAAATAACCCCGTGGTATAATTGCAATACCGCGTATTTCCGCCCATAGTATAACCGGATAAAACATCGGATTCCGATTCCGAGGATAGGGGTTCAAGTCCTCTTGGGCGGGCCATTAAAAAAGTCACTTTTGTCTACTGACAAAGGTGACTTTTTTATGATATCCGTCTCTGTCACAATAACTATAGATCGTTTTTCACACTCGTTGAATATTCCGCTTTCATTGTTTCTTCAATTATGGTATAATAAATTCAAAACAGTAACCTTAAGTTTACGGAGGACTTTTGTAATGACCGAAAAGGAAAAAATGTTAGCCGGAATGTTATATGACCCTTCAGATCCCGAATTAGTTGAATTGCTGATCAAAGCCCGAAAGCTTTCAAGGCAGTATAATCAAACAGATGAAGATGAAACTGAAAAACGCACAGCCATTCTTCGTGATTTACTTCCCAACACACCTCATCTGCCCAGTCTGCAGGCACCTGTTTATTTTGATTACGGTGCTAATACATACTTTGGTAAATTCAGCGGAACAAACTTTAATTTTACATGTCTTGACGTGTGCCCTGTTCATATCGGAGATAATGTAATGATAGGTCCAAACGTTACTTTAGCAACTCCTATGCATCCCCTTTTGCCTGAAGAAAGAAATGTCCGTCAACGTGAAGACGGAAGCTATTATAATCTTGAATACGCCAAACCCATTACTATCGAAAACGATTGTTGGCTTGCGTCTAACGTTGTGGTGTGCGGTGGGGTTACGATTGGTGAAGGAAGCGTGATCGGTGCCGGCAGCGTTGTGACCAGAGATATTCCACCGTATAGCTTGGCAGTGGGAAATCCGTGCCGTGTCATCCGCAAAATAACCGAAGAAGATAAAATGCAGTAACAAACCCGCTATAAATCCATATTCTTATTCCATTTTAAAAAAGACAGGTTTCTTTTAGAAACCTGTCTTTTTTCTATCCTTTTAGATTGTTTATATGTTTTTGCTATTGAAAATCTCAATATCAACTAATATTCAATACGTTTTTTGTTGGAATTTGTGCTGATTTAATTTATAATATAATCAGCATTTAACTAAGGGGAGATAATTTTGAACGATTACAACTTCGGTAATTTTGTATGTATGCTTCGTGAAAGAAAAGGTTTGACACAAGCCGACATAGCACAACAACTGGGTGTGACCCCTGCGGCGGTGTCTAAGTGGGAAAACGGAAGTTCAAAACCCCGTGTGGAAGTACTGTTTCAACTGGCTGAGATCTTAGATGTAAGGCCGGAGGAGCTTATGTCGGGGAAATTTCTCCAACAAACTGCCCTTGATCCCGACGCAGTAGCTCAGATAAATCAACGGTACGAATATTTGCGGAGAATTGACGCTTGTTCTACCGCAAGTGTTAAATTTCGAAGATTACTTGCTTGGATAATAGATTGGAATATTGTTGGCTTACCAATGCTGATAATATTAAGCATAGCAGTATCTCTTATGGAAGAGGCATACCAACGTGCCGAAACCTCAGCAGTTCTTATTACCCTTGGAATTATATTGCTATATCCTATCTGCTTTATTTTGCGTGATTTTATTATGAATGGACGATCCTTAGGAAAAAGAATAACAGGGCTTGTAATCATAGATACGATCACCGGTGAAAAAGCAAAAGTAGGGCAACGGATAGTACGAAATGTTTTTCTTATGATTATGCAGGTCGATGTAATAGTTATGCTTGTAAGCGGATACTCCATTGGAGATAAAGTGGCACATACTGCAGTTATTCCTAAGAAATCACTGTACCCAAGTCACAACCAAGCAATTGCTGAAGAAATCAACGATTATGCAAAACCACGTAAAAGAAACACCGGAAAAATAGTAATTATTATAACATCTGCCATTTTTGCGGCTATTGTTTTGTTTTTTGTTTTTGTTTTTACCGTAACCACTAAAATGATCGAGTCTCAAAAACAAACCGAACAATATAAGCTTGCATATACATATTTTGCAGAAAGTGAGCTTTTCAAGAAAACTAAAAAGAATGAGGATTCTATCAGACTTTCAGCCTATTCTTCATATTCAAGTACCGATAAAAACGGCAAACCCTATAAAAGTATCGAATATGAATTTACAATTGATTTAATGCATAGCGCAAATGTTACTTGCCACTATGAAGACGGAAAGTGGTATGTATGTCAAGACTGCACGAAATTCAAATAAACAAAAAGACAGGTTTCATATTGAAACCTGTCTTTTTTCTATCCTTTTAAGCCTTCTTCCTGGCGCTGCATATTTTCAACTACCACATCGTGGATATCACCTAAGGATGCGCAGTACTCCAGCACCTTCCAGGGCACGTTGGTGTGAAAATGGATCTTAATAAGCTCCTCATCACCCACTGCAATAAGGCAGTCACCGGGGATGTTATCAACGATATAATCGTGGATCACATCCTCATCCAGATCCTCACCCTCTATCAGCAGCTGAGTATCAAACTTATACTCTAACATAGATAAAACTCCTTTTTAATCGAAATACATAGTGGTTGCAAAAATGAAGTGGTTAAGGTTTACGTTACCCTCCATTTTAATGTACAGGTCGTAATTGCCCTTTATCCAACCACACTCGGCATAGAAATCCTCCCAGAAATCCTTGCAGCCTGAATTTACGTCAACAGTGCAAATCTCGTTAGTGGGGGTATTCAGTGCGAAGGTGAGCTTACCGCCTTTTTCATCGGAAGAGGCACGTCCGAACACACGAACGTTCTCATTAAACTCCATATTTTTGTAAACCAGCATACCATTACCCTTGGAGCAAACGCAATAGTATCCTAAATCGCCTTTATCAAGGTAAATATCCTTGCAATCGTCAAAGTTCTCAGCAACAGTACGAACGTTTGCCTTTCTGGGCGGAACTATCTCACCGTTTACCTTTATTATATCCAAAAGACGGATATCTTTACTTGACGCACCGATCTGAATTTCACAATCGGTATTTTCAACACAGTATTTGCTGCGTGTTACGTCCCAGAAGCGAAGCTCATCAAAGGGCAGCTCAAAGCTTACGTTCACAGTCTGACCTGCTTTGATATTCACACGCTTAAAGCCTTTAAGCTGTTTAATGGGACGTTTTACTGAGGAGCCCTTTACAGAAATATACATCTGAGGCACCTCATCGGAATCTACCTTGCCGATGTTTTTTACGTCAAAGGAAACTGTGATAGTGCTATCCTTATCCAAGGTTTTTGAGCTAAGTGAAAGATTGCTATACTCGAAATCGGTGTAGGACAAGCCGTAACCAAACTCGTAAAGCACCTCATCCTCAAAATACTGATAAGTACGTTTACCACGGATAATATCGTAATCCTTCATATCCGGCAGCTTTGTAGTATCCTTGTACCAAGTGATGCTGGTGCGACCTGCAGGACTGTAATCGCCGAACAGCACGTCAGCAACGGCAGTACCCAGCTCCTGAGCGCCGTGAGTTGCAAATAAAATTGCAGGCAGGTTGCTGTTTTCCCAGTTAAGGGCAAAGGGATAACCGCTGACAGTTAACAGCACGACATTTTTGTTAACCTTGTAAACCTCTTTAATAAGCTTTTGCTGATATTCGGGCAAATCAATTCCCGGACGGTCAAACAGCTCTCGGCCGTTAAGCATAGGCATAATACCCACTGAAAGGATAACAACGTCACTGTTTTTGGCAAGCTCAACAGCTTCTTTAATACCGTCTTCAACTACTACCCTCTCAAAGAAGTCAACGTTTGTACTTGCAACAGCAGCGCCGTTTTCATTAAGCCAAACATTTTTACCGTAGCAGTTTTTGATCTCCATTTTATCGGCATCACCGTAAAATGCGAAATTCTCATCCACAAACCAGTTGTAGCAGTTGTCATTTCCTGCTCTGATAATGCCGTTGCCGGTCATATACAAGCCGTTGGCAACATTCTGCAGGGTATTGGCATTGTAGCCCCAGTCACGGTGGATAAAGGTCTCTTTATCGGTAACCTTATCAGCCTTAGCGTAAAGCAGATTGTTCTCGTCCTTTTCAGGGGTGAGATACTTACCGTTTTTGCAGGATTTAAAGGCTACCTTATCCATACCAAGACAGAACTTAACCTTATCCTTACCGATTTTGCTTATAATACCGTCTAAGGGTGTTACGGAATAGGGTGCTTTACCGGTGTACCAGTCTTTATAAAGCTGGTCGGCAGTAGGTCCGATAACCGCAACAGACTTAACGTTTTTATCAATAGGCAAAATGCCTGTGTTTTTCAAGAGAACCAGTGACTCTTTAGTCGCCTTTAAGGTTGCGTCCTTATGCTTCTGGCAGCTGATAATATCCTTGGTTATGCCATCGTAGGGATCACGCACCTCACCGTCAAAATGGCCTACTCTGAAACGGATCTTCAAGGTACGACGAACAACAGTGTCGATATCCTCCTCGGTTAAATATCCGCACTGTAATGCCTCATACAGAGAGTCCATAACCAGCTCGGGCATTTCGTTCATACAGTCACAACCGTGCTTTAAGGCATCGGCAATGCTCTGAGCAAAGTTGGTGTTGTACTTGTACATACAGGTGGTGGCTTTTAACGCCTCACCGTCACAAACTACAAATCCGTCAAACCCGAATTTATCACGAACAATGCCGTTTATTTCAGGTGACTGCATAGCAGGAATGCCGTTGATACCGTTGTAAGAGGTCATCATAGAACCGGCATGAGCCTCTTTAAATGCTGCCTCAAAGGGTACCAAATAATACTCAAAACGGTTTCTGGGATCTAACGAGCTGGAATCTCTGTAACGGTCCTCCTCGTTGTTATTAGCATAAAAATGCTTGGGAGCCGCTACCATTTTAAAGTAAAACTCATCCTCACCCTGCAAACCTTTAATATACTGAGTGGAAAGCTTTGCTCCAAGATAGGGGTCCTCACCGTAACCCTCCTCAGTTCTGCCCCAACGGGGATCACGAAGCAGGTCAACAGTGGGTGACCACATCATAAGACCTGTGGCACGGTCAAGTAAATCATAGTAGCCTCTTGCCTCATCACCAACGCACTCACCTGCCTCACGGACAGTCTGCTCGTTAAAGGTGCTGGAAAGACCTAAGGTTTGAGGGAAAACGGTAGTCTCGGCACGAACACGGTCAACTATACCGTGGGCTGCCTCACCGCCGATCTGGAATGCTTTAATACCCAGTCTGTCGATAGCCTGATGCTTAACAGTGATCATATTAAGCTTTTCATCTAATGTAAGACGTGATAAAAGATCGTCCACACGCTCATCCAAAGGCAAATTTACATCATTAAACTTAAAAGCCATATTATTAGCTCCTTATCCTTTTTAACTAATGAATACTGCCGACTAAATTTAAAGTCGGCAGTATTGAAATTTTAGCAATAAACAAATTCAACATTATGCTCTTTTGAGTCACCAAACAGCGGAATGGTGCAGTCCTTCTGCTCTACTCCGTCGATTTTGAGAGTAAACTCACAATCGGTTACACGGTAGAAGCCATCAGGCTTTTTAACGTTGATCTTGTATTTAGTGCCGTCAATATTAAGATTGATCTCCTGCTCATTCTGCTCATCTTTTAATAACGGCATATAAGCAATAGCGCCGTTTTTGTAGTTGATACCAAGCAGTGACATAATTGTCAGAAGCAACCAGGTGGAGGTACCGCTCAAGGTCGGTCCGATGTTCTCGCCTGTGTCGGAGTTGTTATACTGAGTGCAGAAACGGGGGTTACCGCAAACAGTAAAGGGTGATTTCAGTGAAGCGTAAGGAGTGATAACGCTTACCAGCCAGTAAACTGTATCAACGATACGTTTAGCCAGTGCCTTATCCTTAACCTCGTTTGCCGCTTTAACAAGTGCGCCTGCAAACATCATATTAGCGTGTTTGAAGATGCCGCCGTTCTCACGGTCACCGATAAAGTAAAGCGCAACAGCAACTCTGTCAGCCACACGCTCATATTTAGCGCCTGTGCAAAGTCTGTAACCGTAAGGAGTTTTCAGATATTTGTCAGCGCTGTCAAGCATAATTCTGATCTGCTCCTCAGTTGCAACACCTGCAAGTATTGACCAACCAAAGGAGTTAAGATAATATGCACCGGGTTTGCCCTCTTCAACGGAGAAGCCGTCACCGCCGGCACCTAAATAGGTGATGTCGGGTTTGTCGGAACGGTTGAACAGAACACGGGCAAAGAAGTCGCCCTTCCAGGTGTTTTTCTGAAGATTGTCGTAAAGCTCTTTACTTAAGTTTGCCATATACTCGGCATCCTCTTTAAGACCTAATTTATCAAAGAAACGGTTTGCAACGTCAACAGCAACCTTAAGTAAGAAACCGTTCATAACGCTTTCGGAATACTCGCTCTCAAAACGGTCGCCCCACTTGCCGCCGTTAGCAATCTGCTCCTCGTATCTCTTCTGCTTTTCAATACCGCTGATGCAATCGTTATCAACGTGCAAGCAGTCGTTCCAGTCAGCAGAGTCAAGAGCAGGCAGGTTGTGTTTACCTACTGAGATCTTGGAAGAATACTCGATAATAGCCTTGATAGTGTCAACTAAGGTTCTCTCACCACCGTCTGCCATAGGCACCTTGGTGTTCAAGAAATCAAAGTCGTTGGTAAGTGATACGTAACGGTCAAGAGCCTGTAACAACCAGAGCTGGTCATCGGAGCAAAGTCCCGGTTCCTTACCCTTCCAGTAGAAGTTGTGGTTTGCATAACCCATTTTATAAACGTTAGATGCCCACTCACAAAGGAACTGCTTAACTGTATCTGTCTTGCCCATACCTACAAAGTAGTACATGGAAGCGAAGATGTCCTGAATCTCTCTGAAGCCTATCTCACGGTAGCCCTTCTGTGTAAGGTCAAAGGAACGGGAAACGAAGGTCTGGTAATAAACCTGGAAAGGCAGGTTTTTGTTAACGTAGGTCTCAAAGTTTTTATCATCATCCTTAATGTTAAGGAAGGATGTGTATTTATCTGAAAAATCAATAGTCTTTTTCAGCATATTGTGGATGGCATTTTTATCAGCAAAATACTTATTAACTGCCTCTACCTCTGACTTGAAGGTCTCTTTAACAACGTAGTTATCGTTAACAACGTCGGATGTGAGGCAGGTGAAGTTATCAGCCTGAACGGTTGCGCCCTTCTTAATGTCAAGCTTAGCAGAAACAGCAAAGAAGCCGGGGCCCTTGCGGTTGTGCTTGTTGTTAAGACGTGCAGCACCTGTGGGGCACTCTAAGGTTCCTTCGCCGATAAAGTCAGCGTAGTTAAAGCAGAACTCATCGGGATAGAAGGTCTTGTCGCCGTCGTGAAGCACCATAGTGTTAAAGCGCACATTACCCTGTTCCCACTCGGGATTGTAGTGGTAGCTTACACCGATCATATCGTCGTTATCGTTGTAAAGAACGTTGGACTCCATAATAACGGTGGTGTAAATAACGTCACCCTTCAATGCGTCGGTAGCAGATGTACCGAACATACCGGTGTAAACCAATTTGAGCTGACGGTCAGCCTCAGAGTTGTTGGTAATCTCAATAAGCTGAGCCTCAGTAGCCAAGGGCAGAGTTTCAGCCTGAGGAAGAATAAAGATAGTACGCTTAATTTCAATGCCGCTGTCTAAAGTATATGTAATAACGGTATGGTTTTGAGAATGAACACAGGTTGCGCTCTTAACTGACTCACTTGCTGTGTCGGCAGAGTAGAAGATAACCTTGCCGTTTTCAACAAGATAGAACTGACGGTTTGCAGGGAAACCGTTTTCAGTGGGCAGATAGTCCCAACGGGTAGCAAGTACCTGAGTATCTGCGTGAGAACGGAAGGAGCCACGACCTACACGGTCAACCACGCTCTTAGGTGTGCTCTGCAATGCCTTGGAAAAGCCCAAACGGTTACCGATAAGCAGGTTAGTATAGTAATGGGGGCCGGGGTTGGGAGATTTAAGGTCACAAACCAACTCACCGTTTTCGTTCATATTACCGCCCCAGGTTTTGGTGGATGCAATAATTTTCTCCACGTCACCCTTGATACAGTCGCACATTTCGATCTGCTGGGTCTTACCGTTTTCGGATTTGTAGAGTTTCACACACTCTTTGCATTTGCACCATTTAACCAGCAGTGAACCGCCGTTGTTCATAATCTCACGCAAAGGTGCTGACTTTTCAAGCTCGATAACAACACGGTCAACCACCGGCATATAAACCTCAAGACCTGAAACTGCAGCAACGTTTTTATCCTTGCAATTTAAAACCACTGCACTGATCTCACCCTTGATCTCGATATCAGAGAAGATCTGTTTAGTCAGCTGTTTAGCATCATTAAACTGATGTCTTGCAACTTCGTATTTCATATTATCAATACCATCCTTTTAATAATATTTTTCCTGATTTTTGAATATGTAAGTACATACACTTTTATTGTATAAAAAACTGCATAAAAATGCAAGTAAAATATCATAAAAACGCTAATTTATTTCAATAAAAATAAGGCGCCACGCTGTTTTCACAGCATAGCGCCTTTACCTGTGTTAAATTTTAATATCCGCCACCGTAAAAAGCATCGGTTGTTTGTTCCTCAGAATATGAGGGCTCCTCTACGGGAGGCTCTGTGGGAGGCTCTGTGGGAGGCTCTGTGGGAGGTTCTGTGGGCGGAACGTAAGAGTTCATATAAAGTGTTACAATCAGATCACCGCTGACAGTTTCGCTCTGCTTAGGATCCATATCAACGATAGTATCGGGAGCCATAGTTGTCACATATTTCTCCGACCTTCTGATATTCTCCTTCTGGAAGCCCAGCTCAAGCAGTTTTACATAAGCTTCCTCATAAGTCATACCGATAAGATTGGGCATAGCAAACTTTTCTGTACCAAGGCTTACAACTATCTTGATAGTATCGCCTTTTCTGATAACAGAACCTGCTTTTCTGTCCTGCTCAAGGATAGTACCCTTAGCCTTAGCATCGTATCTCTTTGACTCAATAACGATCTTGTAGTTAGTTCTGGTCTTTACAACGTTTATGTCGGATGTGGACATAA
Source organism: Clostridia bacterium (assembly GCA_017407705.1). GTDB lineage: Bacteria > Bacillota > Clostridia > Oscillospirales > Acutalibacteraceae > RGIG2202. The sequence goes on from JAFQWA010000037.1 coordinate 9,269, forward strand.
AATCAGCAAAATTATAGCCTACCAGATTAGGTGTTTCGCCCTTGTCGGGATCGGGAACGTCGTAGGTATAATTAGCGGTTGTGGTAGCAACAGTGGTGGGCTGATAGGGCTCATCAGGCTCTTTGTTGCCGAACAGGAAATCCTTGAAAACGGTAAAGCACAAAATGAGTATAAGTGCGATCAGCGCCACAGCAGTAATACCTGCTGAAATGAAAACGTATTTTTTGGAATTAACCTTTTTAGGTGTTTTCTTAGCACGGGTAACTGAGTCTGATTTTGCTCTGGTTACCACACTGGGTGATGCGGATATTTCATCACGGAAAACCTCAATAGACTGAGTTCTTTCGTTAGGCAATATCTGCAAAGCATTGGCAAGACCGCTCATCACATAAGCAGGTAAAGTCTCAGCCACTGCTGCAGGGATTATCATTTTATCGTTGGTAACACGGGAGGTTGCCTCGGGAGGAGGATTACCTACCAATGTACGGTACATAGTTGCTGCCAAAGCGTAAATATCGGTCCAGGGACCCTGATCGCCGTCAAAACCGTACTGCTCGATAGCAGCGTAGCCCTTAAACAGCTCTGCTGTAAGCTCGGTTCTTGCAGTTCTCACATCAGCGATGCAAAAGCCTGTTAAACGCAGCTTACCGTCTTTACCGATAATAAGGCTGTCGGGAGAAATGCCTCTGTGAATAATGTCAACGGCGTGAAGTGATGCCAGTGTTGACATAATGGGCATAAACAACGGACGTGCCTGCTCAAAGGTAAGTGAGCCGCCGTTACGCAGCAAAAAGTCACGCAGGGTTATAGACTCAACTGTTTCGGAAACGTAGTAAGCAGTACCGTTAGCCTCGAAAATATCGTAAACCGGGAGTATTGCCGACAAGCTTCTCATTCTGGCAAGAGCACGGGCAAGTTCCAAATAATCGCTCATATATTTGTCATAGGTAAGCTCACTGCCCATTAAGGGTTTAACGGTAGCACCTATTCTGCTGCAGATAGCACCCGGGAAAAACTCACGGATCCTTACCGCCATATTAAGCTGCTTATCATAACCTAAATATGTAAAGCCTTCTCCGTTTGAGGAGATAACACGGCCCACTACATAACGGTCCTGAAGTAAAGTTTTAAGTGCTAAAGCGTTTTCGGTAGCTTCTGCGTTTTCGTCAAATTTGCAATAAGGACAAACCGTATCGTTATCGGGTTTTTCCTTCATACAGCCCATACAAAGTTTTGAAATATCAGCCATAATAATTCATCCTTTCTATCGGATATTCAGCAATTAAATTATATGCTTTTTTAAAAACAATATCAAGTTTTGTTACAAAACTGTAACTATTATTCCTCGTCCTCATCCTCGGGAAGATTATCAAGATTGTGCCATACGTTCTGCACGTCGTCGTTATCCTCCAACACCTCAAGAAGCTTCTGCATTTTAGTCATAGCATCGTCATCTGTAATGCTGGTGAAGTTAGCGGGATAATACTCAGGCTCAGCGGAAAGCAGAGTGTAACCCTTCTGCTCCATAGCCTCTCTTACAGCGCCAACCCTGTTAGCATCGGTAATGATCTCAAACATATTATCCTGAGAATTAAAGTCCTCAGCGCCGCAATCCAGTGCGTCTTCCATAACGGTGTCCTCATCAAGACCTTCTGCTTCCATAACGATAAGACCTCTGCGAGAGAACATAAACATAACTGAACCGGGCTGACCCATATTACCGTCATACTTATCAAAGTAATGACGCAGATCACCTGCGGTACGGTTACGGTTGTCGGTAAGGCACTCTACAACAACTGCAACACCTGCAGGACCGTAGCCCTCATATACTATCTCCTCGTAGTTGCTGGTATCACCCTCACCTGCTGCCTTTTTGATAATACGCTCAATGTTATCGTTAGGCACGTTAAGTGACTTTGCCTTGGCAATACAATCCTTTAACTTTGAGTTAACGTTGGGGTCAGGACCGCCTGCCTTAACTATAACCGACATTTCTCTGCCGATTTTAGTAAAGATCTTTGCTTTCTGAGCATCAGTCTTGCCCTTTTTACGTTTAATGTTATTCCATTTTGAATGACCTGACATATATAAGTCTCCTCTAAAATAATTGTAAAACTCATATTATGATACCACAAACTTTAAAAAATTTCAACTATTGTATAAAAAGCACAGTTTTTTGTGTAAATTCGGTTAATTTATCTAATATTCTTACCCCTTGCTTTTTCTTGACAAAACGCCGTTATAGGGATATAATTTATTTGTAGTTTTTATTGTTGAAGGGGTTGGGTTACGATGCTTTCTTACGGTTTTTGTGTAAGTCGCAAAACAACTGCGCCCAACTGCGTAAAAATGCGTCAGACCGCCCTGAAAAAATATATAAAGATTTGACTTATACCCTCGACTCAGACTATCTGCGTCGGGGGTTGTGATTTTAATTGTTAAACCTTCATAAAATAAAAAAAGGAGTAAATATATGGCTTTACATGAAGAATGCGGCGTTTTCGGAATTTACGATTTTGACGGTGGTAATGTAGCCCCTTACGTGGCTTACGGCCTGGTTGCTTTGCAGCACAGAGGTCAGGAAAGCTGCGGTATTGCTATCACCCGTGACCGTGAGGTAGCAAGCTATAAGGATTTAGGTTTGGTTGCTGACGTTCTTACCCAAAAGGTGTTAGACTCACTTGACGGTAATATGGCTATCGGCCACGTCAGATATTCCACAGCCAGTGAGGTATCCCGTGAGAATGCACAGCCTTTGGTTATGCACTACAAAAAAGGTACTTTGTCCTTAGCTCATAACGGTAACCTTTCCAACCGCACTGATTTGCGTGATAAGCTGGCAGGCACCGGTGCTGTTTTCCAGACCACTACCGATGCTGAGACTATCGCATATCTTATTGCAAAAGAAAGAATCTACTCTCACAGTGTTGAAGAGGCAATTTGCAAGGCAATGCTTAACCTTAAAGGTGCTTACTCCTTGTTGGTTATGAGTCCCCAAAAGCTGATTGCTGTTCGTGACCCTTACGGCTTCAGACCGCTGGTTATCGGTAAAATGGACAATGCTTACGTTTTCGCATCCGAGACCTGTGCGCTGGACGCTGTTGGCGCTGACTATGTGCGTGACGTTGAGCCCGGCGAAGTGGTTATGGTGGACCAGAACGGCTTGACTTCTGTTTCAAAAACACCTGCACCAAAGCCCGCTCCCTGCATTTTTGAATACATCTACTTCTCACGTCCCGATAGTGTTATGGACGGTGTTAGTGTGCTGAAAGCCCGTCAGATTGCCGGTCAGTTACTGGCAAAGCAGCATCCCGTTGAGGCAGACGTTGTTATCGGTGTTCCCGATTCAGGTATTGACGCTGCAGTTGGTTATGCAAAGGGCAGCGGTATTCCTTACGAGCGTGGATTTATTAAAAACGGTTACGTAGGCCGCTCATTTATTAAACCTAAGCAGAGTGAACGTGCTTTGGCAGTTAAGCTGAAGATAAATCCCTTAGGTGATAATATTCGCGGTAAACGTGTTGTTATGATAGACGATTCTATCGTCCGTGGTACTACCAGTGCCAAAATCGTTAAAATGCTTCGTGATGCAGGTGCAAAAGAGGTACATATGCGTGTTGCATCGCCCCACTTCCTGTGGCCCTGCTACTTTGGTACAGATATTCCCGATCGCAGCAATCTTGCATCGGTGAAATATTCCGATGAAGAGCTTTGTAAGATCATCGGTGCAGATTCCTTAGGATTTTTGGATATCAACTGTCTGCACGAGCTGGTTGGTAAGCAGGAATTTTGTAAAGCCTGCTTCAGCGGTGAATATCCCTATGACGTTCACAAAAAGAGCGACAGTGAAGATTTATAATTAAGGAGCAGAATAATGAAAAACAGCTACGAAAGTCCTCTTTGCTCACGTTATGCAAGTAAGGAAATGCAGTTTATCTTCTCACCGCATATGAAATTCACCACCTGGAGAAAGCTGTGGATCGCACTTGCTGAGGCGGAAAAGGAACTTGGTCTTGATATTACCGATGAGCAGATCGCTCAGCTGAAAAGTCATATTGAGGATATTGACTACGAGGCCGCTGCTAAATATGAAAAAGAGTGCCGTCATGACGTTATGTCACACATCAAGGCATACGGTGATCAGTGTCCTGATGCAAAGGGTATTATCCATTTGGGTGCTACCTCTTGCTACGTTGGTGATAATACTGACATCATCATTATGAAAAAAGGCCTTTTGCTTATCAGAGAAAAGCTCATAAAGGCTATTGCACTGCTCTCAAACTTTGCAAATAAATACAAAGCCCTGCCCACCTTGGCATTCACCCATTTTCAACCTGCACAGCCCACTACTGTTGGTAAACGTGCCACATTGTGGATACAGGATCTGACAATGGACCTTGAGGAGCTTGATTTTGTTATCTCCTCACTGAAAATGCTGGGCTCAAAGGGTACCACAGGTACTCAGGCAAGCTTTAAAGAGTTGTTTGGCGGCGATATGGATAAAATCCTTAAAGCTGATAAGCTTATTGCTGAAAAAATGGGGTTTGACGCAACCTACGCCGTTTCGGGACAAACCTATTCCAGAAAAGTGGATTCCCGTGTGCTGAACGCTTTGTCAGCTATTGCACAGTCTGCCCACAAGTTCAGCAACGACATTCGTTTATTGCAGCATTTAAAAGAGATCGAAGAGCCCTTTGAAAAGGGTCAGATCGGTTCCTCTGCTATGGCATATAAACGTAATCCTATGAGAAGTGAGCGTATTGCGGCTTTGGCAAACTACGTTATGGTAGATGCTTTAAACCCCGCTATTACAGCCGCTACACAGTGGTTCGAGCGTACACTTGACGACTCTGCTAACAAGCGTATTTCCGTTGCTGAAGGTTTTTTGGCAGTAGATGCTATACTTAACCTTATCATCAACGTGTCTGACGGTTTGGTGGTTTACGAAAAGGTAATCAACCAGCGTCTTTTATCCGAGCTGCCCTTTATGGCAACCGAAAATATTATGATGGACGCTGTAAAGCGTGGCGGTGACAGACAGGAGCTGCACGAGCGTATCAGAGTTCATTCCATGGAAGCTGCAAAGCGTGTTAAGGCAGAGGGTCTTAACAACGACCTGCTCCAGAGAATAGCCGATGACGATGCTTTTGGTATGACTTTGGACGAGCTTATGTCGGTTATGGAGCCTCAGAACTTTACAGGTATGGCAACCACTCAGGTGGATAATTTCTTAAAAGATGTGGTAAAGCCCATTTTAGACTCAAATAAAATTGACGATACCATGCCCGAAATCAATGTTTAATATAAGGAGGAAATGAATATGGATTCAAATATCAGACCCGATACTATGCAACGTATCACTACCTTAGAGCTTGCACAGGCGTTTATTGATGAGCAGGTAAAACAGGTACGTGAGCAGGTTGGAGATAAAAAGGTGCTGCTGGCACTTTCAGGCGGTGTTGACAGCTCAGTTGTTGCCGCTCTGCTTATTAAAGCTATCGGCAAACAGTTGGTTTGCGTTCACGTAAACCACGGCTTGATGCGTAAAGGTGAAAGTGAGCAGGTTATTGAGATCTTCCGTGACGGACTGGATGCAAACCTTATTTATATCGATGCTACCGACCGTTTCCTTGATAAATTAGTGGATGTTGAGGATCCCGAAACCAAACGTAAAATCATCGGCGGCGAGTTTGTTCGTGTTTTTGAAGAGGAAGCAAGAAAGTTAGAAGGCATTTCCTTCTTAGGTCAGGGCACTATCTACCCCGATATTTTGGAAAGTGACGGAGTTAAGGCTCATCACAACGTTGGCGGACTGCCTGAGGATATGCAGTTTATAGGTCTTGTTGAGCCGGTTAAGCTGCTGTATAAAGACGAGGTTCGTGTTGTGGGTAAAGCCTTGGGCTTGCCTGCAAGTATGGTTGACCGTCAGCCCTTCCCCGGTCCCGGACTTGGTGTTCGTTGCACCGGTGCTATCACCCGTGACCGTTTACATTCACTGCGTGAGTCCGACGCTATTTTGCGTGAGGAATTTGATAAAGCAGGTCTTACCGATAAGGTTTGGCAGTTCTTTACAGTAGTACCCGACTTCCGTTCAACCGGTGTTCGTGATGGCAAGCGTGTGTTTGACTGGCCGGTAATTATCCGTGCTGTTAACACTGTTGACGCTATGAGCGCCACCGTTCCCGAGATCGACTGGGCGATCCTGAAAAAGATCACCGACCGTATCTTAAACGAAGTTCCCGGCGTTTGCCGTGTGCTTTATGACTTAAGTCCCAAAGCCCCCGCTACAATCGAGTGGGAATAATATAAATAAAGGAGATTTTTAAAATGAAAACACTCTATACAGGTAAAACTAAGAACGTTCTTCTGGACGAAGAGAAAAACATTGTTCACCTTCTGTTCAAAGACAGCATGACAGGTGAAAACGGCGTGTTCGATCCCGGTTCAAACAGCGTAGGCGGAAGCGTTGAGGGTAAAGGTAAGATCGGTCTTGCTATTTCAAAGTATTTCTTCGAGCTTATGGAGAAAAACGGTATCCCCACTCACTACATCGATGCTGACGTTGAAAAAGGACTTATGCAGGTTCGTAATCTTACAGTTCCCAAGCTTGAGTTTGTTCTTCGTTATTTCACAGCAGGTAGCATGTGCCGTCGTTTCACTTTGGAAGAGGGCATTGCATTTGACCCCGTTTACAAAGAGGTTACTTTGAAAGACGACATTCAGGGCGATCCCCTTATCAGTGAGCGTATCTGCATTATGAAGGGCTTGCTTAAGGAAGGTCAGTACGACGAGGCTCTCGATATCTTAGAGCGTGTTGGTGAGGTTCTTAAAAAGGAACTTGCTCCTTTAGGACTTACTCTTATCGACTTCAAAATCGAGGTTGGCTACGATGAGAACGGCAAAATGTATGTTGCAGACGAAATCACTCCCGACATCTGGCGTGTGAAAGACGAAAACGGCAACATCCCCAATCAGCTTGACTGTTCAAAAATGCTGCTCCAGAGAATGGGTTTATAATTTAAACTTAATATATATCGGCAGGGAAAATTCCCTGCCGATATTATTTTTATATAATTTGACATTATAATCCGTTGCATTTATAATATTACCGTGAGGTGAGTTTAGATGACACAAGGTTTAGTTCATAGCCGCAGAGACAAGTGGGATATACTCAAATGCTTTTTGATATTTTGCGTAGTGTTGGGTCACGCCGCCGACTACTACACCGCTGACTCTCCCAGTCTGCGATGCCTGTTCCTTTTTATTTACAGCTTTCATATGCCACTATTCATCTTCGTTTCGGGACTTTTCTCCAAACGTACGGTTAATCAGCTGCGTATCAGTAAAATTTCAGGCTTTTTGCTTTTGTACGTTGCCCTGAAAATGACGGGCTGGTTTTTCAATCCCGCTACCTTCCGCTTAAATCTATTTACCGAAAGCGGTCTGCCCTGGTATATGCTGGTTATGTTTTTTTACCCCATAATCACCCATTTTCTGCGAAACGTTAAAGCACATTATGTTCTGATAATATCCGTGATTTTCGCAGTTTTTGCAGGGTTTGACAGTAATATAAACGATTTTCTTGCCTTGTCCCGACTTATCGTTTTCTTCCCCTTTTACTATCTCGGCTATTCTCTTGACGCTGAGCAGCTCGAAAGCTTTACTAAAAAAAGCTGGGTAAAGATAGTTGCTGTTGTATGTGTTATAGGCGTTGCCGCTCTGGCTTTGTCGGGCAAATTTTATATTTTACGCTATTTATTCTCCGCCAGAAATTCTTACAGTCAGCTGGATACCTACGCCACCCGTGGACCGTTGCTTCGCATTATGGCTTACATCATTTCAGCACTTATGGGCTTTTCACTGATTGCGTTAACCCCAAGCAGGGCACCTAAGTTTATTACTAAAATCGGTCAGCGCAGCCTGTCGGTTTACTTTTACCACACTATGGCACTGCACTTAATATACATCACCTTTAATTTACGTCACCTGCTCAGCACATCGCCCTGGGGTGACAGCGGATACTTCATAATCCCCATAGCGCTGATACTGACCTATATATTCTCGCTAAAAATTTTCGATATACCCGTACGTTATATTTTAAAACTACCTGAAAAAGCAAAAAAGCTGACTGATTAGATCAGTCAGCTTTTTTAAATTCATTAAGTAAAAACTTTGCCACACCGTCGTTTTGGTTGCTGTCGATAATAACATGAGCCACGGCTTTCACGTCATCCGGTGCGTTATCCACCGCCACCGCCACATCTGCCACCGACATCATACCCATATCGTTGTAATTATCACCGAAAACCACCAGTCTGTCAGCCTTGGTGGCTTTTTTCATCTCTATTGCCCTACTTGCCTTGGTGCAGCTATCATTATGGCACTCCAACAGCCATTCGTCGGTATAAATATCAAGATATTTCTCCGCCGACACGCCCTCTATTTTACTTGCCATATCATAAACACTACCGATAACCTGCTCATTTCCAAAGCCGTTGACGTAAATAGGGTTGTTGACAAGATACTCATCTACCCTATCAAAGCGGTCATATTTATGCTTTCTGTTCTCGTAAAAATCCACGTCTGCCGCCGTCATCAACTGCTTATACTCCACTGAAATGGAGCTGTTATACCCACCCTGCACCTTATCTCCCGTAAAGGAAAACACAAAGGGTGGACGTCCGTTCTGTGAAAACGCCTCTATCAACGCCTTAGCAGCGTTGTTCTCTAAAGGGCAAAAATCCACTGTGATATTAGTTTTGGTATCGCAGAGCAAAACGCCGTTCATAAAAATGCCGGGCAGGTTCATATTAACCTCATCCAGCAGACCCTTAGCAGAGATGATAGAACGTGCAGATGCTACCGAAAACAGCATACCTTTAGCTATCAACTCGTTAAGTGTATGTGCTGTAAACTCCGATACCTTTGCATTTTGGTTGAGCAGAGTGCCGTCTAAATCCGAGATGTAAAGGGTTTTAGACATAATTTAGTCCTCAATATTATTGTGCAGCTTTGCAGCCTTTAATGTGTTTTTCATCAGCATACCGATGGTCATAGGACCAACGCCGCCGGGAACGGGAGTAATAAAGGATGCCTTTTTCTCCACCTCATCATAAGCCACGTCACCGCAGAGCTTACCGTCCACACGGTTCATACCAACGTCAATAACCACTGCACCGTCCTTCACCATATCAGCGGTAACGAAGTTGGCTCTGCCCACTGCCGCCACCAGAATATCGGCGGTACGACAAATTTCAGCAAGATTTTTAGTTCTGCTGTGGCAGATGGTAACAGTACCGTTTTGGTGGAGCAACAGCATACCCATAGGCTTACCCACAATGTTGGATCTGCCGATAACAACACAGTTTTTGCCGCAAACGTCAATATCGTAATGCTTTAAAAGTTCCATAACGCCTGCAGGAGTGCAGGGCAGAAAATCATAATCACCGATCATAATTTTTCCAACGTTAACGGGACTGAAAGCATCCACGTCCTTAGATGTGTCAATGCGGTCAATAACCGCCTTTTCGTCAAGATGAGAAGGCAGTGGCAACTGGCACAGAATACCGTTAATATCCTTACGCTCGTTTAACGTATCAATAACTTCTAAAAGCTGCTCCATTGTGGTAGCGGCAGGCATAGCATACTCCTCAGAATAAAAGCCCACAGCCTCACAAGCCTTCTTTTTATTATTAACATATACTCTTGATGCAGGATCGTCACCAACTATGATAACTGCCAGTCCGGGAACGATACCCTGCTCCTTTAATTTTGCAGTTTGCTCTGCAACCTCTTGTTTTACCTTTGCTGAAACTAATTTTCCGTCGATAATATTAGCCATTTTGTTCCTCCTGCTCGGTTACCTCAGCAACCTCATTCTCTACCTCTTCAAGGATATCCTGCTCTATTTCACTATACTCTTGCTGGGAGATTTCCTCATCGTTATCCTCATCCACATCAAAAACAGGCACGTAACCCTCCTGCTTTTTAGCATCACTCTGCTTTTTGTGAACAACTGCAAGGATAACTATACCTGCTATTACCATAAGCACTGACAATATCTGTGTTACTCTTATATTTCCTGATACAAGCGCATCTGTGCGAAGTTGTTCAATAACAGATCTTCCCAAGCCGTACCAGATAAGATACATAGTTGCGATCTGACCGTTAAAGCTGCGCTTTTTAGATAAGATATGTAACAGCACAAAGCCTAAAGCGCACCACAGTGATTCATATAAAAAGCAAGGATGTACCAGTGACGGACCCATATCTGCTGCAATTCTGCCGCCGGTCATACCAAACCAGGTGCTGCCGGTGTATCCACCGTAAGCCTCCTGATTTACAAAGTTACCCCATCTGCCGATGGACTGACCGATCAAAAAGCCCAAGGATGCCAAATCCAGTGCCGAAAGGACGTTTACCTTGCGCAGCTTACACATAAGTGTACCCACCACCACGGCGCCGATAAGTCCACCGGGGATAGCCAAGCCACCGTCGTGGATCAAAAAGAATTCTGAAAAGTCTGTGTGTTCATTGAAAAGCACAAAGTAAAAACGTGCACACAAAATAGCGATAGGTGCAGTTACCAGTATAACGTCTAAAAGACGGTCAGGGTCAACACCCAGTGACTTTGCTTTTTTCATACCGTAAAGCAGTGCTAAGCAAAAGCCCACGGTGATGATAATTCCGTACCAGTAAACCTTCCAGTTAATGCCGGGGATTGTAAAGGCTACGGGGTCAATGTTAAATTCCAGTCCGAACAAATTGATATAGTTCTCCATATTTTCCCTCCGTTATTTGGATTTCACCACTGAAATGGCGGAAAATTCCTTTTTGAGAATATTTTCAAATCGGCAGCAAACATCCTCATAGGTCATATCCTTAACATACTCAGTATAATCGAATATACCCTCCTCAGCAAACGCCGCCGATACCATACTCATAACAGTGTTCTCAACACTATTATAAACGCTGACGCAGCTTCCGTAAAGAGATTTTTTTGCCGACTCGAAAGCATTTTTATCAATGCCGTTTTTACGAACACTTTCAATCTCCTGATTGATAATGTCATAAACCTTCTCAGGCTGCTGAGACTCACCCTCAACTATTATAGAGGAGTAGCCGTGACCGTAGAAATATTCAGCGGAGAAGCTGTCGTTTATCAAAGCGGCGTCAAACAGCTTTTTGTAAAGCGGCGATGCACTGCCAAACAGCACCTTTAAAATAACGTCGGTGCAAACACGCTCTTTTATAGTTCTGGTGGGACTTTCGCAGGTTTCTTTGTATCCGATAGCAAACATAGGTGTTGCCACAGGCAGGTTCATCTCAACCTTAGACTTAACTATCTGCTCAGGTTCATCTACCCTTGCTCTGTCGATATACACAGGCTCTGTGTTTCTGAGCAGTTCATCAGCGATCTTAAATACGTCCTCCGCCTTTACGTTACCTGCAACACAGATAAACATATTGTTAAGATTGTAAAAGGTGTTGTAGCAGGAGTAAAGCAGGTCGGCATTTATCTTCGCAATAGACTCCCTTGTTCCTGCAATATCAATTTTAACGGGGTGGTTGTGGTAAAGTGCGTTAAGCAGATTGAAAAGCAGTCTCCAAGGGGCAGAATCGTCGTACATATTTATTTCCTGACCGATTATGCCCTGCTCCTTTTGTACTGTAGCTTCAGTAAAATAGGGGTTTTGAACAAAGTCAAGAAGTATTCTGAAGGACTCCTCAAAGTTAGAGGAGCAGGAGAACAAATAGCAGGTTCTGTCAAAGGAGGTGTAGGCGTTTGCCATAGCACCTGTTTTAGCGTATCTTGAAAAAGCGTCGCCGTCCTCACTTTCAAACAGCTTATGCTCCAAAAAATGGGCAATTCCCTCAGGAACAGTAATAAATTCCTGCTGCTCACGACGTTTGAACGCAGTGTCGATAGACCCGTAGCGTGTGCCGAAAATGGCATAGGCGGAAGAATACTCCGGCTTTTCGGCAACATATATCTTAACGCCGGATTTGTGCTGATAAAAAGCACAGCTTTCCTTTAACTCTTTGTTTATAAAAGTCTGTTTCATTTAAAGCTATTCTCCCTTCTCAAAATTCTCGCTGCCAAGAAAATACACAGTATCAAGCTTTATGCTGTTTGCAATATCTATAACGTCCTGCTTGGTTACGTTGTTTATTTTTTCAACAAACTCATCAGTGGTAACGGCAGTATCGTAAAGAGCATAGGCGGTGTACCAGCCATCAAGCTCGGCAGGGGTATCGCACACGGTTTTCGCTGAATCCATCAGCGCCATTTTAGATGCTAAAAGCTCACTTTCGTCAAACTTTCCTTGCTGTAGCACTGAAAGCTGCTCCAAAATACCGTTATACGCCTTTTCCTTATTCTCCTCCAAAATACCGCTATCCACCATAAGAATTCTCTTTTTAAGGTTAATACGTGCGGCACAGTAGTAGCACAGACTCTGCTCCTCACGAACGGTTTTGAACAGTCTTGAATAAGGGCCGCCGCCGAACAGATCAGCAGTAACTCTTGCGTTAATACGGCTTTGCAGATCATCATTAAAATCCGCAGAAAAGCCCATACAAAGCTTTGCCTGAGTAACGTCCATTTTCTCGGATATCTGGATCAGCTCATCATTTGGAATGTGCTTTTTAGTAATATCCTTCTGGGTAACAGTTCTCTTTTTATCCTTGAAAAACTCACTTACCGACTGAAAAACTGCCTCAGGATAGCTTTCGGATATAACGTTAACTCTTATAAAAGCGTTGTCAACAGCATATTTCAGTGCGTTTACCACGTCAGCATTAGTAAGTGCCTGAGCATCCTCTAAAGTGCCGTATTTTGGCAAACCGTAGGGCTCGTTTTTACACATCTCACCCTCAGTTCTCTTAATGGCGTAAATACGCTTTTCGTTTATCTCGCCTTTAATACGTTCAACCAGCAAACGCTTTTCGCTCTCGAAATCCTTCTCATCAAACAAGCCCTCATCGTTAAGCAGCGGATCAAATATCATAGATAACAGCAGCTCAGTGGCATCACCTGATATAACCTCGCCGTTTAATGTGTATTTATCGTCTAAAACGGCGATGACGAATTTGAGCATCTGCATATCGCCCACCTTTGCCACGTCACCGTAAAGAGCGGCACCGTAAAGCTCATCCAACTTAGCGTTCAGGTGGGTGTAAGTGGGATATTTACGGGTAGCACGTGTTAAAAGACAGGAAAGCAGTGCGTTTGCCGAAACTGTTTCCTTTCTTAAAGGCACAAACATATTTACGCTTATTCTTGAAGTTTTAAATCTGTCAGTGCAAATGGAAAATCCCTCTACACCACTTGCCAGATCTACTTTCTTAAACTGATCCATACTGTTCCTCCATAGGAATTTTATAATCTAATTATACCACTGTGGGTTTTAGTCGATATAAACTTTTTGTTAATATTATACCCTTGTGGGAAAAATTTATTTTTGGTTACGGCAGGTTAGCGAAATACGTTTTTTCGCCACGTCCACCGACAAAACATATACCTTGATAACGTCGCCTACGCTGACTGCTTCAAGAGGATGTTTAATGTATCTGTCACAAAGCTGTGAGATGTGCACCAGACCGTCCTGATGAACGCCGATATCCACAAAAGCGCCGAAATCTATAACGTTTCGCACTGTACCCATCAGCTCCATACCGGGTTTTAAGTCCTCGATCTCAAGTACGTCGGTTCTTAAAATGGGTTTGGGCAGCTCATCACGGGGGTCACGTCCGGGCTTTAACAGCTCAGCGGCAATATCGTTTAAGGTTTGCACACCAATCTCCAGCTGTGCAGCCACCTTATCAGCGCCCAGTTCATTTATTTTTTCGGTAACGTTGTGAATGTTGCGCTTTTTAAGGTCATTTAAGCTGTATCCGCAAAGCTTTAACAGTCCCTTTGCAGCCTTGTAACTTTCGGGGTGCACTGCAGTGTTATCCAGCGGCTCATCTCCGTCAATACGCAAAAAGCCTGCGCACTGCAAAAACGCCTTGGGACCCAATTTTGGCACCTTTTTCAGCTCACTTCTTGACTTAAATGCGCCGTTCTCATCACGGTATTTTACTATTTCAGAGGCAACGGTGGAGTTAATACCTGCCACGTATTTCAAAAGTGAGGGTGATGCAGTGTTAAGGTCGGCGCCCACACTGTTAACGCAGTCCTCCACCACTCCGCCTAACGCAGTGTCAAGCTGTTTTGGCGGCATATCGTGCTGATACTGACCAACGCCGATAGATTTAGGGTCGATCTTAACCAGCTCTGCCAAGGGATCCTGCAATCTTCTTGCAATAGAAACAGCGCTTCTGAGCGATACGTCGTAATCAGGGAATTCCGTTGCTGCCAGCTTGGATGCAGAATAAACTGAAGCACCTGCCTCGTTTACAATAATGTAATGCAGATCCATATTAAGCTCACTGATAAGCTGAGCAGTAAAGGCCTCGGTTTCACGGGAGGCAGTGCCGTTGCCGATGGAAATAAGCTCAACCGAATGCTTTTTGATCATAGTTGTAAGTATCTTTTTGGCTTCTTCAACCTTGCTGTGAGGCGGCACAGCATAAATAACGCCGGTATCCAACACCTTGCCCTCAGAGTTTACAACCGCAACCTTACAACCGGTTCTGAATCCCGGGTCAAGTCCCATAACCACCTTAGCTTTAATGGGTGGCTGCAGCAGTAACTGACGCAAATTCTTTGCAAAAACTTTAATGGCGGAATCGTCGGCATTCTCAGTAAGATAGCTTCTTATCTCACGCTCAACAGAGGGGAAAATAAGTCTTGAATAAGCATCCTCTGCGGCGGCTTTCACAAACTGACCGCAGGAATTATTGGCGGTAACCACCTCAGCGTTTATAAGTGATAAAGCTCTTGCCTCATCAAGCTGCAGAGATACCTTCAAAAACTCCTCACGCTCACCACGGTCGATAGCAAGGATTCTGTGACCTGCTATTTTCGACACCGGCTCACTGTACTCATAATACATACTGTAAACGCTGTCCTCATCCTTTGCAGCCTTGGTGGATACCATAGCGGCAGTTATCATCAGCGCCTTTAGCTTTTTACGGATCTGAGCATTATCCGAGATCCACTCGGCAATAATGTCAGATGCACCCTGCAATGCCTGTTCTGTGTTTTCAACTGAAAGCTCAGGATTTACAAACTCCTCTGCCATACTTTCGGGAGATTTTATGGTGTTTTGTTCAAAAATCATCTGTGCTAAGGGCTCAAGTCCCTTTTCCTTAGCCACCGAAGCACGAGTCTTTCTCTTAGGACGGAATGGGCGATAAATATCGTCCACCTCACTCATTGTGGTTGCCTTTTCAAGGGCTGCCACAATTTCGTCGGTAAGCTGACCCAACTCTTCGATAAGGTTTTTAACCTCATTTTTTCTCAAATCCAGATTTTCCAGATACTCCATACGCTGAGCAAACTCACGCAGCACCTGATCGTCAATAGCACCGGTCATTTCCTTACGGTAACGGGCAATAAAGGGAATGGTGTTTCCGTCTTTAATAAGAGAGATTATATTTTCACTGTGAGTTTTATTAAGTTTAAATTCCGATGAAAGAACACTGACAAGATCCATTTTTTCCTCCAAAAAAGCAACAGCGCAGCACTAAAATTACGCACTGCGCTGAAAATTTATATTTATGAATTTTTCAGGATAACTCCCTGAACTGCATCTGCACAACGCTCACAAGCGTCACAAGCAGCTTCCATAATTTCAAATATCTGATTCCACTTAAATACTTCCAGCTGATCCAGATTTTCTGTAAACAGTTTGCGGATAGCCTCTCTGTAAATAACGTCGCCCTTTTCCTCAAGACGGTTAAGCTTATCGATACACTCGCCGATATTCTTGGATTTTTTGTAATTCTCAAACTCAATCATTGTATCGTGCAGAGCGGTAGTTGCCTCACTGATAAGCTCACAGAACTCTACTGCGTCAGGACGGATAGTGGTAACGTTGAACATATAAAAGTGCATAACAACGTCTTCAACTGAGTCCACAACATCATCAATGGTGTGTGCCAACTCTTTAATATCCTCACGGTCGATAGGTGTGATAAAAGCCTTGTTTAACGCATCTATCATCTCGTAATATTTTGAATCAGCGTGAGTTTCGATAGTGTGTATCTCTTTAACCTTGTCGTTAAGACCGTTAAGGTCCATAACCAACTGTTTAAGAATATTAGAAGCCTCAATAGCCTGCTGGGAGATGTAGGTCATTGTGCCGAAATAATCAAACTCGCCTCTTTTAAGTTTCTTGGGTTTTAAAGCTTTATCTGCCATAGTTTTTATCCTCCTGTTTACTTGAATATGCTAACAGCCAATATAGTGATTATGTAAGAAATAAGTCCGCATCCGGGGAAAGTGAGTACCCAGGTGAGTACCATTTCCTTAACAACGCCCCAGTTAACCGAGGAAAGTCGTTTTGCGGCACCAACGCCCATAATAGCTGTGGTCTTTGTGTGAGTTGTACTTACGGGGATACCTGTAAGTGATGAAAGCAGCAAGCAAGCAGATGCTGCTAAGTCGGCTGAAAAGCCCTGATACTTTTTCAGCTTTACCATATCCATACCAACGGCTTTGATAATACGGTAGCCGCCGATAGAGGTACCAACTGCCATAACGACAGATACTAATATAATAAGCCAGAAAGGAACGTTTGAGAAATCAGCAGTCTCGCCCTGACCCTTTGCAATAAACATACCTAAGATAAACACGCCGATAAACTTCTGACCGTCCTGTGCGCCGTGCATAAACGCCATAGCTGCACCGCCTAAAATCTGTGCTTTACCGAAAAAGCCTTCAGTGGCATTTCTTGATAAAGGACGGCAGATAAGCTCAACTGTTTTAACGGTAACAAAACCAAGACCAAAGCCCAAAACAGTAGAAAGCGCCAAGCCGTAAAGCACCTTCACCCACTCAGT
Source organism: Clostridia bacterium (assembly GCA_017407705.1). Classification (GTDB taxonomy): domain Bacteria; phylum Bacillota; class Clostridia; order Oscillospirales; family Acutalibacteraceae; genus RGIG2202. Next base: position 26,219 of record JAFQWA010000037.1, read on the forward strand.
CCAGTTAATGCCGCCCATACCGCCCATGGCGATAGCAGCACCTGAAATACCTGCAATAAGTGCGTGGCTCTCACTGGTGGGAATACCAAAGTACCAGGCTGCGGTTGCCCATACTACAATACCGAACAAAGCGGCGCATAAAGCTATCATAGCAGGGTTGGAGGCATCAGTCTTAACGGCGGAAAAGTCCACCATATTATAAATAGTCTGCGCCACCTTCTGGTTTACCAGTGTCATAACAAAAACACCGAAGAAATTAAACACCGCCGCCATCATAATAGCCGCCTTCGGGCCAAGTGAACGTGTGGAAACGCAGGTAGCAATAGCGTTGGGAGCATCAGTCCAACCGTTTACAAAGATAACACCCAAAACAAGCAAGGCAGTTATCATAAGTGCGGGATTGGATATGACCTCGCTTAAGAAACCTACAAGTGTAAAATCCATGCTTAAACCTCGCTTAATTGTTTTTTATAAATTCCCAGGAGCTTTTGCACATATCCTCAACAGAATGAGTTGTTTTAAAACCAAGCTCGGTTTGTGCACGGGTAGCATCTGCATAGCAGGTGCCGATGTCGCCGGGACGTCTGTCAACTATCTTGTAATTAACCTTAATATTATTTACCTTTTCAAAGGTGTGGACCAATTCCAAAACCGAAACGCCGTTGCCTGTGCCTAAATTATAGGCTCTGGCACCTTTAATATCATCAATTTTTTTAAGGGCAAGGATATGTCCAACTGCCAAATCGCAAACGTGGATATAATCACGAACACCGGTTCCGTCGGGAGTATCGTAATCATCGCCGTAAACACTCAGACAAGGCAGCTTGCCGGCGGCAACCATAGTCACGTAAGGCATAAGGTTGTTGGGAATACCGTTGGGTCTTTCGCCGATAAGGCCGCTCTCGTGAGCACCGATGGGGTTAAAGTATCTCAGCAGTGCCACGTGCCACTCAGCGTCGGACACACACACATCTCTCAATATATCCTCTATCATCAGCTTGGTTGAGCCGTAAGGATTGGTGGTGGATAAGGGCATAGACTCATTAAAGGGAGCCACGTTACCCATACCGTAAACCGTTGCAGAAGAACTGAACACGATCTTCTTAACGTTATGCTTTTTCATAACCTTAAGCAAGGTAAGTGTGCCGGTAATGTTGGTGTGATAATAAAACAGGGGCTTTTCAACCGACTCACCCACTGCCTTAAGTCCTGCAAAATGGATAACAGCGTCTATCTCGTTTTCACTGAATATTTTATCAACGCCGTCATAGTCCAGCATATCGCACTCATAAAACTTAAAGTCCTTACCTGTGATCTTTTTAATAGCTTCAAGTGCATCGGGTGAGGAGTTATAGAAGTTATCCATAACTACCACATCATAGCCATTGTTAAGCAGCTCCACGCAGGTATGACTGCCGATAAATCCGGCGCCTCCGGTTACCAAAACTTTCATACATTAACTCCTTAAAATTAACTTTGCATATACATTATAATTTTATTACTATTACCCTATTTTGTCAATATTATATTTTATTTAAAAAATTTGAAAAATACACTTGAAATTTCCAAAAAAGTGTGTTAAAGTGTATTTTACACGAAAACAATAGTATTTGGGTGGTGGACATATTGCAAACCTCGGATATGATACTTGTAAACAGCAAGGTTTTGCCCGAAGTGTTTTCCAGAGTGCTGTTAGCAAAGCAGATGCTAAACTCAGGAGAATACAAGTCTGCAGCAGAATGTTGCAACGCAGCAGGCATATCCCGAAGCGCTTTTTACAAGTATAAGGATTATGTTTTTGAATACAGCGATAAGTCCGGTACCATTGTTACTGTTCACGCTGTCCTGCGAGATAAAGCAGGTGTTTTATCCAAGTTTATGTCTATACTTTATGAAAGCGGAGCCAACATACTTACCGTTAACCAAAGTATCCCCACCGGCGGTAAGGCTGTGGTGTCGGTTTCCTTCCGTAAGGGACAGCTAAAAATATCGGTATCCGAGCTGGTGTTGCAGCTCAAATCCTTAGACGGTGTTAAGTCCGTTGAACAAATCTCAGGAGAATAATTTTAGTTAGGAGCTTTAAGTTTATGGTTAAGATTGCAGTTATGGGCCACGGTGTTGTTGGCTCAGGTGTTGTAGAGGTTTTCTACAAAAACCGTGAGAGCATCCAGAAAAAAGCTGATTGCCAGATGGATATTGCTCATATTCTTGATCTGCGTGATTTCCCCGACAGTCCTTATAAAGAGAAATTCACCAAGTCCTTTGATGATATTATAAACGACGATGAGGTAAAGATCGTTGTTGAGGTTATGGGTGGCGTTAACCCCGCTTACGACTTTGTTAAGCGTTGCCTTTTAAAGGGTAAAAGCGTTGCCACATCCAATAAAGAGCTGGTGGCTACCAAAGGTGCTGAGCTTTTGAAGATAGCCGGTGAAACAGGAACCAACTTCTTGTTTGAAGCCAGTGTGGGTGGCGGCATTCCCATTCTTCGTCCTTTAAGCCAGTGCCTGGCTGCCAACGATATTATCGAGATCGACGGTATTTTAAACGGCACCACCAACTACATACTTACCAAAATGATAAAGGAGCAGGTAGCTTTTAGTGACGCTCTTAAAAACGCTCAGGAGCTGGGCTATGCAGAAAGAGATCCTTCAGCAGACATCGAAGGTGCTGACGCTTGCAGAAAGATCTGTATTTTAGCATCCTTAAGCTACGGCAAACACGTTTATCCTGATGAAGTTTACACAGAGGGCATTACCAAAATCTCTCTTACAGACGTGGCTTATGCTGAGAGTATGAACAGTGTTATCAAGCTTATCGGCAGATCCAAAAAGCTCAAAAACGGTAAAGTCACTGCTACTGTATATCCTGCCATCATCTCAAAAGACTGTCAGCTTGCTAACGTTGATGACGTGTATAACGCAGTTTGTGTTAAGGGCGACGCTATCGGTGACGTTGTGTTCTACGGTAAAGGTGCCGGCAAACTGCCTACTGCATCTGCAGTTGTGGCTGACGTTATTGACTGTGCAAAGCATATTCACGCACGCAAGCTTATCAACTGGGAAGACAGAAGTGATGATTACGTTGAAGAATATAAGAATGATGTTTTGTCAAAATATATAAGAATGACATCAAATGATATTGAAAGCCTTAAAAATTCTCTTAAACAGCAGTTTAATGATATTCAGTTCTTAACCCTTAAAGATGCCGATGAAAACGAGATTGCTTTCACCACCGGTGAGCTCATGGAAAAGGTTATTGACGAAAAGCTTTCTGCTGTTGCAGATATGGGCGAAATAGTTTCTTCAATTCGCATTTTAAATATATAAAGATTGGATGTTGTGTTATGGCACTTTTAGTTGCAAAATTCGGCGGCAGCTCCTTGGCTGACGCTAATCAGTTCAGAAAAGTTAAAGAGATAGTAATGGCAAACCCCGACCGTAGATACGTTGTTCCCAGCGCACCGGGTAAGCGTTTTGCAGATGATATCAAGGTTACCGATATGCTGTATGACTGCTACGAGTTGGCATCAGAGGGTTTGGACTTTTACGAGAGCTTTGATAAAATTCAGGGCAGATTTAACGGAATTATCAAGGATTTAGGACTTGACCTTGATTTAAGCAAGGAATTTTCAAAAATCCGCTCTGCTTTCGAAAATGCTGCAGGTAGAGATTACGCTGCATCACGTGGCGAGTATTTGAGCGGTATTATCCTTGCTAAATACTTAGGCTATGATTTTGTTGACGCTGCAAAGTGCGTCAGATTTAACGAAAACGGCAGCTTTAACGCTGAGTTTACCTTTGAAAAGACCGCTGAGCATTTATCTCATCACGAGCGTGCGGTTATCCCCGGATTTTACGGCAAAATGCCTAACGATACTATTAAAACCTTCTCCCGTGGCGGCTCTGATATTACAGGTTCATTGGTTGCCCGTGGCGTTGGCGCTGACCTTTACGAAAACTGGACCGACGTTGACGGCTTCTTGGTAGCTGATCCCCGTATTGTAGAAAATCCCAGTCCTATCAAAACTATTACTTACCGTGAGCTTCGTGAGCTTTCATATATGGGCGCTACCGTTTTGCACGAGGATGCTATTTTCCCCGTACGTCAGTCAGGTATTCCCATTAACATCCGCAACACCAACGCTCCTCAGAACGCCGGTACAATGATCGTTAAAGACGTTACTGCTGAGGACGAAACTACCCACGTTACAGGTATTGCAGGTAAAAAAGGCTTCAGCATCATCTCCATTGAAAAGGCTATGATGAATCAGGAGCTTGGCTTTGGCAGAAAGGTGCTGGGCGTTATCGAGAAATTCGGTATGTCCTTCGAAAATCTGCCCTCAGGTATTGATACTATGTCGGTGGTTTTGGAAACCAAACAAATAAACGGCAGAGAAAACGAGCTTATTGAGGCTATCAAAACCGAAACTAACGCTGACAGCGTTGCCATTGAGGATAAACTGGCTATTATCGCTGTTGTTGGTAGAGGTATGATCAAGGCTTGCGGTACTGCCGCTAAGGTATTTGCCGCTATCGCAAAAGAAAACATCAACATCCGCCTGATGGACCAGGGCTCCAGTGAGCTTAACATCATCATCGGCGTGGATGAGTCTGTTTTCGAAACTGCACTTAAATCTATTTACGGCGAATTTTTTAACTAAACTTTAAGGCGATTTCTTTTTAGAAATCGCCTTTTTTAGAAGGTGCTTATTATGAAACTGTGTGTTAAAAATCTTGAAAAACGCTATCTTGACCCCATAAACGAGCTTAGTTACGATAATGTTCTGCAATTATCCGATGACGGCGTTTTACTCAATATTGAGCAGTGCGATGAATTTTCCGTTAGCTTTGACGGCAAGTGCTGTACCATTAAAATCAGCCACTTACATCAGCTGTTCTACGGACTGATGCTCTTAAAATCCGAGGACAAGCCTTTTTGCAAAAAACTGCAAGATAACTTCACTCAGTTATCCTTTATGATGGACTGTTCCCGCAACAAGGTTATGACAGTCCCTGCCGCTAAAAAAATGATCCGCACATTAGCGTTGCTTGGCTACGACGCAATGCACCTTTATATGGAAGACACCTACCAAATGGAAGGCTACCCCTACTTTGGCTATATGCGTGGCAGATTTTCCAAGGAACAGCTTAAAGAGCTTGATAGCTACGCTAAAATGTTTGGCGTTGAGCTAATTGCAAGTATTCAGACTCTGGCTCACTTAAACTGTGCTCTGCGTTGGAACGCTCACCGTGATATGCTGGACCTTCAAGACGTTTTACTGGCTGACTACGACAGAACCTATCAGTTTATTGAGGATATGCTGAAAAACTTAAGTGAAAGCTTAACCAGTCGCAGAATAAACATCGGTATGGACGAGGCATATCTACTGGGCTACGGCAAATACCGTGAACTTCACGGTGAAGTAGATCAGCACAAAATTATGCTCAGTCACTTAAACCGTGTGTACGCTCTTTGTGAGAAATACGGATATAAGCCTATGATGTGGGCAGATATGTTTTTCAGAATTGCAGGAGATGGAAAATACGAAAATGTAGATCAGTCGGTATCTCTTGAAAAGTTTAAGGATATTCCCAAGGGCGTTACCCCTATTTACTGGGATTACGTAACCACCGACAGTGAAAAATACGATTACTATATGCAGCAGTTAAAGTCTATCTCTGAAAACTGCTGTTTCGCAGGTGCTGCCTATAAATGGGCAGGTGTGGTGCCTAATAATAGATTTAGTCTTAACTGCACCAAAACAGCCCTTGACTGTGCCCTCAAAAACGGTATAACCGATATTATGGCCACCGGCTGGGGTGATGACGGCGACGAGGCATCTGCCTTTGCGGTACTTCCCTCAATTTCATACTACGGCAGTCGCAGATACGGCAGTGAGAACTACAAGCCGGTGCTGGATGCCGCCATAAACATTGACTCTGATCTGCTTTTAATGTTAGATGAGCCTTGCTACACCTGCGGTAACGACAGTCTTACCGCCTTTAACCCTTGGCGTTATGCCCTTTATCAGGATCCCCTTTGCGGACTGTTTGATTTCCATATTAAAAAGGGTGATAATGCTTCCTTTAAGGCTATTGCAGATAAAATAAGCGCTGTAAAGAAGTCTGCCGGTGAATACGCTTATCTGCTTGATACCATTGAAAAGCTGTGCTGTGTGCTTTCTGTTAAAGCAGAATTGGGTCTTGACTTACGCAGTGCATATCAGCAGGGTGACAAAGCCGCCTTAAAGGACTTAACTCAGCAGATAACACTGCTTATCCCAAAGGTTAATGACTACCGCAAGGCTATCCGCACTCAGTGGCTTAAAGAGGCTAATGGCTGCGGCTTTGAGTATGTGGATATAAAAGTGGCGGGTGTTGCCGCAAGACTTCAGTCTGCCATAGATAGAATAAACGATTATTTAGAGGGAAATACCCCCATTATCGAGGAGTTAGAGCAGGAGCCCTTACCCGTTGAGCCTTATCTTGCAAATGTGCCCCATCGCAGTCCCGTTTGGGCAGGAAATTGGCGTAATATCGTTACAGGTGGTTCAATTTGGTAATAGTGCAACATTTTTTCAAAAAAATTATTTGAGTTTGTAATAAAATTTATATTGAAAACTATACTAAAATGGTATATTATATATACACAGATAAAAAACTCATTTAAGAGGTTTGATATAAATGGAAAAAAGATTTGTTTATGCCGACAATGCGGCTACTACTAAAATTTCAAAACAAGTGTTGGAGGTAATGCTCCCTGCCATGGAGCTTTACGGCAACCCTTCCAGTCTTTACGCTTTGGGTTCAAAGTCTAAGCAGGCTATTGAAACCGCCCGTAAACAGTGTGCTGACGCTATCGGCGCTGATGCTAAAGAAATATTCTTCACTTCAGGCGGCTCTGAGGCAGATAACTGGGCAATCAAGGGTGCTGCAGCAAGAATGGAAAAGCTAAATAAAAAGCATATTATCTCCACCGCCTTTGAGCATCACGCTGTGTTGCACACGCTGGACGCTCTTAAAAAGCAGGGCTTTGAGGTAACCTTGTTGCCTGTCCACGAAAACGGAATTATTAGAGTAGATGAATTTATTTCCGCTTTGCGTGAGGATACCGGCCTTGTTACTATTATGTTTGCTAACAACGAGATAGGTACTATCCAACCCATTGAGCAGATAGGCGCTATCTGCCGTGAGAAAAAGATAATGTTCCACGTTGATGCTGTTCAGGCAGTGGGTAACGTGCATATTGACGTTAAGGCGCTGAATATTGACTTGATGTCAGTTTCAGGCCACAAGCTTCACGCACCTAAGGGCATTGGTATGCTGTATATCCGTAAGGGCGTGGCTATCGCCAATCTTATTGACGGTGGCGCTCAAGAGCGTGGCAGACGTGCAGGTACCGAAAACATTGCATCTATCGTGGGCTTTGGTAAGGCTATGGAAATAGCCGCCAACACAGTTGACAGCAGAATCGAGAAGGTTACTGCCCTTCGAAACAGATTTATTGACGGCGCTTTGAAAATCGAGCGTTCAAGACTTAACGGTGACCGAGATATGCGTCTTTGCGGCAACGCTAACGTTTGCTTTGAGGGAATTGAGGGTGAAAGTCTGTTGCTTATGCTGGATATGCAGGGCATTTGTGCATCCAGCGGCTCTGCTTGTACCTCTGGCTCTTTGGACCCCAGCCACGTGTTGCTTGCAATAGGTCTGCCCCACGAGATTGCTCACGGTTCACTGAGAATAACATTAACTGATGAAAACACCATCGAGGATGTTGACTATATTCTTGAAAAACTGCCGCCTATTGTTGACAGGCTGCGTCAGATGTCACCCCTTTGGGAAAAGATCAAAAAAGAGGAGAATAAATAATTATGTATACAGAACAAGTTATGGACCATTTCGCTAACCCCAGAAACGTGGGCGAAATCGAAAACGCTGACGGTATCGGCGAGGTTGGAAACGCCGTTTGCGGCGATATTATGAAAATGTATATCAAGGTTGAGGATAACGTTATTACCGACGTTAAGTTCAAAACCTACGGTTGCGGCTCTGCTATTGCCACCTCCTCTATTGCCACTGAAATGATTATGGGCAAAACTATCGAGGAAGCACTTTCTCTGTCTAACAAAGCCGTTGTTGAAGCACTGGGCGGTCTGCCCGCTCATAAAATTCACTGCTCTGTTTTGGCTGAGCAGTCTATCAAAGCAGCTATTGCCGATTACTACACACGTCAGGGTATCGACCCCGCTCCTATTGTGGGCGTTATCCCCGAGTGTGAGGGTGGTCACTGCCATTAAGGAGCAACTCTTATGACATACACATATAAAACAAAGGGCACCTGTTCTCGTGCCATTACATTTGACGTTGAAGACAATATCGTTAAAAACGTAAAGTTCCAGGGCGGCTGTATGGGTAATACCAACGGCGTGGCTATGCTGGTGGAAGGTATGGAAGTTAATGAGGTTATTAAGAGATTAGAGGGTATCCAGTGCGGTTTTCGTGGCACCTCTTGTCCCGACCAATTAGCCTCCGCCTTAAAAGAAGCAATTGAATAAAACCCACCCCCTACCCAATCAAACGGGTAGGGGGTTTTTGTTTTTAAGGTATTGACATTTTTAGACTATTGTAGTAGTATAGACTATAGTAGTAGTCTATACAGGAGATGACGATAATGCAAAAGCTTTTTGACAGTGAGATTAAGGTAATGGAAATTATATGGGATAATGAGCCCGTTTCCGCCAAACAGATAAGTCTTATTGCTAACGACACCATTGGCTGGAACAAAAACACCACCTACACAATCATAAAAAAACTGGAAGCTAAAGGCTTTGTAAAAAGAGAGGAGCCGAATTTTGTTTGCACTTCTGTGTTTTCCCGTGATGAGGTGCAAAAAAATGAAACGAAATCCCTTGTTGATAAGCTGTTTGGCGGCTCCAAAAAAGCACTTTTTTCCGCTCTTTTAGAGGACGAGCATCTATCAAAAGACGAAATAAAGGAGTTGCGTGATTTAATCGAAAAGAGGTGAGTTTGTTGTATTCGGTGATTTTCTATTGGATATTTAATATGTCTGTTGCCGCATCTATTACAGGTCTGCTGATATACTTTATCGGTAAAATTCCTTTTATCCCCAAAAATGTGATATGCCTACTTTACCTTATCCCTTTTTTGAGAATGATAATACCCGTTGGAATAAACAGTAAATACAGCTTAATGTCACTCATATCCAAGTTTACATCCAAAACAGTTACGGTATATGAAGGAACTTTTGATTTATCATTGAGCAATTATGTTATGGGAGCGCAAACCTATTTCCCCTTTACATATAAAACCGACCTGCTCAGAAACATATTCGGCATTTCCTTTATCGTTTGGCTGATTATCGCCTCCGCTTTACTTGTTTCACTTTGGACAATATATATAACTACAATGATAGAGCTAAAGGACTCATCCCATTTACGAAGCAACATCTACGTATCAGATAAAGTCACCGCTCCTGCAGTTTACGGCATATTAAAGCCTAAAATATTGCTCCCGACTAAATATGATCTGAGTGATCTTGATTTTATTTTAATGCACGAAAACGCTCATATAAGGCGAAAAGACAATCTATGGCGTGTGGTGGCAATATCTGTAGCGTGTGTTCATTGGTTTAATCCGCTCACGTGGCTATTCTTAAAAAATTTCCTCACAAGCTTAGAGTTAGCCTGCGACGAAGCGGTATTAAAGCAGTGCAACGATGATGAAAAACATCTCTATGCAAAGACTTTGTTAAACTGTTTAGAAAGCAAGAGCATTTATTTATCAGCCTTTGGCGGCGCTAAGACCCGTGTTAGAATTCAGCGCATATTATCCTACAAAAGCCTGTCTGTACTGGCTACCTTGTGCCTTTTCATATTAGCTTTGGCAATAGGATACGTGTTGCTTACAAATGCAAAATAATTATGAGGTGAGCTTATGAAAAAAGTGAGAAAATACTATATCTTTACCTTTCTCGCCACACTGTTATGCTGCACATACCCAATATACATGGGATTTAGGGTAATTTATGATATGACCGTTTTAGGATCGGTTCCCGAAAAAAACTTTCCAAAGTATATCATACCCTATACCCCTATTGCTATAGCTGTAATTATAGCTGTGGCAGTTATGCCGCTTTTACTTAAATATGTTAAAAAATTCGCTTTCCTGATCTCATCTGCCTCATCACTTGTTGTATTTTTCATAACAGAATGGTTATTTGAAAGCAAGGTAATAGTGACATCTACAGTTGTCACCACCTTAGAAAGCTGGCAAATGGTTATGTGTTATGTTCCACCCGAAAATTTCTCGACAAGAAAATGGAAAGCGGTTGACGTTTTGATTGGGGAATACAGCCCAACTTTCAAATTGCATTTTTATCTTATATCCGTTGTTTTGATTTTAGCCATTATAAGCTGTCTATACGGATTCGGTAAAATGATCGCCACTGAAGATTTCAGAAAATCCAAAGCACTTACCATACAGTCAGTATGTACTGCATTGTTTTTGGGGCTATGTATTTTAGCCTGCTTTACCGCCTTTTTCCGTGACGGAGAACTCACAGTTTCCCCAATTTCAGCATTTCTTATGTGCTTGTTCTTTGTTGTGCTTGGTGTTACTGTGGGAACATATACAGGGTCGTTTTTACTTGAAAAGAAAAAGCTGTTTTCTATAATAATACCAATGCTGGCGGCTTGTGTTACAACACTTGCAATGTATATAGGAGAGATGTTCCTGCTCAGCGGTCATTTATACCGTTTTGGCGAAGGATTATTCTTTAACGGAATTACGGGAATAGTTTTAGCACCTATTGATATTCTGGTAATACTCTTGTCCGGTTGCTTTACAGCATTTATCTGCAAGTGGTTAAATGGCCAGAAAACGGAGGTGCGAAAATGAAAAAAGTGATCGTTTTAATGCTGATTTTATTGCTCTGCTTTAGTGGATGTGCTCCGAAACAACTTGTAGATACATCAAGTCTTACAGAGGAGAATAAAATACTGGCACTGGCGAATAACACCACTCCGTACAACAAGCTAATCACAAAAGAGTATTCGTTGCATGAGCTGAATGACACGGCAGGAATTTTAAGAAGCGATTTAGATGGATATCAAATTCCGTTAAGGGTCGTAGATGAAAAATTCAAGGTTGAGTGTCTTAGAAAAATTGATGATAAAAATTTCTACGTTGTATATAAGACTAAAGAGGGCGGACTATATTATTTGTTTTTAAATGAATTGGCATATATCAGAAATTCTTATTATTCAGAAGGTGTTTTAAAAGAAAAGGAGTTTTCCAAGTTAAAAGTTGGTGACTCAGCAGAGCGGATTATGGAGATTGATAAGGTTTTCAAAAACACTCGTGGTGGTCTTGGTAAAATACCTATAAATTATATGGACATCAAAGGACAGTACTATAGCGTTCATATTACCGATAAGGGAATATATTTTATAAGTTACTCAGGTGCTTCATCGTTAGAGACTTTTGAAAATTCAAAAATTAAGGATATAATAAAAAGCGATGATATGAAAATATTTGGTTTTAATCAAACCTATACCTATGAAATTTTGAGTATTGATAAATAAAACCTAACCCCCTACCCAATCAAACGGGTAGGGGGTTTTTGTTGGGAATAGCTATTGTACCGTTATTACTCCAACGCCGATACTATATCTTATTGATTTTTTCGGATAAAAATGGTACAATCTAAAAAAAGGCTAAGGGGGATTTTACTTGGCAACTAAAAAATTAAAGCCCAAAAGAGAGCATTGTTATTTTAAAGCGTTTTTGTTATCACTGCTGACAGCTCTGATTATGATACTTCCCAAAATCATTTTAAACGGCGGCGTGTTTTACGACTATTCCTGCCTTTTAAACTGGTTGCCCCTTCCCGTCAGCTTTGCCCAATATATCCCATACCTTGCAGGTCCTATTTTAATGCTGCGTTTCGCATTGGGCGGTCTGTTCAGCTACTGCTATATGCGTCGGTTCGTTAAAAATCAAAACGCCGCAGTTATCGGCAGTCTGGCTTATACTTTTTCAGGCTTTGCCCTTTGCAATATGAATTTTGCTTATTTTGATTCCATAATGCTGTTTCCCCTTTTACTGTTAGGACTTGAAGCTTTAGTAACCGACAAAACCCGTGGACTTTTGGCGGTGGCTACCTTTATTTGTGCTATTGCAAATCCTTTTGTGTTTGTGGCAATGGCAATATTCCTTGTAATTTATTTCATTATCCGTGCCCTTTCTGCCGACTGGCAGCTAAACACATCCGCTTTTTTCTCCACATTGCTGGAGTTTGTGCTGGGCGTTGTTATGGCAGGTGCTTTACTGCTGCCTATGATACTCAACATAACCGCAAATATGAAATTTATTAACGGTTGGGAGCTATTGGCATATAACAACGGTCAGAATTATTTAAGCATCTTATTCGGCGGATTTTTGACCCCTGAGTTTGGACTTGCCCCCTCTAATTTCCCACTTTCATCTGAGCCCTCAACCTGGCTGACGCTCATATCAGTTACAGGTGTTGCAGGAGTGTTTATATCTTTCAAAAAGCACTGGTTAAAACGCATTTTAGTCCTTTGCCTTGTGTTTGCACTGGTCCCCGTTTTAAACAGCACGTTTTCACTGTTTAGCGCCAACTACTCCGCTCACTGGTACTTTATGCCGGTGCTGATGATGAGTCTTTGCTCTGCAGTTGCCTTTGACCGTCACGCAGAGATAGAGTGGCGCCCTGCATACAGAATAACTTTTCTTTTGACAGTTATTCCTCTAATGTCTATCGGCTTGCTCCCTGCCTATGAAAACGGCAGTTGGCATATTGGATTGTATGATACCACCTCACCCACCAGCCGTTTGGGATTTTGGGTAAACGTTGCCATTGCGGTGTTATGCCTTGTGATAATGGGAATTTTGCTCCGCTTTGCTAAAACACGTGGCAAGCTGTTTTTGAAGATGACACTTATCAGCATGGTGCTGATATGTATGGTGCTGGGTGCTTACGACGTAATCTGCCACACTGCGCCAACCGTTACCGTTTCGCCTTACGATTATCTGGCACAGTATCAGCAGGAGCTGATGCTTTATCTACTTATAGGCGCAGGTGCGTTGTTGCTATTGATATTGTATGTTTGCTTGTGCAAAGGATACATCCACCGTGGCGGCGGTAAGGACACCGCAACCTACGGTGCCGCTGCTGTTATCCCCGCAAACAACGATGAAATTCCCAAAGACGACGATTTGTCTGAATTTTTAAGCAATATCGGAGACGCCCCCGAAAACAGTTTGTTTGATAAATAAAATGAATAAGTCCACCCACCTTTTGGCAATCTATTGTTAATAGGTGGGTGGTTTTTTTGAAGAAAAATATATTTGTTTTTATTAAATCCTTTGTGATTACAGCCTTTAGCGTGGTTATGATAGTAGCGTTGATTTCGGGGCTGATAATCGCCGATACGGGTATAAGACGCACCACGGGAGAGGCTATAAAGGACGTGATCGTGTATGACAAGGCGGCTGACAGTGTGTCGGTAAATTTGTTTGGCAATTCAGTAAGTGCTAAGCTGCAGCCGATCCGTAGCACAGTAAATAGTGCTAAAAGCTTAGCCCCTTTAATACCGCCGGAAATACGGCTGATTAACGCCGCTGTTGTCAAACTGGCGGATATGATTGAGGAAAAGCTGTGGTGAAAATTCGCCCCTTGAAAAACTGCGTATTTTCGTTATAATAAATAACGGTGATGTTATTTTGAAAAAATCTGCTGTTATCAGCATAATACTTGCCGCTTCGTTTTGGGGTATTATCAGCATCTTTGTAAGACACCTGACAGCGCTGGGCTACACCTCTATGGAGTTAGTGTCGGTTCGAGCCCTTATAACGGCGGTATCTCTTATCATATTTATCGCAGCCACTAACCGAGAGCTGCTTAAGGTTAAGCTCAAAGACTGCCGTTACTTTATCGGTACGGGAATTTTAAGCTTTGTGTTTTTCAACTTTTGCTACCTTAACGCTATCAACACCGTGTCTGTTTCGGTGGCGGCAATACTGCTTTACACCTCACCTATTTTCGTTACGGTGATGTCGGCAATGCTGTTTAAAGAAAAATTCACTAAAATTAAAGTGGTGGCGCTGATACTTGCCTTTTTAGGCTGTATATTGGTTACAGGGGTGTTATCCCCAACCACCGTACTTAACGCAAAAGGACTTATCTTCGGTGTACTCTCCGGCTTTGGCTACGCTTTATACAGCATCTTTGGAAGATACGCCTTAAACAAGTACTCCTCACTTACCGTTACAGCCTACACCTTTGTGTTTGCATCCATTGGCGTGTTGCCATTTATAAGCTTTCCCCACTTTTACAGCGTGGCGGCTAAAAACCCCATATCTGTATTCTGGCTGGTAGCACTGGCAATAGTCACTGGCATTATCCCTTACGTGCTCTACACCTACGGGCTTTCCCACATTGAGTCGGGCAAGGCATCAATTATTGCCTGTATTGAGCCGGTGGTTGCCACCCTTACGGGAATTATCGTGTTTAACGAGCTGCTTAGTATTGGCTCGATAATCGGTATTGTTTTGGTAATGACCGCCGTTATACTGTTAAATGCAAAAACCGCCGATACATCTAAATGATGTATCAGCGGTTTTATTTTTAAGATTAATAGTTCTGTGCTCTGAGCTCGAAGTAAGCCTGGGGATGTGCACAAACGGGGCAAACTGTGGGAGCAGCTTTGCCAAAATGAACATGACCGCAGTTACGGCATACCCAAACCATATCGCCGTCCTTAGAGAAAACAAGGCCGCCTTCAACGTTTGCGAGCAGTTTGCGATATCTCTCCTCGTGCTCCTTCTCAACCTTTGCAACGCCCTCGAACAGCACTGCAATATGATCAAAGCCTTCCTCTCTTGCAACCTTTGCAAACTCGGAATACATATCTGTCCACTCATAGTTCTCGCCTTCAGCAGCGTCTAAAAGGTTAGTTGCTGTATCCGGAATACCGCCGTGGAGCAGCTTGAACCACAGTTTTGCGTGTTCCTTTTCGTTAGCAGCTGTTTCCTCGAAGATAGCAGCGATCTGCTCGAAACCTTCTTTTTTAGCCTTAGAAGCATAATATGTGTACTTGTTTCTTGCCTGTGACTCACCTGCAAATGCAGCCATCAAATTAGCTTCTGTTTTTGTACCCTTAAGATTGTTCATTTGTCAAAACTCCTTTATAATAAATAATTTTTCTAACAAGTTATTTGTCTGCCCACAAGCCGTGGAGATTGCAGTAAGCGTAAACGGTAAAGTCTTTACCCACACCTGCAAAGTCGGCAACGGGCGGATCCCCTGCCTTTAAGTATTTTACCATAACTTTGTCCTCAGATGCAACACAAATCCACGAAATAAAATGTTCTTCTGTCATAGGATGCTCAACTGAGCCCACGTTAACCGATACCTTACCGCATTTTTTAGTTATAATCGGAACGTGCTTCTCCACTGCAGCATCAGTTGTGTTAGGAACAAGCTCCTGCATTTTCTCACCGCAACACATTACCGGAACACCCTTATCCTCTACCTTATGAATAATATTCCCGCAATGAGCACATTTATAAAATTTTACAGCCATAATTATTCTCCTTTTTTCTTACAATTTTTACAAATGCCTTTAAAGGCAATATCGTACTCTGTAATGCTATGACCCGTGGCATCTAAAGCCGACTGAGCCAAATTCTCCGGCACCACTGTGTAAGGAATGTCAAAAACCTCGTTACACTCTGTGCAAATCATATGGAAATGGGGCATAGACTTAGCGTCGTACCTATCAGCCGCTCCCAAAACCTCTATTTTTATTATATCCCCATTTTGGGCTAATAAATTCAAGTTTCGGTAAACTGTTCCAAGACTAAGCTCGGGATTTTCAGCCTTTAGCATAGCATACACAGTATCTGCTGTGGGATGAACCAGATTATTCATCACAGCGTTGTAAATTATCTCCCTCTGTTTTGAATATCTCATACTTGCTACCTCATAATAGTAATGATTACTATTTATAATATACCATATTTTTCAGATTTGTCAAGAGGGATTTTAAAAAATTTTTAAAAAATATAAAAAAGAACGCAGGATAAGTTCCTGCGTTCTTAAAAAATTATCTTTTCTGATAAACGCGAACATAATCAACATAGTAGCTGAAGGGGAAATCTGCAGCACTTGTCTGGTTGATATTGCTGGAGGTAAGTGCCAAGTTAAGCAGAATGTAATGATTTCTGTGGAACTCGTCCATAGCGGGATCAGTGATGCTAACTGAACCTAAAGTCTTATCGTTGCAGTAGAATCTGATCTGCTGTGCATCCCATTCCATACCGATAACCAGCCAATCGTTGCTAAGGTTGCCGTTATGAGTATATGTACCTATTCCTTTACCCTTATGACCGTTGTCGTTCCAATGGATAGTGGCGTGATATTTTGATCTGTTAGTACCGTAAGCCTCTAAAATGTCGATCTCACCGGTTCTGGGCCAGTAATCACCATTTATAGATTTGCCCAAAGTCCAGAATGCAGGCCAAGCAGCTTTACAGGGAGTGTCAGGCAGCTTTGCTCTCATTTCAAAAACGCCGTATTTCCAGTCGTAATTACCCTCTGTTTTAATACTTGCAGAGGTATAATTAGCATTTCTTTTCTGACCGTGCTGACTGCCCCAGTCGTTAACGATAGCGTCAACACCGTCGTAAAACTCTTTAATTGCGGTAATAACTAAATTACCGTTTTCAACCTTTAAGTTTTCAGATCTTCTTCTGGTATAGCACTGAGGCTCGTTGTTTCTTGCAAAACCTCTTTCATAAGTCCAGTTGCCTTCATCCAGAGTTGTACCGTTGAACTCATCGTTCCAAACCAATCTGTAATTGGGGTTGTTAGCAAAATCGTTCTGTCCTAAATGACTTGTATCCGCTTTCGTGGTAGTCGGTCTTGCGGTAAAGGTCTGTTTTGTGGGGGTAGGTTTGCCGGATGTGGGTTTGGTTGTTGCAACAGTTGACTTAGTAGTAGTCTGGCCCTGAGGCTGTGTAGCAACAGTTGTTGTGCCTTGTGCATCAGTCTGACCCTGAGTCTGAGTGGCAGTTTCACCTACCGGCTCGGTACCGTCAGTTGTACCGGCTGCAGTTGTGGTGGAATTACCGGCGGTTGCTGAGGGCTGAGTAGTTGCAGTTGCATCGTCCACAGGCTCTTTGGGAGTGCAGGCTGCAAGGGAGATCACTGTGCAAACACACAGTAAAAGCGCAAATAAACGTTTGATCTTCATAAGCTTACCTCTTTTTCAAAAAATACACCGTTATTCTATCATAATGCACAAAAAATGTCAACAATCTTAAAGCATATTTTCAATAAAATATATAAAAGCCGCAGAGCTGATACTCTGCGGCTTTTAAAACTATCTTTTCTGATAAACACGAACATAGTCAACATAGTAGCTGAAGGGGAAATCTGCAGCACTTGTTTTACCGATGTCGCTGGAGGTGAGTGCCAAGTCTAACATTGCATAATGCTTTCTGTGGAACTCGTCCATATTAGGATCAGTGATGTCAAACACACCCACTGTAACGCTGTTGAAATAGAATCTGATCTGTTTTTCATCCCACTCCATACCGATAACGTGCCAGTCGTTGCTTAAGTTTTCGGGATGAGTGTAATCCATTGAGCCCTGCTTATACTCGTTCATCCAAGATGAAGCCTGCTGACCCTTTGATTGGTTAAACCAGTGCACGGTAGCGCCGTACTTTCTTCTGTTGGTGCCGTAAGACTCTAAAATGTCGATCTCACCGGTTCTGGGCCAGTAGTCACCGTTTATAGAGGTACCCATGGTCCAGAATGCAGGCCAAGCGGCTTTGCAGTTGGTATCGGGCATCTTTGCTCTCATTTCAAACACACCGTATTTCCAGTCGTGCTTTGAGGATGTGTTAATACTGCCTGAGGTGTAGTTAGCCGCTCTCTTCTGACCGTGCTGACTGCCCCAGTCGTTCACAACGGCAAACTCACCGTCGTAATACTCTTTAATTGCGGTAAGCGCAAGACTTCCGTTTTCAACCTTTACGTTTCTCTCATACTTAGTGTAGCACTGAGGCTCGTTGTTTCTGACAAAGCCTGTTTCATACACCCAGTTGTTAGTGTTGAGCTTTGTGCCGTTAAACTCATCGCTCCACACCAATTTATATTTGGGATTTTTAGCAAAATCATTCTCTCCAAGGCCCGGGACTGTTGTAGTGGGCTTTGCAGTGGTCTTTGTATAAATAATGGGTTTCCACTCGGTTTTCTCTGTAACGGGATCCTCAGGTTTAGCAGTTGTAGTTGCAACGGTGGCCGCTGTAGTGGTGGACACAGTACCCTGAGTGGTCTGTACGTCTGCCTTTTTGGTGGTGGCAGCCGTGGTGGTAGCAGTGGTGGTTGCATTCGCATCAGTGTGTGGCTGTTTGGGAGTACAGGATGCTAAAGCCGCAACTGTTAAAGTGCAAAGCAGCACTGCCATTAAACGTTTCATTTTCATAAAAAGCACTCCTTTTTTATGTGTTCTACCGCCATAATAACACAGCAGATATTAAAAATCAACAACTTTCGTTATGACTTTTTACTACCTTAACAAAGGCCTCCACGTTCTCCCATTTTACCTCTGGCTCCAATATATGTGAGGGTGCTAACAACAAGCCTCCGCCCTTGCCTACCTCTTTAATAAGCTTGGTGCACACCGCCTCAACCTCATCAGGCGTGCCGAAGGGCATAGTTGTCTGGGTACCGATACAACCCCATAAAGACACCCTATCACCAAAGGTCTGTTTCACCTTAACGGGGTCCATACACTCAGGCTGAATGGGATTTAAAATATCCACGCCGATCTCAATAAGATCCCCTAAAATCTCGAACATATTACCGTCGCCGTGGTAGAAGATGAGTATATCGGGTTTAGCCGACTTTGCTGCGTCTATCACCTTTTTAAGTCGGGGCTTGAGCATAGACCTCCATATATCAGGTGACATCATCATATTCAGCTGAGTGGCAACGTCATCACCAAGACGCAACACGTCTGCCCCTGCTTTAGCGTAGTTTTCCGCCATTTTCACACGGATATGGGTGATGTTATCCAGCTGAAGCTGAGCCAACTCAGGCTCCGCCAACATATCCATAAGGAAGGTTTCCATTCCTCTTATATACCAAGCGGTTTCAAATATGGTCATTTCCATTGGTGCAACGGAAATATAATCCTTTTCAAGATTGCTTTTTATCTGAGCATCCAGAGCCGACCAGTCAAAGTCCTTTTCTGCATCGGGATAAGGGTATTTTGCAAAATCCTCACACTCTGCATCCATCATAGGTGACTCCATGTGTGAGAAGTGCTCCACACCGCAAAAACGCTGACCGAATCCAAACACGGGATTTATCTGAAGATTGGTCTTATCGGCAAAATATCCATCAAAACGGGTGGCATCCCCAACAAAAGGAAGATACAGATTGCGTTGAGGGAAATCGTAATACTCCTCATAATCTGTTCTGCCGGTTTGTGCCTTAAACTTTTCAACAAGAGACGGACACAGCACAAACTCAAAAGGAATAAACTCACTGCCCTGCCTTCTCATTGCTGAAAAAAACGACTCTCTTCTGCCCATAATAAAACCTCCGTTAATCGGTTATTTCACTGTCACGGGTAATATTTCTTATCCATTTGCCACTGGCAAGTCGCCACAAGCCTAAGGGCATTTTAAGGAACTCGTCGGTGGACATCATAAAGTACACAGCCACCGGCGGCCAGTTAAATGCAAAGGCTAACACCGCACCCAGTGCTGTAGTTGCATAGAGGGTGGTTATATCGGTAACCAATCCGAAAGTAACGTCACCGCCGCTACGCAGTACACCCACTATGTTGGTGGCGTTAAAGGACTGGAAGAAGGTGTAGATAGCGCCCACAAACAGCATCTGCTTTAACAACCACATTGCATTAGGCGTAAGGGTGGTGATAAGTCCTGTGAACTGACCAAACAGTATCAGCAGCAAAAATGACATCACTCCACATCCAACGCTGACGGCAATAAGTGTGTTTGCCTCTTGACGTGCTCGTTTTAACTCACCCTCACCTATGGTCTTACCTACCATAATAGAGGTTGCATTTGCAATGCCAAAGCCCACTACGGTGGTGAGTCGGCACAGAACAGATACTATATTAGCGGCAGCTACTGCGTCGTCACCCATTCTGCCCAGCACCATCTGCTGTGAGGATATGCCAAAGGCCCACATAAACTCGTTTACTAAAACGGGAACGCTGTATTTTATAAAGTCCATATACAGATATTTGTTGAACACAAAAATGTGCTTTGCTTTAAAACGCAGCACCTTTTCGCCGTAACGGGCGTAAAACAGTACCATTATAAACTCGGAAATTCTCGCTATTAAGGTGGCAACAGCCGCTCCCTTTATGCCCATAGCAGGAACGCCCAGTGCGCCGAATATGAAAATGTAGTTGAGTATACCGTTTATGAAGAAGGATGCAAGGTAGATAAACATAGATACCTTAACATTCTCAATGCTTCGAAGCATATTCAGATATATGTTGGTCACCGCCATAAACACATATCCAAAGCCCACTATACGCAGATACTCAGCACCTAAAGTAATGAGGCGGCTTTCGTTGGTGTATATTTTCATTAAAAGCTCAGGGCAAACTATTGATAAAAATGAAAATACCACGCTTACCGCAAGTGCCAACTGCATTGCAATACCCGTTATTTTACGGATAGTCTTAATGTCACCCTTGCCGTTGTACTGAGCAGCAAGTACGTTGCCGCCGGCAGAAAGTCCGAACAAAAACACCGAGAATAGGAAGGTGGGTTGGTTTGCCAGCGACGAGGCAGACAGCTCAGGCTGGGATACGTTCATCAGCATAAAGGTATCCAGCATTGAAACCGCAACGTTTATTAGGTTTTGCAGAATGATGGGCACCGAAATGACCAACATACGGGATAAAAATTGTTTAGTAAAAATAAAATTCTTCACTTTTTCACCTTAGTTAACTATATACTCTCATTTCTCTACTGATTATATAATAGACTAATACAAAATGCAATTTTTATTTTAATGAAATTACAGTAAAAAACGGATTTTATACTTGACAATCGGCGGTTAAAAAAGTATAATAGTTTTTGCAGATTTGCCGCTGTGGCGGAACTGGCAGACGCCCGGGACTTAAAATCCCGTGAGGTAACACTCGTACCGGTTCGATTCCGGTCAGCGGCACCAACAAAGAAGGAACTTTTGTCTACCAAAAGTTCCTTCTTTGTTTATCCATTGCGAAAGCAATGGCATATCATCACGCTTTAGCGTGTATATCATCACCGAAGGTGCATATCATCAACCGTAGGTTGTATGGCTTTCGCAATGATGATATACCGCGTACTGCGTTGCGGATGATATGCAAAACTGCGTTTTGATGATATACAAGGCTACGCCTTGATTTATTTTTAAAAAATGATATAATGAATTCGACAAACTTGAATTTGACGAGGAGATTAGCAAGATGAAAGCCGCCAAAATAGTTGGTATTATTTTTCTTATAATAGGTTTGTTGTTTGCCATTTTGGGGTCAATTAAGTATATTACTTCGTCCATTGCAACTGATGAACGCATATATGCAACTGCACATATCGTTAAAATTGATGAGCGAAAGACGGGAGACCCCGAATTCCCTATTGAATACACTACTTTTGTAGAATTTGAAGTAGACGGCAAAAACATAACCGCCAACTTAAACACACATAATTCGAGTTTCAAAATAGGTAAACAGGTAGATGTATACTATTTTAAAAACGATTTGCAAACGGTGTATGAAGTAGGAAGCAATACTAATTATTTCATATTTGCGTCGGTTGGACTACTATTTGCAATACTGGGAGCAATATTAACATTTAGAAGAAATACTGTTTAATGCAGCTACGCCAATCCAAGTTTGTCGAACGGGGTCGATACACTACTTTTACTTACTCTTACCTCGATTCTACTCCGTTTGGTTACTCTTTCGCAGAAAACAGAGCACCTTAAAAAAGGTGCTCTGTTTTTTGTTTGTTGCAAGGAATCGAACCGGTGTGTCCATCCCGAGCGATATCCCCAAAAGGGGTGAGCGAGTGGGGACATTTTGACGACGGCATCGCCGTCACGAGATTCGACGAAGTCGGCATCACCTATCACTTATTTGCAAATGGTTATGTTTTGTGATATAATTAATTGCAAAGGAGGCATTATTATGAATGAGTTTACTGCTATCAAAAATAATCAGGATATTGCCGAGTTTTTAGATAAAGCAAACGGTCTTCACGACGGATATATTATATCCGTAAAATATTCCAACAACGGAATTAAACATATCAACGGAGGATACACATTTAATCCCGAATTTACCGAATTGGCTATTAGCATATTGGTAACAAGTATTAACGATACCGCAGTGGAGTTGTTATTTGAAAATATTGATCAATGGCAAATCAAAGAGGGTCATTTCGAAATTACAGAAACAGCTATTTCTTTTACAGAAAGCGGTTCCGTTATTTGGACAGACGATTGCTCCACCTCACCTGAATTTCTAAATGAAGGATCTTATGTTATTGCCAAAACTATGAAATGGCGAATTAACAACGAATCCCTGAAAGACTGATGCGCTTGTGTCAGCCCGATTTCACTTTACTTGCATTATTACATCACTTGTGCTATACTTTTTCTGGTTCGTAGTCGTGGACCTGTGAACGCAGGGTCGGTGGTGGGGTGCAAGCAAGGCGTTCACCGAAGCCGAACGGACGAGCTAAAGACTGATGCGCTTGTGTCAGTCTTTTTATTTGCCCAAAATCTATTCCTAAAAAATTTTTCATTCCCTCTTGACATTTTGGGATAAGTGGGTATATAATACCAAAAAAGCATATTACTGGGGTGCTGGTGTAATCCGGCTGAGATTGAGTCTGCTAACGGCTCTGACCCATATAACCTGATTCGGATAATGCCGGCGTAGGGAAAGGTACCGCTCAACGCTTGAGACTTATTTGGGTCTTGGGCGCTTTTTTATTTTACTTAACTTGGAGGACTGTAAAATGCCAAAGAATAATCAAAAACAGCTTACTCAGCGACTTGTGATATCTGCGATCTTCATTGCAATATCCATTGTTTTAAACGAACTTTTAGCTATCAGACTGCCCTGGAGCGGCAGCGTCACCTTCTTCAGTATGGTTCCCTTGGCACTGCTGGGCTGGCAGTACGGACTTGGCTGGGGTATGGTCTGCGGCACTGTAATGGGCACCTTAGACCTGCTTATCGGCGGACTTGCCAATTTCTCCTATGTTAACGGCATTACCGCTTATCTCATTCTCATTCTCGCCGACTACCTTGTGGCTTACGGCGTTATGGGTGTATCCGGCGTGTTTAAGAAGGTTATCAAAAACTCCTATGTAGCTTTCGGACTGGGCGCTGCTTTGGCTTGTGCACTGAGATTTGTGTGCCACTTTATTTCAGGTGTTACCATCTGGGCTGACTATGCCGACGGCTTTGCAAACGTTTGGCTCTACTCCTTAACCTACAACGGCGGATATATGCTGCCCGAGCTTATCATCACTGTTATAGGCTGTGTTGCCATATTAAAACCTGCTCAAAAGCTGTTTAAAATCAACTGATTTTAAAAATCTTTTACCTCCTTTCAGGGTGTTCCCTGAAGGGAGGTTTTTCATTCAACAGTAAAAATTATTATACTCGCCTCCTAAAAACTTTTAAATATTTGACGATTTTAGGCGAAAATTTGTAATATTTTTAGGGGTATACCAAAGAAACTTCTTGCAAAATTTTAACAATTCACTTATAATAGTTATATATTTGTTTTATTTTGGGAGATATGTAATGATTGCAAACAACACACTGTCGCAATTCAACTACGACACTTTATCATTGTTGGATTCGCATCTTGACTACATTGTAAAAAAGCATAAGATCAATCTTAACTTCCACGACATTTACGGTATGTATGAACTGAATGCCGAAGTAAAGAAGCTGCTTATGAAATATTATTTTCACGATAATGTTTTCTGCAACAATCTGAAAAAAGATGATGAATGCTATTTCACCTGTGTTTTGAACAAAACCAAGATCGCTAAGAAGTGCGAAGAGGTAAAGGGCCCGTTTTACGGCATCTGCCCCATGGGTGTTGAGGAGTACATATTCCCCATATTCCACAAAAACCGTGTGTTTGGCTTTTTCTGCGTGGGAACCTTTTGCACTGATTTGGACCGTTCTTTGTACTTACTGAAAAAAGGAACTGCTAAATTAGGTCTTGATTACGACAAGGCTAAAAGTGATTTTTTAGGACTCAAAAAAGCCAGAATAGACAATATGCCTGAATTTATCAATGATATGAATATAGCTTGTAAGCTGATGCTTCTTTTGTTCAGTGAATACGGATATGAGTTTGAAAACGAAAACGCCATTACAACTTATATGACCAACAACACTGTTAAAAAGGCCATTGAATTTATCAATAACAATTACCACAAAAACATATCCACCCGAATTATTGCAGAAGCCTGCTTCTGTAACCCTACATATTTGAGTGCTATATTTAAAAAGAAAATGTCTATGACGGTCACAGACTATGTTAATTTAGAACGCGTTACCCGAGCAAAACGTATGCTGGACTGGACCGATGAATCGGTAACCAACGTTGCATACCGAGTGGGATTTAACGATTCTGCTTACTTCTCAAGGGTGTATAGGAAAGTGTTCGGCAAAACCCCCAGTAACGACCGCACCAAAAACAGAACACCGTAACAATTCAAAATCCACCTGTATATCAGGTGGATTTTTTGTTATAAAGCAAAAACCTACCGGAATTAACCGGTAGGTTTTAATTTTTAAAGAGGGTTATTTATCTCTTTTTAGATTTGTAGAGAACTACGCCTGCTGCTGCAGCCATTACCAGAATGCTGATAGGTGCTGCTGCGCCTGTTGATACGTTATCGTCATCAGTATCTGTATCTGTGTCAGTGTCAGTGTCAGTATCTGTGTCGGTATCTGTATCTGTGTCCTCGTCGCCTTCGCCCTGAGCAGGAATATCCATATCGTTGTAGAGGTTCAACAGCTCTGTGTAAACATCTGCTGTGATACCATACTCGTCAGCAAGATATTTTACAGTTGCGTTGTTGATTGTTGCATATTTCTCAAGGAAGCTCTCCAATGCGATGTACTGATCATAAGTGAACTCAGCATCTGCATCTTCGGGAAGCTGCTCTAACAATTCAACGATCTCTTCTGCTGCTGCAGTATCAACTGCTTCTGTTGTAGCGTCGGGATCGGGAGTTGTTGTCTCAACAGCGTCGCCAACCTTGTAAGAAGTGAAGTTACCAATGTAAGCGTTAACTTTCAAAGGAGTGTCTTCGCCAACCCACTTATCGAATGCAAATACGATAACTGTAATGTCTTTGTAAAGATCAGGTGTGATCTCTTCCAAAGCATCTGTTTTAGCACCCTCAAAGAGAACAACGTGCTCGATGTTATCCTTTGTAAGTGTAACTGCTTTTGAATAGATCTTGCCGCCGGCTGTAATCTTAATGTTTATAGCCTTGTTGAAGTTATGACCTTCACCGATATAACCCTTGAACTTAATACCGTCCATACCTTCGAACTTACCGGGAACGCCTGCATAAGCGCCAACCTGAGCGTCTTTCCAGCCGTTGATAGTGCCTGACCACTCAACCTTAGCACCGTCTGCATCAGGAGTTACTGTGGGTGAGCATCCGCCACCTTCCCAGTAGCCCTTGGGAGTCTGGTTCCATTTGAATGTGAATCTGTCAGCTGAAGGAGCAACTGTTGTGCCTTCAGCTGCAGTTGTACCAGCCTGAGTTGTGCCAGCCTGAGTTGTGGTTTCAGTTACGGGTGTTGCAAGTTTGAAATAATCTATTATTGTGCTGTATCCGGTTGAATTTGCTTCCTTACCGGAAACAGTAAAGGTTAATGTTACATCACCAGATGTTGAAACAGTAATGTTTCCAAAAGAAACATCTCTATATACAGGATCGTTAGCGGAAATATAGAAGCTCTTAGGTGTGCCTACCTGCTGACCGTTTACGGACAACTGATAATTACCTCTGATGCTGAGCAACTTTGAATTTACCAGCAAATTATACTCGCCTGCAGGAACATTTTTAAGTACGAAGGATATAGCATCGCCAACACCATCGCCTTTGAAATGTAATACCTTACCGTTTGAAGCTGCTGGGTCATCCAAAACAACTTTGTCTGCGCCGGTTGCTGTAGTTGCACAATCCTCTGCCTCATATCTGGACTTAACTTCATACTGAGGAGCATTTGTTGCAGGAGCCTGAGTTGTAGGTGCTGCAGTTGTGGGAGCCTGTGTGGGGGCCTCAGTTGTAGGAGCCTGTGTAGGAGCCTGAGTGGGAGCCTGTGTAGGAGCCTCAGTTGTAGGCGCCTGAGTGGGAGCCTGAGTTGTGGGAGCCTGAGTGGGCTGCTGATCGCCTGCTGCAGGAGTGCCGTAAACCTCAACCTCGATCACGCCATAACCCCACTGGCTTGAATTTTCAATAAGATGAACTCTCACATATCTGCAATCTACAGCGGCAAATGTTGCAGTTGTAGTTCCGGGCCATCCGGGCTGTGTGGGAACAGACATTTCAGCCTGCTGAGTCCACTGAATTCCATCTGAAGAAGTTTCAATGCGATAAAGCTTAGCCCAGTTTTCCCAAACGGTTACAACCTTATCAACTGATGCAGTTTGCAAAAGATCAAACTGTATCCACTGATCACCGGTGGGGAAATCCTGACGAGCCTGATCGTTAAGAACCTTCTTACCATCAGTCAATCTGGCACGATTATCACCGTTTCTTGTGTTTGAAACAGCTGCCATTTTACCTAACGCAAGATTCTGATAAACGCCGGGTGTGTTTGTAGCAGGAGCCTGAGTTATGTTTGTGCCGGGAGCTTGTGTAGGAGTTGTGCCGGAAGCGATAAATTTGATATCGTCAAAATAGAAGTCACCGCCGGAGCAGTTTTGCACTGTAATTACGATGGAGTTAACCGCACTGATTTCGTTAGCAGTAAAAGAAGCGGGATAAGCAACATTATAAACTGTGCCTACCTCGTTTACGGCTACTTCAATTGCCTGATGAGAAGCAACGTTAGCACCGGTTCCATCGGTAGAGCTTCTGAACTTCACAGACAAAATTTTGTCTCCGTAAAGAGTTGAGGTATTCCAAGCACCCTTAAACCAGAAACTAATTCCTGAAGATTCAGCAAGAAGCTTAGTGTTGATTGAGATAGATCCGTTGTTATCATACAAAGACAGCTTAAGTGAATTGCCACTGGCAACATTAGCAGCAGTTGTGATTACCTGAGCACCTGCTGAATTAAGTGTCCTGATGTTAGACGGAACACTCGTTGAGCTGTTAAAATCATGGATCACCAATGATGATGCACTAACGGATGTTAATAGTCCGGTAACGCATACACCGATCAAAACAGCGCAACACAAAAAAATGCTTACGGTTCTTTTGAAAATGCTATTCATAGATATTCCCTCCAAATTTATATTATCTACATTAGTTATTATAACATTAAAGCATTTATGTCGCTTTGTGGATTTTAAATTATATTTTGGATTATTTTTAGGGAGTATATGGAAATAATATTGAAAACTTTATTTAAAACAGTTATAATATCCATATAAAATATAAATCAGGTGAAAAAATGAAAAATAATAAAGCTTTAACTGATTTTAATTACGACACCCTCGCTCTCATCGAATCTCATTTAGAATACATAGTAAAAAAGTATAAAATAGATCTCAATTTTCACGATATTTACGGTATGTATCACTTTAATGCAGATGTTAAGAAAATGTTTATGAAATATTATTTTCACGATAATATTTTCTGCAACAATCTGAAAAAGGACGATAACTGTCATTTAAACTGTGTACTTAACAAAGCTAAAATCGCTAAGAAGTGCGAAAAAACCAGAGGCCCGTTTTACGGTATCTGCCCTATGGGTGTTGAGGAGTACATATTCCCCATATTCCACAAAAACCGTGTGTTTGGCTTTTTCTGTGTGGGAACCTTTTGCACTGATTTAGACCGTTCTTTGTACTTACTGAAAAAAGGAACTGCTAAGTTTGGTCTTGATTACGATAAGGCTAAAAACGATTTTTTAAGACTTAAAAAAGCCAGAATAGCCAATATGGCTGAATTTATCAACGATATGAATATAGCTTGCAAGCTGGTGCTTCTTTTGTTCAGCGAATACGGATATGAATTTGAAAACGAAAACGCCATTACAACTCATATGACCAACCGCACTGTTAAAAAGGCTATTGAATTTATCAATAACAATTACCACAAAAATATATCTACCCGTATAGTTGCCGAGGCCTGTTTTTGCAGTCCCACATATTTAAGCACTATTTTTAAGAAAAAAATGCGTATGACTGTTACGGATTATATCAATCGTGAAAGAATAAATAAAGCAAAATATTTATTAGATAAAACCGACGAATCCGTGACTGATATTGCATATAAGGTTGGCTTTAACGATTCTGCTTATTTTACAATAGTTTATAAAAAAACCTTTGGCAAAACGCCCGGTAACGACCGCACCAAAAACAAAACACCGTAAAAAACAAAATGCAATCGGATTAAAATCCGATTGCATTTTTAATTTATTCTTCATTTGTCTGTGCGGTACACAAATCGTAATACCTGCCACGGAGCGCCATCAACTCATCGTGGTTGCCACACTCAACTATTCTTCCGCCGTCAATAAACATAATCTTATCACAGCTTTTAATGGTTGACAGTCGGTGAGCGATGATAAATGAGGTTCTTCCCTTAAGCAGAGTTTCAATGCCCTGCTGCAACAAACGCTCGGTTTTAGCATCAATGGAAGATGTTGCCTCGTCTAAGATAAGTATGGCAGGGTCCGACAGCATAGTTCTTGCAAAAGCGATCAGCTGCTTCTGACCCTGAGAAAGTCTGCCGCCACGCTCATTTACCACCGTTTCATAGCCACATTCCATTTCCTTTATGAAATCATCGGCATGAACTGCCTTGCAGGCTGCCTCAATCTCTGCTTGAGTGGCATCCAGCCTACCGTAACGGATGTTATCGGCGATAGTGCCGGAGAAAATGAAGCTGTCCTGCAGCATAATTCCCATCTGAGAACGCAGTGAATTTATAGTTACCTCATTTATGTCGTTGCCGTCGATATAAACGTTACCCTCAGTAACGTTATAAAAACGGCTGATAAGGTTAACGATAGTGGATTTACCTGCACCGGTGGGACCTACCAATGCGATAGATTCACCTTTTTTCACTGTAAAGCTAACATCGTTTAAAACACGAATACCCTTTTCGTATTCAAAGCTAACGTTTTTAAACTCCACGTTTCCCTGCATATCCTCCAGCTTGTATGCGTTTTCAGCATCACAAATATCAACGGGCTCGTCGATAGTCTGGAAAATACGCTCAAGATAAGAAACGGTGTTAAGGAAGTTGTTATAAAGGTTAGCAAGGGCAGTTATGGGCTGCCAGAAACGTGAGGCGTAGGTTGCCATAGCAATCAGCACACCCACCTCAACAGAAGGAGTAAACCACATAATACCTGCCACATACACAAAGCTTACCACCCACTGAGATATGTTCTCGGTGGAGAACCACACTGTACCCATAACGTAAATGCTGTTAAGCCACGCCTTTTTAGTAAGGGCACTAAGCTTATCGTAAATGCCAATATTCACTTTTTGTCGGTCAAACAGCTGACTTACTCTTACACCGTCGATATTCTCACAGGTGTATGCAGTAAGGTTGGAGCTTTTGTTGTTGTGTATCAGTCTTACCTTGCGTTGCAAGGGCTTGATAATAAACATAATGGTAAGCAAAACCGGTAAACCTGCCAGTATTATCAGTGCCAGTCTTGCGTCCATCTGGAACATAAACACCGCAATAAAAATTACGTTTAACAGCTCAATGATAATGTTAATAATTCCGTTAGACAGCATATCCGACACAGCGTTTACATACTGAACCACACGAACAAGTATCTTTCCGTGAGGACGGCTGTCGTAATAAGAAAATGGCAGCTCCTGCAGGTGGTTAAACACGTCTCTGCGAATGTCGTAAACCAAAGACTGGCCCACCTTCGACATAATAATGCCTCTCACCGCACCGAACAGTGTACTGATTATAACGGTACCCAGAGTAATACACGCCAATTTTGTTAGCATTGCCATATCCTTGTTAGGGATAGCCACGTCCATAGCCTTTTGCAGCAATGACGGACCGATAAGGCTTAATACTGATGCACAAGAAGATAAAACAAACGCCAGTATCATTTTAAAGGTGTAGGGTTTTACATAAACTAAAGCACGTTTTAAGTTAGACGAGCTGTATTTTTCATCCAAAGTCTCGTCAATATCATACTTGTTTCTTGCCATTACAGCTCACCTCCTTCAAACTCAGGAAGGTTTGCAACGTCTTGCAGTTCGCAAACTTCACGGTAGTACTTATTGGTTCTTGCCAACTGATCGTGAGTACCTGCCTGAATACTGCCGTTTTCCAGAATGTATATGCAGTCTGCGTGGCGAACTGATGAAATACGCTGTGCAATAATAATTTTAGTACAGTCAAAGGGTAATTCCCTTATGTTTTTCTGTATCTCTTTTTCGGTTTCCATATCCACCGCTGAGGTGGTATCGTCAAGAATAAGTATGGGCGGCTTAACTGCCATGGCTCGTGCCAACGCCACACGCTGACGCTGACCGCCTGACAAACCTACTCCACGCTCACCGATAATGGTGTCGTAGCCCTCCTCCATCTTACGGATAAATCCGTCAGCACAGGCGGCAGAAGCATAGTAATAAGTCTGCTCCTGAGGCATATCGGGGTCACCGAAGGAGATGTTACCGTCAACCGTGTCGGAAAACAGGAACACGTCCTGAGTTGCCACACCGATAGACTTTCTGATGTCGGACAATTTTCTCATTCTTACGTCCACATCGTCTAAAAGTATCTTACCTTCAGTGGCATCGTAAAATCTTGAAATAAGGTTGACCAAAGTGGTCTTACCGCAACCGGTGGGGCCCATTATGGCAATGGTCTGACCGGGCTGGGCGGTAAATGAAATATTGTTTAATACCTTTTCATCGGTATATTTAAAGCTAACGTTTTTAAACTCTATCTTACCCTTCATTCTGCCTTCAAGAGAAACAGCATCATGACGGTCAACTATAGTCGGTTTAGCATAATACACTTCTATAACCTTATCAGCAGCAGCGAAAAATCTCTGCAAGTCGTTAAGCAAGCCGCTGATGTTACGCATAGGCATAGCAAGCGCCCAGGTAAGTCCTGTAAATAAGGTTAGCTCACCTAAGGTGATGTCGCCCTGAATAACCAGAAAACCGCCCACCAGCAGGGTGATAAAGGTTAACAGCTGAGCAAAAAACTCAATAACGGGCACTATCTTCTGCCAGGCATAAGCCGCTTTCAGATGAGCCTGTCTGAATTCCTCACTTTTCTCAAGGAACTTTTTCTTTTCATATTCCTCACGGGCAAAGGCTTTAACCACTCGGTTACCTGCAATATTTTCCTGAGCCGCCACGTTTACCTGTGATAAACGGAAACGTATATCACGGTATAAAGGACGTACCTTTTTACTGTAAAATATAGATACCAGTATCAAAAACGGCAGTACTGCAAGTAAGGATAACGTCAGCGGTACACTTACGTAAAACAGAAAGATAACTGCTGACAAAAACGTTACCACCGCATCGGTGAGCATATAAGTGATCCAGGCTACGGTATGACGCAGATAGTCAAGGTCACCGGTTACACGGGTGATGATATCACCGGTACGGTTGCGGTCGAAAAATCGCATTTCCTGATACTGCAGATTCTCAAACAGAGCCTTTCGTATGTTCACTATCATGTGCTGACTGGACCATTCCAGCAAGTTGATCATAAGATAACGCAGCACCGTTCTTGTGAGCACCACGCCGCACATGATTAATAACACCGGAATAAGCCAATCCCTCTTGCCACCCTTGATAACGTCGTCAACAAGGATTTTGGACATATAGGGATTGATGATGACGATCATAGAGGTTATTGCCGATATCATCATACCGACTATTACCATCCATCTTCGTCCTTTTAGGTTTTTCCAAAGAAATCTGAATTGAAACATAGTTCCACCTCTATGCTTTGAAAAGTATTATACTTTACCACCTATTATACAACCATTGTGAAAAAAAGATAGCCTAATTTTAAAAAAACATTACTGAATTTTAAGCACCTTTTTTGTGCAAAATTACCCTTGCCTACATTATTACAATATAGTGGGATTTACTCCTCGTCTTCATCCTCATAATCTGCCCAAAAAATGTCCTCGCTGTAAGCGTCGTCTTCATCACTACCCCAGCCGCCGCTGACTTTCTTAACGGGGTTGTTGCTGAGGTCGGGCTCGTCAAGACTACCCTTGGGATACTCGGCTATAACCTCTACCATACCGCTTCTCATCCACACAGAAGGTGTAACACGAATGGTAAAGCCTCTGCCGTTGGACGCCATCCACTCTATCATATTGCGCTGAGGCAATCCGTAAGCTGAGAGGATAGTCATAATAACGCCACCGTGAGCGCAAACTACCGCCTCGGTCTTGCCGCTTTTGAGTATGTCGGTCACAACGCTGACAAACTGAGTGCAAACACGCTCAGCAAAGCCCTCATTGGTTTCACCGTTAGGTGGCGGTGTGCCTTTTTTGATCCAGTCCATATACAAAGGATCGTTTATAAGATCATCGGGGGTCTTGCCCTGAAAATCACCTAAATTACGTTCTGCCAAGCCAAGTGCCTCAACAAGCTGAACATCATCAAACAGTATTCTCATAGTCTGCTTGCATCTTAACATAGGGCTGGTAAAACACAGTTGGGGGTTGCCGTAATCATATTTTTCACGCAGCTGAGATAACTGCAATATTCCGTTTGTAGATAAGTCCACGTCCATACTTCCCACATACTGACCGTTTTCGTTACCGTCGGTCATTCCGTGACGTAAAAGGTGAATGGTATAGGTCTTCATAATGTTTTTGATCCTTCCTTTTTGTAATTTCTACCGAAAAAATGCTTGTAAATATGTATATTTTCCCATATTTACTTTACCCTCGCTTAGTGATATACTTTTTATACTATCCGTATAAAAAAGAGGTTTAAAGTAATGGAAAATAATTTTGCCAAAACAATGGTGCAGCTCCGCAAGCAAAACGGACTTTCCCAAAAGCAGGCAGCCGAGCACTTGGGAATATCTCAGGCACTGCTTTCCCACTATGAAAAGGGTATCCGTGAATGCGGTCTGGACTTTTTAATAAAGGCCGCCGGATTTTACTCGGTTTCCACCGACTATCTTTTAGGCATCAGTGAAAATCCTCAGGGCTCTGCTATGGCAGACGCTGTGGATGACAGTATAAACGATTACCCCGACCTTCAGAAAAGCCGCCGTCAGATAGTAAATTGCCTTAACATAATTTACAGTATGACTGCTCGAATGGGTAATACTAAGGTCCACGCTGAGCTTGGCAATCTTTTATCATTATATATATACCACATTTTACGAATTTTGGAAACAGTTTCTCGCACTAAAAATAAAGAAAATTTTGAAATCCCCACCGAAAAGAGTATTATTATCACCACAGGCTATGAAAGTATATATCAGGCAAGACTTGCCGACAGATTGGATACATCATCACTTACCCGAGGTGAGTTGATGGCTTTGCGTAACATTCTGTCTTTCGACAGCGACGCTCTTACTAAAAATTATCCCTTACAGGCAAAGTCACTGTTATCCCTTGTGGCAGAGGTCGAGCTTAAGCTGAAAAAATATCCCATAAAAGGAAATTGGCAATAATAATTTAAATTTTTCAAAAAAAAGTTGTATAAATTCAGATGAAAAAGTGGTATTTTCTTTACAAATACCACTTTTTTATTTTGGAGTGAATTTTATGAAAAACAACAAATTCGGATTTGCACTTATCGGTTACGGCGGTATGGGTGGCTGGCATACCAGAATGCTTATGGACTTATCTGACATAATCGAGATCCGTGGAATTTATGATATTGACCCTGCAAGAAACAAAAAAGCAGTGGCAGACGGTTTTAACGTGTACCCCACTCTTGAGGACCTGCTTAATGATGACAGCATCGACCTTGTAACAGTGGCCATCCCTAATGACGACCATAAGGACGTGTGCATCAAGGCTATGAACGCTAAAAAGCACGTTATTTGCGAAAAGCCCGTTGCTTTAAGCAGTGAGGAGCTGCAGCAGATGATAGATGCCGCAAACAAAAACGGCGTTAAGTTCTCGGTTCATCAGAACCGTCGCCGAGATGAGGACTTTCTCTCTGCTCAGAAGATAGTTCGTGATAACACTTTGGGTAAGGTGTTTAACATTGAATCCCGTGTTCACGGCTCCCGCGGTGTGCCCGGCGACTGGAGAAACCAGAAAAAGCACGGCGGCGGTATGGTGCTGGACTGGGGTGTGCATCTTTTAGACCAGCTTTTGCTTATCACCGATGAAAAGGTGGTTTCAGTGTACGCCACATTGAGTCACGTTACCAACGATGAGGTGGATGACGGATTTAAGACGATCATCACCTTCGCTGACGGTATGACAGCGCATATCGAGGTTGGTACCAGCAACTTTATCAGCTATCCCCGTTGGTATATACTGGGTGAGAACGGCAGTGCTCAGATCGACTGGGAAGTTAAGGGTAAGATCGTTATGGTGTCCGACTGGGAGAACCGTGATGCAGTGCCGGTGGTTACTGCCGCAGGTCTTACCAAAACCATGGCACCCCGTACTGATGATACTATTAAAGAATATCCCTTGCCCGTTATAAAAGCCGACTGCAAGGATTACTACCGCAATTTCGTTAAGGCGATAAAGGGTGAAGAGGAAATGCTGGTAACCCACGCTCAGGTTATGCGTGTTATGAAATTGATGGAAGCAATTTTAAAGTCCGGCGAAACAGGCGAAGTGGTAAAAGAGATTATATAGATTGCAATTTATTATTTTAAAAACAAGGCACGGATAAATCCGTGCCTTGTTGTTTTCCTTCCGTTTATGCTGCTTTGACACCCCTTTTCTTTGCATAAAGAAAAGGGCAAATGTCTCGCCCTTAAAAATTCCCCTTTAGTTTTGTTTGAATTTTATATAAATTAACATTTAGTAGGGGAGGGGTTTCCCCTCCCGCATAGTTGCACCCAATTATCCCGTGATTTTATAAGTCAATCGTAATTTGTCGATTGAAAAAATTTATATTAAGAATGAAAAAAGTGCCATTTGAGAATACTTTGAATAGGAATTTATTTAAAGGATTTGATCAAATGGCTTTTTCATATAACAACAAGGTTGAAATTTGCGGAGTCAACACATCATCTCTTCCCGTTTTAAAAGAAGCACAAAAAATGGAGCTGCTCAAAAAAATCCGTCAGGGCGACAAGTCTGCCCGAAACCAGCTTATTTCAGGCAACCTTAAGCTGGTGCTCAGCGTTATCCAACGCTTCACCAACCGAGGCGAAAACCCTGATGATCTGTTTCAGGTTGGCTGCATCGGACTGATAAAAGCCATTGACAACTTCGACGTATCCTTAAACGTGCGTTTTTCCACCTATGCAGTGCCTATGATCATCGGTGAAATACGTCGATATCTGCGTGATAACAACTCAGTTCGTGTGAGCCGCTCGTTAAAAGACACCGCCTACCGTGCTATGCAGGCAAAGGAGGCTTTAATGAGCAAAACCCAGCGTGAGCCCAGTATTGAGGAGATCGCCAAGGAACTGGATATGAGCCGTGAAGACGTGGTTATGGCACTGGAAAGCATCGTTGAACCGGTATCACTTTATGAGCCGGTGTATTCCGACGGCGGCGATACCATTTACGTTATGGACCAGGTTGGCGACAAAAACGACGATCGTGGTTGGTTAGACGAAATTCTCTTAAAAGAAGCCATTAAAAATCTCTCAGGCAGAGAACGTATGATCCTGCAGTTGAGATTTTTCGCCGGCAAGACTCAAATGGAGGTTGCCAACGAGATCGGCATATCTCAGGCACAGGTGTCCCGACTGGAAAAAGGTGCTTTAGACAGAATCAAGGGCAACATTTAACCTTGGGGTGCATACACGTCCAACACCTCGCGAAGTGTGTCAATGGGATGCTGATTTTTCAGTGCTCTTACAGAAATATAAGGTCTGTCTCCCGCTGAGATCATAACTCTGCCTTTGAGCTGTGATGCTAAGTGGGAGGTTTTTTCAAGCTCTAAGGATGTGATATAAAGCAGCATACTGCCGCTCTTATCGGAAATCTCACTAATACCTGCCGCTGCTGCACGGTTTCTGAGCAAAGCAATATCTATAAGTCCCAAAACTGCCTTGGGTGGCTCACCGAAACGGTCAATCAGCTCATCCACAACGTCATCGCTGTCAGCATCAGTACGTATCTCTGCAATACGACGGTACATCTGCAATCGGGCAGGCAGACTCTCAATGTAGCTTTCGGGAATATGTGCTCCCACCTGCAGGTCCACCACGCACTCGTTTGCCTTTTCGGGCTTCTCACCCTTTTCCTCTTTAACTGCATCAGAAAGCAGTTTTAAGTACATATCATAACCAACCGACTCCATCTGGCCGTGTTGCTTAGCGCCCAAAATGTTACCTGCACCTCGTATTTCAAGGTCACGCATGGCAATCTTAAAGCCCGAGCCAAACTCGGTGTATTCACGGATGGCCTCTAACCTTTTAGTGGCAATATCCGAAAGTGCTTTGCCTCGACGGAATGTCATATAAGCATAGGCACGTCGGGATGAACGGCCCACTCGACCCCTTAACTGATGCAACTGAGATAAGCCGAACTTATCCGCATCCTCAATTATCATTGTGTTAACGTTGGAAACATCCACACCTGTTTCGATAATGGTGGTGCAAACTAAAACGTCTATCTCGCCGTCCATAAGTCGGCGCCAAACAGAGGATAGCTCCTCCTCACTCATCTGACCGTGGGCAATGGCAATCTCAGCGTCGGGCAGGTCTTGCTTTAGCATAGACGCCACACGCTCAATAGACTGCACCTTGTTATAGATATAATAAACCTGACCGCCACGATGCAGTTCCTTACGGATAGCATCCAGCAGCACTCCTCTGTCGTGCTCCAAAACATAGGTCTGTACGGGATGACGGTCTTGCGGTGCTTCCTCGATAATAGACATATCCCTAAGTCCCGACATAGCCATATTAAGTGTTCTCGGAATGGGGGTTGCAGACAACGTGAGCACGTCGATATTTGGGAAAAGCTGTTTTATCTTTTCCTTTTGGGCAACGCCAAAACGCTGCTCCTCATCAACTATCAAAAGGCCTAAATCCTTAAACTGCACGTCTGAGGAGATAAGTCGGTGGGTACCTACAATGATGTCCACCTGACCACGTTTTAGGTTTTGCTTTATTTTGGTTTGCTGAGCGGCTGTCCTGAAACGGGAGATCATCTCCACGTTAATGGGAAAGCCCTCCATTCTCTGCAGCATAGTTTTATAGTGTTGCCAGGCAAGAATGGTGGTGGGGACCAACACAGCGCACTGCTTACCGTCGGCAATGCACTTAAAGGCGGCACGTAATGCCACCTCGGTTTTACCGAAGCCCACGTCACCGCACAGCAAACGGTCCATAGGCACTGCCCGTTGCATATCCGACTTAATCTCGTCCACGCATCTTAACTGGTCCTCGGTTTCCTCATAAGGAAAACGGTACTCGAAATCGTGTTGCAAATCGCAATCCTCAGAGAAAGCGTGGCCCGGGGCAGCCATACGTTTGGCATAAAGAGCGATAAGCTCCTTTGCCATATCCTTAACAGCGCCCTTAACCCTTGCCTTGGTTTTTATCCACTGATCGCCGCCTAAACGGTTAAGCTTTATATTGGAATTTTCTCCTGCACCCACGTAGCGTGATACTAAATCCAGCTGAGTAACAGGCACGTATAAAATATCGTCCTTTAAAAACTTGATCTTGATATAGTCCTTGATAATTCCGTTGGTCTCGATTTTGTTGATACCGTCGAATATGCCGATGCCGTAAACCGAGTGGACCACGTGATCTCCCTTTTTCAGCTCATCCAGTGAGCCGATAGCAGAGCCTTTTTGGGTGTATCTTTTCCGCTTTTTGTTGGTTGAGGTGCTTTTCTGAGTAAACACCGATACCCCTGCCTCGGGATACTCTATTCCCGAGGAAATACCGCCTGTGGTGACCGAGATCTGTCCTGCTTTGACCAAAGGCTCGTTGGGATAATAGGTGGCAGGTAATGACTGATCCCGCAAATTATCCGCCAGTGTTATGGCGGCACGTTCACTACCTGCAAGAATAACACAAGCCTGCTTTTTGCTAAGACAAGCTGAAAGATCCTCAGTAAGGTCGGCAACCAAACCGCCCCAGGATGCAAGTGTTCTAAGGTCAAAGCTAACCAGTTCTTTAACGGAAAACGCAGTTGACCCCGTTAAAAAGGTTTCCATTAAAACCGTAACAGAGTTATCAAGCTTTGCAATAAACTCATCACTTGATAAGGTGAATTTATCCAAGCCACGGCACAAAATCCCGTCTTCAAACAGGGATTTCATATCCTCATTTTGCTGCCAACTAAAAGAACGAAGCCTCTCGCTTATTTTAGAGGGTTCTACCAAAAACACAAGGCTATTATCAATATAATCAAATAAGGTCTCGGGCGATTTATAGCAAAGGGGCATATATTTATCTATATTTGACAGCATTGCTCCCGAAAGCAGCTTATCTGCATCACTGAAAATGTTTTCCTTTGCTACAAGATGCTTTTGTGAAAGAGACGTGGCAAAGCTTTTAAGCTGCTCTGCAAACTGCACCCCGTTTTCATACAGCACCTCTCTGGCAGGGGGAACTATTATTCCCTCCACACTGTCTATTCTGCGCTGTGAAACAGTGTCGAAAAGGGATATAGAGTCGATCTCATCACCCCAAAACTCAATTCTTGCAGGGTGCAAAGTGCCCGGCACAAACACGTCCACAATACCGCCACGCACCGCAAACTGACCTTCGCCCTCCACCATTTTGCAACGGGTGTAGCCGCTGTGGACCAAGGTTTCTATCAAATTTTCCACCGACAAGGCATCTGCAGGCTTTAAGCAAAGGGTAAGCTGCTGCATAATGTCCTTCGGGATAGTGTAAGTTATTGCCGATTCAACAGAGGCAATAACCGTATCGATTCTATTGTCGTTAAGGGCTGACAAAACGCCTATTCTACTACGCTCAAACTCTCGTGATACACCTTCAATGGCTCTAAAACACAGATCACGGGACGGGAACACCATAGATTTCCTGCCCATAGCCAAAAGGTCTTCCTGCAAACGCTGTGCCTCACCCTCATCTGCCACAACGACAAGTGCCCGCCGATTAGTATCGACAGGGAGTGTATCAATCATATTCGCTTTGTGCACACGGGAAAGTCCTGTTGCCATAACGGGCACTCGGTTTAGTCCCACAGCACCCGCTACGGTTTGGTATTCCGTGGTGTTGCGTAAGGCATTACGCAAAAATTCCATTTAATATTACCAACCTTTTCAGGAATTATATAGGTTCATAGCTTTATCTATTTGACCGTCGGCAATCAGCAGTGCGGCATCATAAGCCTTCTTTACCGCATCCTCCACCTTTGTAATGTCATCCTTTTTAAATTTAGACAACACCCAGTCAGCCAGATCATAGTCAGGGTGCGGCTTTGCGCCAACTCCCATTTTAATACGGGGATATGTATCAACACCGGTTAAATAAATAATGTTTTTAATTCCGTTATGGCCGCCGTCAGACCCTTTTCTGCGAATACGCATAAGTCCCGGCTCTAAGGAAATATCGTCAAAGATAATAAGAGTCTTCTCAGGGGGAATCTTGTAAAAGGATGCAATGTCTCTAACGCTTTCGCCTGAATTGTTCATAAAGGTCTGGGGCTTTGCTAGTAAAAGCTTTTTGCCGTTTACATCCACAGTGTTATACAGGGCTTTGAACTTTAACTTGTTAAGCTTAACACCCAACTTATCCGCCATATAATCAATAGTCATAAAGCCAATGTTGTGACGGGTAAGATCGTATTTATCACCGGGATTGCCCAGTCCTACAATAAGAAAGTCGATATTTGAATTATCAAACTTAGACTTTTTGAAAAACATTATACATCCTCCGTTTTAGTGGTTTATATTATTATACTACATTTAAAGTGAAAAACAAATCATAATTTGAAAAATAATTTATTTGTTGTAGGGGACGGCGCCTCCACAATCCACATTTTCCTTACAAAACAAAAGAGTACGAAACTAAAAGTTCGTACTCTTAAAAATTATTGAGCATTGTTAAGCTTTTTCTGAAGAGCTGATTTCTTTCTGGCAGCGGTGTTCTTGTGAAGCAAGCCCTTAGAAGCAGCCTGATCGATCTTCTTAATAGCAGCAACAACCTGTTCATTCTTGTTCTCTGCGCCATCAGCCAAAGCAACGTCAGCCTTTTTGATAGCAGTTTTCAAGCTTGAGTTGTAAGCCTTGTTACGAGCAGTTTTAACTGCGATAACCTTTACTCTTTTTTTAGCGGACTTAATATTCGGCATCCATTACACCTCCCAACGAGTTTAGCAATAGCTGAAACTATATATAGCAGCATCGCTTGTTTAAATATCAACTTATAGTATATATCGGACAAAAGCCTTTAAAAACGGCATTTTCCACACATCCGACAATTAACCTGTACGAGTTATCATACCACTTTTTGACTGAAAATGCAAGTCTTTTTTTATATTTTTATAATATGTATTTTTTCAGGGCTTTTTTTAGATAATAATACTGCAAAATTTTATCGCAATAGGAGAATTAAAATGAATTTTCGTACAGACCTTGCAATAGAACGTCATCAGGTGTGCCCTCATAAAAACGACGGGCTGAAATTTACGGAATTATCCTGCGGTGATGCCAAAATCACACGTATTCAGGTTATAGATGAAAACGGCGAAAAGCAGATGCAAAAGCCGATCGGCAACTACATCACCGTTGAGACGCCCCGATTTTTCAACTATTCCGACACCGACAGTGATCATTTAAAGGCTTTAAAAAACGAGCTTAATAACCTGCTCCCAAAAAACGGAACAGTTTTGGTCTGCGGTATCGGTAATACCGAAATAACTCCCGACGCTTTAGGTCCCAAGGCTGCCGCCCGAATACTTGCCACCCGTCATATTACAGGTGAGATCGCAAAATCCGCAGGACTTGGTGACTTACGTGCAGTGGCGGTGGTGGCTCCCGGCGTTTTGGGCCAAACGGGTATGGAATTAAGTGAGATTTTGATAGGTATTATCGACAAGATAAAGCCTGCCGCCGTTATTGCTATCGACGCACTTGCTTCACGTCGGCTGGGTAGGTTGGGCTGTACGGTGCAGTTATCCGACACCGGCATTACCCCGGGATCGGGTGTGGGCAATGCACGTGCTGAGCTGAGCAGTCGCACTTTGGGTGTTCCTGTTATTTCAGTGGGAGTGCCCACAGTGGTGGATGCCCAGACCTTAGTGCGTGATATAACCGAAAACCAAAGTGCGGATATTAAAAACAATGCTCAGATGATGATGGTGACGCCCCGTGAGATAGATATGCTGATTGATCGTGCCGCTCAGCTTATTGCCCACGCCATAAACTGCACACTGCAGCCTCATATTGACCCTGAGGACCTGCTGATGCTGGTGTAAGGTCAAAACGGAAAGGATAAATCCGTTCCCTACAATGAAGGGCATCATTACCTTTAACTAGCGTCACCTTTTTTCGCCCGCCTTTTTTACCGCCATATCATCTGCATTTTCTCACGCTCATGCCGCTTTGGCACCCCTTTTCTTTATGCGAAGAAAAGGGGAAAAGACGCAGCAAGGGAAAACCCTTTAGAAGTGGGTTTTCCCTTTGCAATCCCTTTCCCGAATGGTTTAAGGGCTAGCCCTTAAAAATCCCCATTTATTTTTTACATAACAATACAAATCAAATTTATGTTGTGCAAATACAAAAATAAAATTTTCTCCCGACTCTGCACCCCTTTTCTCTTGCTCGATTTTTCCTCTACTCTCTTGTAACAGGGACAAATTTTACAGAATAAAATATTGGTAGTTAGAAGGGAGTTTTGGTTATGATTATTGAAAAAAATCCCCGTTTCTTTTACGGAGCGGTTTCTGCTGACGGCTTTAGATCCTTGTTTGATAAAATCTACTCTGCCAAAGAAAAGTGGCGTGCTTACATAATAAAGGGTGGACCCGGTAGCGGCAAGTCCACCTTTATGAAAAAAATAGCGGAAAGCTGTGGTAACGATAACACCCTGCTGGGCCCTTGCAGTTCAGACCCCGACTCTCTGGATGCGGTGGTGTTTCCTGACAAAAAGGTCTGCATTATCGACGGCACCGCACCCCACGTGATCGAGCCCAAATACCCGGGTATTTGCGAAAGCATTGTTAATATCGGCGACTGTTGGGATAAGGATATGCTGTTTAAATCGGGCGATGACGCCATTACTGCTTTTAACGAAAACGCAGCCCACCACCGTCACGCCGCCAGATATATTTCTGCCATCGGCTCACTGCTGAATGGGTGTATGAAAACCGAAAGCGCCGCTGTTTGCAGTGACAAATTGCAAAGGTTTGCAAAAAATCTTGCCTTACGGGAGCTTGGCGATGCAAAAGGTGATAACCCCACGTTACACAAGTGTTATTTAAGCGCCATAACTCCAAAGGGATATATTTTTTACGAAAACACCGTTCACAGCCTTTGCAAAAAGGTAATTGCCATTGAGGATCAGCAGGGTGAGTGTGCCCACCGGATACTGAGCGTTATACTTAA
Organism: Clostridia bacterium; assembly: GCA_017407705.1. Classification (GTDB taxonomy): domain Bacteria; phylum Bacillota; class Clostridia; order Oscillospirales; family Acutalibacteraceae; genus RGIG2202. The sequence goes on from JAFQWA010000037.1 coordinate 69,195, forward strand.
TGAAGCGCTGATTCGTGGACTTGAGGTAATCGCTTGCTTAGGCCCCATTTTGCCCGACAAACGACTGGAGCACCTGCTTATCCCCTCTTTATCCTTAGCCTTTTGCACCTCAAACAGTCTGCATAAAATACAGACCGCCACTCGACGTATCCACACCCTGCGTTTTTGCAACAAAGACGTTATTTATCGCAACAAGGAAAAGTTGAATTTTTCCAAGAAAATGACTAAAGAGCTGATAAACGGTGCGGTGCAGTTGCTGACTGAAGCAAAAGCCTCTCACGATAAAATGGAGCAGTTTTATATAAACGCCATGGATTTTGATAAGCTGAATTTACTGTGCGACAAAATATGCAATGAAATTTCTTTGATTAAATAAAATAAAACTGCCGCAGATATTACCTCTGCGGCAGTTTGTTTTATTGAGTTATGGTATCAACGCTCAGCAGTACTCGTTTTAATTTCAGCATATCCGCGGCTGATACGTTGCTGTCTCTGTTAACCTTAGCCGCCTCAAGGTAGCTGCCCTCTAACGGGCTAACCGACAGCAGATGACGTTTTACTATCAACAAATCAGATGCGTTTGTCTCGCCGTCACCGTTAACATCGCCGTAGATAACGATAGTGTAGCGTGACTTTTCAGTGCCGTTTTCATAAATCACCACATCCATATCGGTTCCCACTTTACCTGACGTTACCTCATCACTACCCTTAAACACTTTAACTGCAGCGCCGTTTTCTGCATTAAAGGAAGCGATAAACTCAGCAACATCGTTATCGGTTACGCCACTCAAATAACCGCCGCTCACAACGTAAGGATTGTTATAGGTGGGAGCTTTTGCAGTGGTTGTTTGAACCTGGACTGTGTTGGGTGATAGCACCTCTATCTCACAAATTCCATAGCCCCACTGAGAATAAAGTGAGGTCATATTAACCTTAACGTATTTTGCAGGTGTGGATGTAAAGGTGTGCTTGTTTAAAGAGGGATAACCGTTTTGGGGATTTTCTGTAACGGTTTGAACGGTAGTCCAGCTTTGTCCGTCGGTTGAAAGCTGCACTGTATAATCCTTCGCACGTGCTTCCCAGTAAATATTCACACCGTCCACGTTGTAAGTGCTGCCAAGATCAATGGTTATCCACTGCTCACCTGTGGGCATATCCAGTCGTTTTGCAGCATCAGACTTTTCTCCGTCAACCAGTTTCTCAGGAGACGAATTGTTGCGAATATTAGACACGTTTACCGTTTTACCCAACGCTACGTTCAGATGTGTAGTTGCTGTTGTGGTGGGAACAGTAGTAGCTTTGTTGGTGGTAGCAGCAGGTGTTTGAGTGGTACCTGCCACCTGCTTACTGTAAACGCCGAATTCATAAAGTGAATATCCGTAAATAGTGGCACGTTTTTCGCCCTGCATACGAACATATCTTGCATTAGCGGCATTAAAGAAAATATCGTCTATATCACCGTCACCGGCGGTTTCAACATACTGATCGGTCCAAGATTCCCCGTCAAGAGAGGTTTGGATCTTATATTCAGTACCGTAAGCACTTTCCCAGATAAGTCTTACCTGATCCACTGAATACACAGCACCTAAATCAACGTATATCCACTCGCTATCAGTGAATTTTGATGACCAACGGGTGTATCTTCCACCGTCGAAGGCTTTATCGGCGGTGTTGTCGCCTTCTGCTGATGAGGCATAGGATACCTTACCCCTAGCCAAATCAGTGCCTGTAGGTGCAGTGGTGGGTTGGGTAGGTGCTGCAGTACTGTAAGCAGTGGTGTGTGTTGCACGGGTGGTGGCGGTTCTCATTACAAAGGATGAATCCACGCCGGGGCCGTTGTAAGCACCGATATTAGGTGCTGCAGTGGCAGATACCGGATTACCGAAATAATCTCTGCCGCCGTTGTTTTCAATAACTCTGCCTGCACCAATAGCGGGAGAGCCTTGTTTAAGCACGTAAGCGTCGCAGGTTTCAAGTCCTACAGTTGCACCACCGGGCTTGAAGAACATGGGATCAGCGGTGATTTTGTGAGGATCATCAGGCTCATTGTTCGGATGAGTTCCGTAAAAAACATTATGGTCCCACTGGGTGTCGGTGCAGCCGTACATATCATATCCGCCTGAACCCAAGTGGTAGAAAATATTGTTGTACACCTTGGTGTTAGTGGGCCAGTTCACCTGATCTCTTGAGAAAACGTAGAACACACAACCCACTGTGCCCTGCTTGATATAAACGGTATTGTTATAAATTTGTGTGTTAAGAATACCGCCTGAAAGCACGAACTGACGTGCCATATTGTTCTGACCGATGTTATATCTTACAATAACATCATCGTTAAAGCCTATTTTTGAGCCGTCCCAGTTAGTGGCTTCGGTGCAGATAAGGAAAAATCCACCCTCGTTGTCGTGGCCGTAGTTATACTGGAACACAGTTCCTTTGCACATAAAATCACAGTCAAAGCCCTGACCGTCGGCTATGGTTTTGGTGTTGTAGGCTTCGTTGAACTGGAATAGAGCGTCGGTACATTCAAAGGGCCACAAGGCAACGCAAGCGGCGGTGCTTTTGTTATGGGACTCGTTTACCACGTTATACTCAACCACCGGCTTAACACAGCTTACTACCAGTACTCCGTCACCGCCGATGTCATACAGATAGTTGTTAGCAACTCTTGTATTGGTGGTTTCTCCTGAAGAACGCAGACCGTTAATGTAAATACCCGTACTGCCGATAGCGTATACCTCGTTGTTTTCTACCAGCACGTCGGTAAACACAGTGTTCCAGTCACGGCTCCAGACAGCAATACCCGAAAGTCTGCCGTGGTCACCTGAGTTGCCGTCGTTTGAAACGTCGTGGACACGGCAACCAATAATCTTTATGCCCTGCTGTGAGCCTTTTGAGCCGTCGATATGTATGCCGTAACGGTCTCTTAAAACAGTATCAAAGTTGGTGACCTCCAAATTACTGATAGTCCAGTAGCTTTGGTTATATAAATAGACCGCCGCATCATCACGGTCACCTGCTAAAAAGTATTCGCCGTTGCCGTTTATAAGCGGCATAGCCAAGCTGTCACCGTAAGAGCTGATGGTGATGGGAGCGCCATTTTCACCTGAGCCCTTGGGGTAAAGTGTGCCGTCCCACACTCCGCCTTTTTTGAACAGAATGTTGTCACCGGGTTTAAAAGTGGTGGCGTTGACCTTATCAAGACTCTTCCAAGCAGCTGAGCTGCTGGTTCCTGCATTTGAGTCGTTGCCGCCGAGAGAATCCACATAATATGTGGTTCCGTTTCCCAGCTGAACATTAGATTCTTCTGCAGCTACAGATACGGCAGCCACTGCCGACACAGACAGCAACAACGCAACCGTTATAACAATACTTATCAATCGTTTCAAGGAAATATCACCTCTAAAATTCATATTATACAACTGCCGCAGAGGTAATCTCTGCGGCAGTTTGTTTTACTGAGTTATGGTGCCGAGACTTAACAGTGCTCGTTTCAATTTTAACATATCCGATGCTGTAACACTGTCACCTCTGCTAAGCTTACCTGCCTGTAAGTAGCCGCCGTCTAATTCTTTTATAGAAAGCAGATGACGTTTTACAACCAAAAGGTCAGATGCGTTAGTCTCACCGTCACCGTTAACATCACCGTAGATAACTATGGTGTAGCGGGACTTTTCAGCGCCGTTTTCATAAATCACCACATCCATACCGGTGCCTATTTTACCTGATGTTACTTCATCACTGCTCTTTAATACTTTAACTACAGCGCCGTTTTCTGCATTAAAGGAAGCGATAAACTCAGCAACATCATTATCGGTTACGCCACTCAAATAACCGCCGCTTACAACGTAAGGATTATCGTAAGTGGGAGCTTTAGTGGTGGGCACTTCTGTGGTGGGAGCTTCAGTGGTTGTGGGGACTTCGGTAGTGGTAACGGGAGCCTGAGTTGTGGGCTCAGATGTGCCCTGATCAGCGTATCTTACCTCTATATCGTCCACGTAAACTGTAACACCTGCAGGAACGTTCAGTAATAAACCGAAGGTCTTTGCAGCAGCCAGATCGTCATCAGTAACTTTTCTGTTTTTCCACTCATTTACGCTGTTGTAGATATTTGAATAATAATCGTTTGTGTAATCGAAATAATACCATGCGCCCTCAGTGGAGATGCTTGCTGTTTTGGTATTTGATAATGTCTTGCTGTTTCCGATATCTGTAGCCATATAGAACTTTGCAGTAGCACCCGTAGCAGATGCTTTCAGCCATACTCTTACGCCGGTGGTGCCACTAAGTCTTGTAACTGCCGGTGTATTCATATCTACTCTATAACCGCCAAGATCACTTGTGCCGGCGGTAAGTGACATAGCTCTTTGGCTGTTTTCATAAGCGCCGCCGATATCGTCGGTGCCGATAACCTTGAATTTAGCCACCCAAGTCTGCACATTATTTGTCAAGCAATCAGGATCCTCTGTGCCGATGTTATAGCCCTCAAAGGTTTGGAAGGAGCTGAATCCGTCAGCAGAAGGAGGCATAGTTGTGGGAGCCTGAGTTGTGGTGGGAGCCGCAGTTGTAGTTGCAGTAGTAACTGTGGTAGCAGTGGTTGTAGCTGCATACTCGCCTACTTTATACTGAATATCATCAACATATACGTCGCCGCCTACAGCAAGCTTTTTAGCGTAGATTACAATGTGGCTGATATTTCTCATGATTTCGGGAGTAACCTTAACGTTCTTCCACTCGTCAGGGCCGTTTTTATACAGTGTATCGGTCCAGGAAATATCTATCCAGCCACCGTTAGCAGGTGCTGTGGTGGATTTTTTGTAATGCATACCGTTGGGACCTTTAAAGTTGATCTCAATCGACTGTGCTGTACCGTTACCGTCAAGCCAGAATCTCATTCCGGTAGAGTTAGCGATCCACTCTTTGTAAACCACCACGTCGATACCGCAATCGCCTGCATAGTCTTTATCGTTATGTATCTTGATACCCTTAGTTGAGCCGGGAGCAAGTACGTTAGCATCAGTAGTGATAGATGCAGTAGAGAGCCAGGTGGTGGTATCGCCGGTAATATAGGGGATTCTTAGGTTTTTATCAGTGGTCAAAGCGTTTTCCCAGTCGTGCAGAGTGATGTAACCGCCTTCATGGGTGGTGGTCTGAACGTTGTAAGGAATACCGGGGCCGTTGTAAGCACCGATATTGGGCTTTTCAGTTGCAGATACGGGATTGCCGAAGAAATCACGTCCACCGTTATTTTCGATAACTTTACCTGCGCCGATAGCAGGAGAGTTGTCATAGAGCATATATGCGTCGCAGGTGTCAAGACCTATTCCTGCTCCGCCGGGATTTACCAGCATAGGATTAGCGTTTATCTCGTTAGGATCATCAGGTGCACCGTTTACGTTTGTACCGTAAACCAGGTTATTTTCCCAAACAGTGTTGGTACAGCCGCCCCAGTTGTAACCGCTGGAAGAAAGGCTGTAGATAAGGTTGTTATAAAAACGGGTGTTATCGGGATACTGTTTGCCGTCTCTGGAATAGGTGTCAACAATATTTGTACCTATACCCCATTTCGTGTAAATGGTATTGTTATATATAAGGGTGTTGGTAATTTGAGTTGTTAATTGGAACTGTACGCGGTAGTTGTTTTGAGAAATGTTGTATCTTACGATAGTACCGTCGTTAAAGCCGATTTTTGACCCATCCCAGTTAGTTGGCTCACAGCAGATAAGGAAAAATCCGCCTTCGTTATCGTGGCCGTAGTTATACTGGAAAATAGTTCCTGTGCTCATATAGTCGGAGTCAAAGCCCTGACCGTCGTACATTGTTTTAGTGTTGTAAGCCTCATTGAACTGGAACAGGGAGTCAGTGCAAGCAAAGGGCCAAAGAGCAACACAAGCCGCTTTACTTACGTTGTGGGACTCGTTAACTACGTTATATTCAACCAAAGGTGCAACGCATTCATTGGTTAAAATACCGTCGCCGCCGATACGGTTAAGCACGTTATTACGGATAACAACGTTTTTACCGCCGTTTGTGGTATCTGCAGGGCACTCGGCATTAACCATAATACCTGTACTCTTTGCATCGTAAACCTCGTTGTTCTCGATCAAAACATCAGAGAAAGAGTTATACCAGCTTCTTGACCACACACAAATACCTGCGATTCTACCGTGGTCACCGGCATTACCGTTTGATGCAATGTTATGTACCTTGTTGTTACGGATAGTAATGCCGTAACGGGTGGTTCTGGTGGTGCTGTTATCAAAGTGGATACCTGCACGGTCGCCTAAGGTTTCTGAATCATTGACAATTTCAAGATTTTGTACAGTCCAGTAGCTCTGGTTGCAGAAATAAACCGCAGCGTCTATCCAGCTGCCACCCTGAACAAACTGAACACCGTTACCGTCAATAAGGGGCATAGCAGTGCCTGTACCATAAGAGCTGATGGTGATGGGAGCACCCTTCTCGCCTGAGCCCTTCGGATAGAGAGTACCGGTCCACACGCCGCCTTTTTTGAACAAAATGTTGTCGCCGGGCTGGAAGGTGGTGCTATTAACCTTACTCAGAGTTTTCCAGGCAGCGGAGCTGCTGGTACCTGAATTAGAGTCGTTACCGCCATCGGAATCAACGTAATACGTTGTTCCGTTGCCTAATGTGGGGTCAGTTTCAGCTGCCGATACAGATATGGCAGCCACCGCCGACACAGACAGCAGCAAAGCCACTATTATAATAATGCTTATCAATCGTTTCAAAAACAATCACCTCTAAGATGTATTGTATAACTGCCGCAGATAGTCGTTCTACGGCAGTTATTAAATTATTGAGTTATGGTTTCAACCTTTAACAATACTCGTTTGAGTGTAAGTATATCCGATGCCGAAACACTATCGCCTCTGCTAATCTTACCCGCCTGATAATAACTACCCTCTAAGGTGCTTACGGAAAGCAGGTGATGTTTGATTATCAAAAGGTCGGTTGCGTTGGTTTCACCGTCACCGTCAACATCACCGTAAATAACGATGGTGTATCTGGACTTTTCAGCGCCGTGGGTATAAATTACCACATCCATACCGGTGCCTATTTTACCTGTCGTAATTTCGTCAGCACTCTTTAACACTTTAACCTCAGCGCCGTTTTCTGCATTAAAGGAAGCGATGAACTGAGCAACGTCGTTATTGCTTATACCACTTAAATATCCACCCACAACAGCGTAAGGATTATTATAAGTGGGAGCTTTGGTTGTGGTGGTAGGAGCCGCTGTAGTAGTGGGAGCTTCAGTGGTTGTGGGGACTTCAGTGGTGGTTACCACTACGCTCTGATCAGCGTATTTTATCTCTATATCATCCACATAAACCGTTGCACCTGCAGGAATGGCTAACAACGCACCAAAGGTTTTTGCCTCTGCAAGATGCTGGGCTGTTACTGTTTTACTTCCTGATCCAAAGGAACCGTAATTGTTGAAGTAGAAGGTGGGTGTGAAATCAAATTCATACCAAGCACCTGCGGTGGAAACAGCAACCTCTGTATTGCTTCTTGCAACCTTATTGTTGCCCAGATCAGAGGCTATGTGAGCCCTTGCTTTAACACCGTCAGTACTTGCTTTCATCCAGATTCTATATCCTTGAATCTGACTAAACTCAGCAACACCGCTTGTGTTAAAGTCGATTCTGAATCCGTCAGCAGTAATGGTATAACCGTTAGTTGACGTTACGTAAGCGGTCTTGGTGCTGTTTGGAGCACCGCCGCCAATAGTACTTGTTTCCACTATGCCCAATACATTTTTACTCCAGGTCTGAACGTTACCTGAGAAGCAATCAGGCTTACCTGTTCCCACATTATAGCTCTCAAAATTCTGCCAGGGGGTATATCCGCCCACCACGGGAGCTTGAGTAGGAGCTTCGGTAGTTATAGGAGCAGTGGTTGTGGGAGCCGCAGTTGTAGTTGCGGTAGTTACTGTGGTAGCGGTAGTTGTGGCAGTAGTGGTAGCGTCAGTTGCCACAGTAGTTACTGCAGCAGGATCTATCTTATACTGAATATCGTCAATATACAGATCGCCGCCTGCAGCAAGACTTTTAGCGTAGATCATAATCTCGGTGGTATTTCTCATTATTTCGGGAGTAACCTGTACATTCTGCCACACGTCAGGGCCGTTCTTATACAGTGTGTCGTCCCAGGAAATAACTATCCAGCCGCCGTCAGCCGGTGCTGTGGTAGTCTTTCTGTAATGCATACTGTCAGAGCCTTTAAAGTTGATCTCGATAGACCGGTCAGTACCGCCGCCGTCAACCCAGAATCTCATTCCAATAGAATTTGCGATCCACTCCTTATAAACCACCACGTCAAGAGCGCAGTTGGATGCAGCAGTCTGATCGTTATGTATCTTGATACCCTTAGTTGAGCCGGGAGCAAGTACGTTAGCATCGGTGGTGATGGATGCAGTAGAAAGCCAGGTGGTGGTGTTGCTGCTGATGAAGGGAATCTGAGTGTTTTTATGTGTGGTTGAGGCATTTTCCCAGTCATGCAAGGTTACGTATCCACCCTCGTAGGTAGTTGTCTGAACGTTGTAGGGAACGCCGGGGCCGTTATAAGCGCCGATGTTGGGCTTTTCAGTTGCAGATACGGGATTGCCGAAGAAATCACGTCCACCGTTGTTTTCGATAACCTTACCCTTGCCGATAGCAGGTGAATTATTGTAAAGCACATAGGCATCGCAGGTGTCAAATCCAATTCCTGCTCCGCCGGGATTTACCAGCATAGGATTAGCGTTTATTTCATTGGGGTCATCAGGTGCACCGTTTACGTTTGTACCGTAAACCAAGTTGTTTTCCCAAACAGTGTTGGTACAGCCACCCCAATCGTAACCGCTGGAAGAAAGGGTATAGAAAATATTGTTGTAAAAACGGGTGTTATCGGGATACTGACCGTCTCTTGAATAAGTAGAAACGATGTTTGTGCCGATTCCCCAGTCGGTATATAGGGTGTTGTTATAAATAGTTGTGTTGGTGATGTTGGTAGTAAGCTGGAACAAGGTGTGTCTGTCGTTTTGAGAGATGTTGTATCTTACAACAGAGCCGTCGTTAAAGCCTTTTTGTGAACCGTCCCAGTTGGTGGGCTCACAGCAGATAAGCATAAATCCGCCTTCGTTATCGTGGCTGTAGTTATACTGGAAGGTGGTGTTTTTGCACATATAGTCACAGTCAAGACCCTGACCGTCGTATCTGGTTTTGGTGTTGTAGGCTTCGTTGAACTGGAACAGCGAGTCAGTACAAGCAAATGGCCAAAGAGCAACACAAGCAGCTATACTTACGTTGTGGGACTCGTTAACTACGTTATATTCAACTAAGGGTGCCACACATTCGTTGGTCAAAACGCCGTCGCCGCCGATACGGTTAAGCACGTTATTACGGATAACAATATTTTTACCGCCGTTTGTGGTGTCTGCAGGGCACTGAGCATTTACCATAATGCCTGTACTCTTAGCATCGTAAACTTCATTTCCCTCAATCAGAACGTCAGAGAAAGAGTTATACCAGCTTCTTGACCACACACAAATACCTGCGATTCTACCGTGGTCACCGGCATTACCGTCAGATGCAATATTATGTACCTTATTGTTACGGATGGTGATACCGTAACGGGTGGTTCTGGTAGTGGTGTTGTCAAAATGAATACCCGCACGATCGCCTAAGGTTGATGAATCGTTAACAACCTCAAGGTTTTGCACAGTCCAGTAGCTCTGGTTACAGAAATAAACCGCAGCATCTATCCAGCTGCCGCCCTGGGTAAACTGCACTCCGTTGCCGTCGATAAGGGGCATGGCGTTGCCTGTACCGTAAGAGCTGATGGTGATGGGAGCACCCTTTTCACCTGAGCCCTTTGGGTAAAGTGTACCGGTCCACACGCCGCCTTTTTTGAACAAAATGTTGTCGCCGGGCTGGAAGGTGGTGCTATTAACCTTACTCAGAGTTTTCCAAGCAGCAGAGCTGCTGGTACCTGAATTGGAGTCGTTACCCCCTTGGGAATCAACGTAATATGTTGTTCCGTTGCCTAAGGTGGGGTCGGTTTCAGCCGCGTATGCTACAGTTGATGTAATTGCCACCACTGACAACAGCATCATTACGCTTAGCAGAATGCTTATCAATCTTTTCATAATTGACACCCTTTTAAATCAATATTTATTTAAGTATATCATACTAATTATGCGGTATCAATAAAAATCCTTAGGGGTTTTAATGTTTTTTAGTACAGATTTATAAAAATTATCCAATTTTTCTTTAATAAAGTCCTCAGGGGTAATATCAGTATGGAGTAAATCATTGCCGTCTATCAAATAGTTGCAATACTCAAAATTATCCACACTGTGACTCTGATAAAAGGTTGCGTTTGCCAGCTGACGTCCCAAGCAAGCCTTATCGTATCTTTTGCCGCCTGCCACCTGACTTTCAAAGCAACAAAGCTGCTGCAACGTAATATCGGGACGTGAGTTTGCTTTAACCACCTTATCCTCGTCACACAGCCAGTCAAGAGAGCGCCACACCTCAGCAAGATACAAGTTTTCGGGTTTGTAGGTGCTGCGTCGGATAGCCTCAATGCTGCAAATCGCCGTTGCCACGTGGGTTTGGTGCTTATCCGCTAAATTGTGGATAACTATGGTGTGGGGTTTGGTCTGCTGAATAATATCAGCTATATCATTTATGGCGTTTTCGCTGTTTTGCTTTATCTCATCGCTGGTATAACCGCACATAAAAGCAGCACAGTACTTGCCGATGTCTGCCGCTTTCATCTGCTCCTTTTCACGGGCCTCTATCATCTGCTGAGGACTAAAGTCTGCAAAATCCCCTGTTCTGGGGCTGTTAGCACCGTCGGTCATAACAACTCCCGAAAAAAATTCACTGTCGCTGTCGTAGCAATCACCAATGGCAAAGGATGCCAGCATTTCCACATCATCCTGATGTGCTGCAATGCAAAGCACGGTGGTTTTTTCAGTAGGTAAATTGGTGGGTTGATAAATTTTCATAACATTAGCTCCTTACGTTTAAATGCACAAAAACCCAACACGGCATTAAATCCGTGCTGGGTTTTTAATTATAATCTTACACTTATTCCCTTTGACCTTAAATATTTTTTCAGATCAACTATTTCTAATTCTTTAAAATGGAACAGTGACGCAGCCAACGCTGCATCTGCCTTACCAACAGTCAACGCATCGTAAAAATGCTCCATAGTTCCCGCACCGCCCGATGCGATAACCGGAACGTTAACCGCCTGTGATGCAAGAGCGCACAGCTCATTGTCAAAGCCTGCTTTAGTGCCGTCAGCGTCCATACTGGTGAGCAGTATTTCACCTGCACCCAGACTAACGCCTTTTTTTATCCACTCAATGGCATCCAGCCCCGTATCCACTCTGCCGCCGTTTAAATAAACGGTAAAGCCGCCGTTATCCTTGCGTTTGGCATCCACCGCCAAAACCACACACTGACTGCCGAAAGCCTCAGCGGCATCGGAAATGATCTGAGGATTTTTAATGGCTGCGGAATTAACCGCCACCTTATCCGCACCTGCACTGAGCATAGCACGAAAATCCTCAACAGTACGAATTCCGCCACCCACTGTAAATGGAATAAACACCTGCTTTGCAACTGCCTTTACCATTTCAATAACGGTAGGACGGTTATCACTGGAAGCGGTTATATCCAGAAAAACCAGTTCGTCTGCCCCTGCGGCATCATAAGCAGCGGCACACTCAACGGGATCCCCCGCATCACGTATATTTACAAAATTAACGCCTTTTACCACTCTGCCGTCTTTAACGTCAAGGCAGGGTATTATTCTTTTTGCGTGCATACTGCTCATCCTTTATAATCAATGAAATTTTTAAGTATTTTAAGTCCTGTTTTGCCGCTCTTTTCAGGATGAAACTGAGTTGCAAACACATTACCCCTGCTTACCGCCACGTTCAGTGTAGTGGAATACTCTGTGTTGGCAGAAACGTCTGACTGATCAGTTGCCTTAAGATAGTAGGAATGTACGAAATAAACGTAATCCCCCGACTCTATGCCGTAAAACAAAGGACAGTCCTTAGTTTTTTCAAGGGAATTCCAGCCGATATGGGGAATTTTTATGTTCTCACCCTCGGGTATTTTCAGTATTTTCCCCTTTAACAAGCCAAGTCCAAAAACTCCCGGACTTTCCTCGCTTTCCTCAAACAAAAGCTGCAAGCCTAAGCATATTCCCAAAAAAGGAATACCCTTCTCAACTACCTGTCTTATAACCTTATCCAGTCCACCGGCTTTAAGCTTGTCCATAGCAAAGCCGAAGGCACCTACACCGGGCAATATTACTCGGTCTGCTGAAAGTATGGTATCAGCATCGGCTGTTATTACCACCGACTCACCTAAGCTTTCCAGTGCATTCTTCACGCTTTGTATATTTCCTGCGTTGTAATCAATAACTGCTGTCATTACAGTCCACCCTTTTTCTTAATGGACTGATTATACCATAAAAATCCGTTAATATCAACTGTATTAAAAATTGTGAAAAATTTGTCGAAATGCCACTTAAAATCTTGACATATACCCCCTAAAAATTGTATAATAAGGATTAAAGATTTATTGTTTTGAAAGCAATCGCGAGGTTTGTGTATCTTATGAGTGAAGCAAAGATATGTATTATTACAACAAGAAATATATTTAACTCTCCGTGTCTTGAGAAATATCAGAACATCCTTAATTCAAAATATGATATTTTCTACTGGGACAGATGCGGTATTGAAGAATCTTGCGGCGCTGAAAATCATTATAAATATTTTAAAACTGTTCCCGCCAATGTTTCTCTTATAAGAAAGGCATTGCCGTATCTGGGATTTTATCTGGCCCTCATAAAATTCTTAACAAAACATCGTTACGAAAAGCTTATTGTTTTCCCCACCCAAACCGCCTGGCTTATGTTACCGTGGCTTAAAGGCCGATACAAATCTAAATACGTTCTTGATATAAGAGATTATTCCGGTGAATTTGGCATTCAAGGTAAACTGACCAACTCCGTTGTGAAAAGTGCCGGTCTCACCACCATAACATCTCCTGCATACACAAGCTTTCTTCCTGAAGGCGATTATGTAATATCCCACAATATTCAAGAAATCGACAGAGCTTTGGTTGAGCAGTACCGTTGTCGCAAACGCGCTGATGACGCTCCTATTGTGTTATCGTTTGTGGGTTCTGTCAGGTTTATTGATGTTCAATGTAAGCTTATTGATAAATTTAAAAACGACCCCAGATTTTTAATTAAATTTATCGGAAGAGGCTCAGAAAATTTAAAGGATTATTGTGATGATAACAACATAACCAACGTTGAGATTATTGGGCGATTTGAGCGCAACGAGCTGCCGGACTTTTATATGCAAACCGATATCGCCATAAACGTTTACGGTAATAATACACCCGTGCTGAACTATGCTTTGTCCAACAAGCTTTACAGTGCTGCTATAATGGGTATGCCGCTGGTAGTTTCTCCCGATACCTATATGGCTGAGATCGTGGAAAAGTACGGCTTTGGTGTAGCCGTAGATCTTGAAGAAGACGGCGTTGCTGATAAAGTTTATGATTATTACAACTCTTTGAACAAGCAGGAGCTTTTTGACAACTGCGACGCGTTTATGAAGGTCGCATACAGTGATGACGCAAAATACCGAGAAAGCTTACTGGATTTTGTTGAAAATTAACCACCGGCGCCAAATGTGTTTTCTAAGGCAGCGTCGCTTTAAATACAATGTGAAATTTGAGAGGTTTTAAGTGAAAAAGATATTGTATTCAAAACCCGTTTCGGTAATTTTAAAACTGTTTTTATCACTTTTTTATCCAAAGAAATATCTGCAAGGATATTACTTTGACGAAAAACGAATGGGATTTTTCTGGGCATTAAAAGGAATCCCCCACAGAATCTCATCAGGAATTCCCTGGCCTGTTCATAAAAACACTATTGTTTCTAATAAAAATAACATCGAATTTCATCCCGATAGCTTGAACGCATTTCAAACACCGGGTTGTTATTTCCAAAACCACGACGGTAAGATAATCATTGGAAAAAATGTTCATATTGCTCCCAATGTGGGCATTATAACAACAAACCACGACCCTAAGAATTTAAAGGAACACCTTTCCGGTGAAGATATTGTGATAAACGACAATTGCTGGATAGGTATGAACAGTGTGGTTTTACCCGGAGTCGTGCTGGGTGAAGGCACCGTTGTTGCAGCAGGTGCTGTTGTCACCAAATCATTTGAACAGGGTCATTGTATTATCGGGGGCGTACCTGCTAAAATAATTAAAACTATTGATTGAGGTGTCGGTTTGGTTATTGTAAATATTGAAGATTATTTCATTCCTGATGTTGGATATCAAATAAATATAGTCCCTAAATATTTAGCTATGTTTGGACATAAAACTTATATCGTTACATCCAAACCCGAAGGTATTGTAAAAGCTGCAGGCTCGTTTTTCGGGGCAGATAATATTGAACAGCGAGATGCTGAATACACCAAAGCAACCGGTGTTCAGATAATCCGTGTTGACCTGCCTATAAAAAAATTGATTGCTAACCGTGTTATTCACGGACGTCAGCTTTTCAAAGCAGTTGAAGCGCTTTCTCCGGATATTGTTTTTGTCCACGGCAACGACACCTTTACAGGTATGTCATACATCTCAAAAGCAAAAAAGCTTCCCTATGCCCTGATTACAGACAGTCATATGCTGGAAATGGCAACCACCAATAAATTCAGCAAGCTGTTCAGGAAGTTTTACAAGCTGTTTATTACCCCAAAAATTATTAAAAACAACATTACCGTTATCAGAACTCAGGACGATAATTACGTTAATAAGCATTTGGGTATTCCCTTATCGCAAGCCCCTTGGATCTCTTACGGCTCCGATTCCCTTTTGTTCTACCCTGACGAGCAGGTAAAATCCAAATTCCGTCAGGAAAATAATATCGGCGAAAACGACTTTGTAGTGGTTTACACCGGCAAGCTTGATGAGGCTAAGGGCGGCAAATTATTGGCTGAGGCTTTTCTCAAAAAGTTTGACTCTGACAGAAATGTGGTTTTGGTGGTTGTGGGCAACACAGTGGGTGAATACGGCAAAGAGGTGGAAGAGCTGTTTTCAAGCTCCGAAAACCGCATTATAAGGTTCCCCACTCAAAAATATCCCGACTTACCTAAGTTTTACCAAGCAGCTGACTTGTCTGTTTTCGCAAAGCAGTGCAGTTTAAGCTTTTATGACGCTCAAAGCTGTGGTCTGCCGGTTTTATCTGAGGATAACAATATCAACGTTGACAGATGCAGTCATCAAAACGGTCTTAACTTCAAATCAGGCAGCGTTCAAGATTTCAGAGCAAAAATCCAGAGTCTGCTCAGTATGCCAAGAGATGAATATAATTGTATGAAGCAAAATTCATACAATTTTATAAAAGAAAATTATGATTACGAAAAAAAGGCCAGAGAATATGAAATGTATATTCAAAAAGCCTTTGACGAATTCAAAAAACGGAGGAATAAATAATGATCAATGTAATCGGACTGGGATATATCGGTCTTCCTACTGCACTTATGTTTGCATCTCACGGAGTTGAGATTGTGGGAACCGACTATAACAAGGATTTGGTTGCCGAGCTTAATGCAGGTCGCACCACCTTTGAGGAAGAAGGCTTGGACGAGCTTTTTGCTAAAGCAGTTAAAGCAGGTATAAAATTCTCAACAGAATACGTGCCCACAGATATGTATATAGTTGCTGTTCCTACTCCCTATGATGCAGACAGCAAGAAAATAGACGCAAGCTACGTGGTTGCCGCTGTTAAAAAGGTTATGGAGGTTTGTCCTAAGGGCGCTACTGTTGTTATTGAGTCCACAGTATCTCCCGGAACTATCGACAAGTTTGTTCGCCCTGTTGTGGAGCAGACCGGATTTGTTATCGGTGAGGACATCAATCTTGTTCACGCTCCTGAGCGTATTATCCCCGGTAATATGGTTTACGAGCTTGAGCACAACTCCCGTACTATCGGTGCTGACTGCAAAGAGATCGGTGATAAGGTTAAGGACGTTTACTCCGCTTTCTGTAAAGGTGAGATCGTTGTTACCGATATTCGTACTGCTGAGATGACTAAGGTTGTTGAAAACACCTTCAGAGATATTAACATCG
Source organism: Clostridia bacterium (assembly GCA_017407705.1). Taxonomy (GTDB): domain Bacteria; phylum Bacillota; class Clostridia; order Oscillospirales; family Acutalibacteraceae; genus RGIG2202. The sequence continues at coordinate 85,382 of JAFQWA010000037.1, forward strand.
CTTATGCAAATGAGCTTGCTAAGATCTGCCGCAGTGATAATATGGATGTTTATGAGATCATCAGAATCGCAAACAAGCATCCCCGTGTTAATATTCTTTCTCCCGGCCCCGGTGTTGGCGGTCACTGTATCTCCGTTGACCCCTGGTTCTTGGTTGGTGACTATCCCGGCCTTGCAAACATCATTCTTGCCGCCCGTAAGATCAACGATTCTATGCCTGACTTTGTTTTGGACCGTATCCACAGCATTATGCAGGAAAACGGCATAAAAGACGTTAGCCGTGTTGGTCTTTACGGTCTTACCTACAAAGAGGATGTTGACGACGTAAGAGAAAGTCCTACACTGCAGCTTTTGGAAAGTATGAAAAAGCATCTTGCAACCGGTATTAAGGTTTATGATCCTTGGGTAAAGAGAGATTTGGTTGATAATCAGTATCATGATTTCGATAAGTTTGTAAATGATGTGGATATGGTGGTTATTATGGTAGGCCACAGCCAGATCAAGGAGCAGATGGACAAGCTTAACGGCAAAGTAGTTCTTGATACCAGAAAGATCTGCACCCTCGAAAACGTTTATACTCTGTAAAATAACAAAACCGCAACTCCCTTAAATGGAGTTGCGGTTTTTTATTATTCCCTAATCTCTTTTTTTCTTTCCCCATATAGCTATTATATTTAATATCAATGTGGCAAAACATACTATAGGAACTACGGTCAAACTTAGTATATTTGTCAACATAGCATCGCCTAAACTAATATAAATAAACGTACTAAAGGCACATGCTAAAGTCAAATCTTCACCTAACATTATCACAAGCGCTAAAAACAAGGCAGCGGCAAGTCCGAGTATAACGGTCAGAAAAACACGACCTTTTACCTTAGCCGATTGCGACTTTTTCCTTAAGCTAAGTACACACAGCCATACACCGCTTACTGCAGCGCACAAAACGTATAGCGTCAGCGCTACAATTATCCATATATGTTCACTATCAAACGGGCGTTTTATCGGTGCGGCAATAATCAAAACGAATATTACATATATTTGTGTAACTAAATTGGCACTCCCAGCAATCTCACGCTGTTTACCTAAATCTTCAACTCTCAGCTGACTGAACCCATATATCACAGTAATAATACCCACAAGCAAACAAACATTACAAAAGCCTAAAAGAAAAGCCATATACATCTCCTCCTTTGCCCTCATCATAACACAAACCGTCTGTTAATGCAACCAAAAAGCACCTGATAAAAGATTGGTTCTCATAAGGATGTTTGCTTGCAATAATAAAATTGCTCTTCAATAAACAAAGAAGACCCCCGATAGATTGTAAATAATCTGTCGGGGGTTTTCTTTATAACAGTTGGTTAAACCTTAATTATTCATAAATCTCTACACTATAACAATATATGTTAAAAACAATATCGTTTACCAGTGTTATTGATAGACACAGCAAGTTGTTTCTTATTGGTTGGTTATCATAAAACTCACTGTTAAGCGGATGAGCATCCTTTATTTTTTGCAAAAAGGTGGGCAGTTCACCTTTTACATATTCCAGTGTTGCGTCACTTATAATCGTATCTTCCCACATACATAGTTCTGTTAATCCCACTACGTCATTACAAAGTATTTTGATTGAATTTCCATAATCATCATGATTGATCATAATACTAATTTGGTTCGAGGATATTTCGATTTTTTCAATATCCGCGTCGTGCCAACAATACTTATGAAATTGATCTATCATAGTTAATGCCCTTTCTGCTATTGTTTATATAACTATTTATCGCCAGTTTCGCCTTTGTATTAC
>JAFQWA010000004.1 GCA_017407705.1 Clostridia bacterium
ATTCGTGGTGTAAAATCTGTTTCGGCGTATTTTTTTGGTTGGTTTCGTGTACTTTTATAGGGGTAATGTACTGTTTTTGACTGCGAGAAACCCTGTGTTTATGCGGGTTTGCGGAAAAGTCCTATAAGAGCACCCCGACCAGTCGAGAGCCTCGACACGCAAACGCGTAGTTGAGGCTCTTCTTTTTTTATGTTATTACCTCGCGTTTATAATTAGTTCTTATTTCTACTTTTTCACCGAATTAAGTCAAAGGGCTTAGTTCGGTTATTTTTTTGCAAAAAAGGAGTGGGTATAACCACTCCTTTTTACTTTATTTATTTCCGTTTAAATAGTTTTCTCTGCCGATCTCGTAAAGGTTGTTACCATCGCTGTCGATAATAACCACCAGCGGCATATCCTCAACGTAAAGCTTACGCAGTGCCTCAGCACCCAAGTCCTCATAAGCAATAAGCTCAGCTTTTTTTATGCACTTAGCCAGCAGCGCACCTGCACCGCCAATAGCGCCAAAATAAACTCCTGAATGCTTTTTCATAGCCTCAACAACCTCAGGCAGACGTGCGCCCTTGCCGATCATACCTCTTGCTCCAACGCTCATCATTGTGGGAGCATAAGCGTCCATACGGCCACTGGTTGTGGGACCTGCAGAACCGATAACCTGACCGGGCTTTGCAGGAGTGGGGCCAACGTAATAAATAGTAGCATCTGTGGGATCGAAGGGCAGCTGCTCACCCTTAGCTAATGCCTCGCACATACGCTTGTGACCTGCATCACGGGAGGTGTAGATAGTGCCGGTAACCAGCACGGAGTCACCTGCTTTAAGGGTTTTTGCCAACTGTTCTGTTAAAGGTAAAGTAATGCGTTTTTCCATATTATATCACCTCTGATTTATGACGGGTAACGTGGCAGTTGATGTTGATTGCACAAGGCATACCCGCAATATGAGTGGGCAGAGTTTCGATGTTAAGGCCGATAGCGGTAGTCTTACCGCCAAAGCCCTGAGGACCGATACCCAGCTGATTGATCTTCTGGAGCATCTCCACCTCTAAATCTGCATAGAAGGGATCTTCGTTTGAAGAGTCGATAGGACGCATCAATGCTTTTTTAGCCAGTAATGCTGCCTTATCAAAGGTGCCGCCGATACCAACACCCACCACCATAGGAGGACAGGGGTTAGGACCTGCTGTTTCAACGGTTTCGATGATGAAATCCTTAATGCCCTGCAAACCTGCAGAGGGCTTAAACATACGGATAGCGCTCATATTCTCACTGCCGAAGCCTTTGGGTCCCACAGTGATTTTAACCTGCTCACCGGGAACGATCTCGGTGTAAAGCATAGCAGGAGTGTTATCCCCGGTATTGCCACGACGAACGGGATCCTTTACAACAGACTTACGCAGATAGCCCTTGTCATAGCCTCTTCTGACGCCCTCGTCAACAGCCTCTCTTAAGTCGCCGCCGATAAGGTGAACGTCCTGACCGATCTCCAGGAAAACACAAGCCATCCCTGTGTCCTGACAAATGGGCACGTTTTCATTATCTGCAATTTCAAAGTTTTCAATGATATTATCCAAAACGCCCTTTGCGATCTCACCGTCTTCACATTTACGGCAATTTCTGATAGCGCATTTAACGTCCTGGGGCAGATGATTGTTTGCTTCTATACACAGCTTTTCAACAACATCTGTGATTACACTTACATTGATCTCACGCATAAAAGCTACTCCTTTACTTGAATATAATAATAAGGAACTGAGAAACCAGCACAACTGCGATCAAGGCAATAGGATAAGTTGCAGCATAAGCAGCAGCAACCTCCTCAGTACCTGCAGTGTTGATAAGAGTACCTAATGCAGGGGTTGAAGTCATACCGCCGGTGATGGAGCCTAAGTTGTTAAGCAAACTGAGTTTTAACACATACTTTGCAAAGATAAAGCCGATTATCATGGGAATAATGGTCATAATTACGCCGTAAACAAAGTACATCGGATCGAAGTTCTCCACAAACTCTGCACCGCCGGGAATACCGGCACCGATAAGGAACAGCATAAGACCCAACTCACGGAACACCTTAAGAGTGGATTCCTGAGGCATAATGCTTACCTTTCCTACTCTGCTAAAATGACCAAAAACCAGTGACATCAAGAGACAGCCGCCGGTGGTAGTCAGCGAGAAGGCGGTGCCTTTTATTCCCTCACCTGCAAACAGTGATGTGTAACCCTCTGCGGTTAAGGGAATTTTGATCATACCCACCAAAACTCCGATAATAGCAGCCAGTGCAAACGCACCAAAGCCGAAGGAGTCGATATGTATAAGCTTGCCGGTGTAAGGCTTTTTAGTGGCACCCTCAGACACCTGAGTTAACTTTGCTCTTTCCTCTTCCATATTTGCCTTTGAAAGCTTGGGCACCAGCTGAACAAACAAAACAACGCCCAAAACACCAAATATGTAAGCAATACCGTGACCAACTGAAACCAAGCTTTCATACTGGGTAGCAACTGTATCCTTTGCTGCAGAGAAAGCAGGAGTTGATGTAAGTGAGCCTGAAAGCAAGCCAACTATCATAGCAGTAAAGCCTTCACGGGTCTGGATAGTGGAGCCGTAACCCACTAATTCACCTAAATAGATACAAGCAACTGCTGAAAGTCCACCTGCGATTATGATAAGCAGACCAAGTAAAACGTAGGATTTAAAGTTTTTCTTCATATTGCTGAAGAATTTAGGACCTGCAATAAAGCCAACTGAAGTAACAAACAGAATAAGACCTAAATTTTCAACTATCTTTAACGCTTTATCTGTGTAATTGGGAAGCTGATCTGCCAAGGGTGTGAAGAAAAAGCAACCGAACAGCAGTGCTACGATAAACACACCTGCTGTGCCCAGATTAACGCCTTTTACTGTTATACGTCCCAGTGCATAACCCACTGCGGCAATAACAAAAACACTGAACATCAAAAAAGTAATTCCGCTAACGGAAATTACACCGCCGAAAAGTGACATAAGTACATTTCCTTTCTCAGTTTAAACATTTTATTTTTACGCAAGGTCGGGCGAAAACGCTGTTTTACGTTTCCGCCCTACCTATTGCTTTTATAAAAATTATCTCTCATGACGTGCGTATTTCGGCAACAGCAAAGGAGAAACATCATTTGACTCAATACCTGCTTTTTGAAGTTCTTTAGCGTAGTCGTTGATGTGCTCTAAGGTCATAGCGCCAAGCTCAACCTGTTTTGCCTTTGCGGCAGCAGCCTTACCTGCATTTCTGCCGAACACGATAATATCTAACAGTGAGTTGCCCATCAAACGGTTTCTTCCGTGGATACCGCCGACTGCCTCACCTGCTACCAACAGATTGTCAATAGCCTTGGTAAATCCGTCGCCACCGATCTCCAAACCGCCGTTCTGATAGTGCAGTGTGGGATAAATAAGGATCGGCACCTTTCTCATATCTATGCCGTAGTTTAAATACATACGCAGCATAGCAGGAATTCTCTTTTCAATAGTACCCTCACCGTGGAGCTGCTCGATCATAGGAGTATCCAGCCAGATACCAAAGCCGGTGGGTGTGGGAACGCCCTTGCCACGGTCAGAACATTCTCTGATGATAGATGCGGCAGAAACGTCACGAGTCTCTAAGGGGTGCATAAATGCCTCACCGTCAACGTTGACCAGCATAGCACCGATAGAACGTACCTTCTCGGTTACCAACGCACCGAAAATCTGTGCAGGATAAGCAACGCCTGTGGGGTGGTACTGAATTGTATCCTGATAAAGCAAGGGTGCACCTGCACGGTAGCCCAGCACCAAACCGTCAGCAGTAGCGCCGTAGTGGTTGGAGGTGGGGAAATTCTGATAGTGAAGTCTTCCTGCGCCGCCGGTGGCAATAATAACTGTTTTTGCCTTGGCAACCATATAATCATCGGTTTCCATATTAAGCAAAACAGCACCTGCAACCTGACCCTTATCGTCTTTAATAAGCTCAACTGCTGAGGTAAACTCAACAACGGGGATCTGACGGTTTATTACCTCATCACGGAGTGTACGCATAATTTCTGCACCGGAATAGTCCTTGCAAGCGTGCATTCTTTTTCTTGAAGTACCTCCGCCGTGGGTGGTTACCATATTGCCATCAGCGTCTTTATCGAACATAACGCCCAATTTATTAAGCCACTGGATAGCATCAGGAGCTTCCATAACAAGGCGTCGGAGCAGTTCGGGTCTTGCGGCAAAATGACCGCCGCCGAAAGCATCAAGATAATGCTGAACGGGAGAGTCGTTCTCCTTATCAGCTGCCTGAATACCGCCCTCTGCCATCATTGTGTTGGCATCACCAATACGCAGCTTTGTTACGATCATAACGTTAGCGCCGGCTTCGTGGGCCTCAATAGCGGCAGATGCACCTGCACCGCCACCGCCGATAACCAAAACGTCAACGTCGTAATCAACCTTGTTTAAATCTATATTAGCATTTAAAATGCGGCTGTTAGAGTGAAGTAAATGTCCCAGCTCTGCGGGAACCTTCTCGCCCTTGTTAGGGCCAATCTTAATCTCAGCAAAGCCATCAGCACGGTAGTCGGGATGGTATGCCTTTAACAGCTCACTTTTTTCCTCTGCAGTCATTCTTCTGGGTTCAGTGCCCATTCTGGCTTCACGGGTAGCCTCAACCTTTTTGATCGACTGGAGCATTTCAGGTGTAAACATACTTATCCCTCCTTATTTCTCAATATCTCTTGTGTTGTAAAGCTCTTGCATCTCAGCAATAGGCTTTTGCATAATTGCCTCAATCAGCTCGTCATAAGCGCCGGAGTTGATCTCGTCCACACGGTTTGCGAGGTGCTTTGACTCGGGGGCAATATATTTGCCCACCAAACGTCTTGCCAGCAGTGCAACGTGAGGATGAGAAATACCTGCAGGACATCTTACAGTGCAGCAGCCACAGCCAACGCAATCGAAAGATGCTTCAGCGCATTTTTCGAACTCGCCTCTCTGAGCATAGGCAATATACTGCATAACGTTAAGGTCCTGAGTGCAGGCCTTAGTGCAGGCGTTACATCCGATACAGCTGTAAATCTCGGGGTACAGCTCCATCATGATCTGACGCTTTGCCTCAATATCGTTAATATCGTAGAGCTTTTTATCTGTGGGGAAGAAAGGAATACTTGCTACACACATACCCTCAACCACCTGTGTCTGACAGGCAAGACAGGTTTTAAGCTCATTTTTTCCTTTGATACGGTAAATAGTTGCACAAGCACCGCAAAAACCGTGACGGCAGCCGCAACCTCTTTTTAAGGTGTAGCCTGCATATTCCATAGCGGTCATAATGGTGAGATCTGCGGGAACGCTGTATTTCTTACCGTAAAAATATACGTTTACCATATTTTCCATGATAATATCAGTCCTTTCTTAGTATTCGTTGGGCAATTCATCGATTTCATCAAATCGGAATACAGGTCCGTCTTTACATACATATTTAGAACCAATATTACATCTGCCGCATTTACCGACTCCGCATTTCATACGAAGCTCCAATGTTGTATAGACCTGCTCTTTGGTAAAGCCCATTTCCTGCAAGCCTGCCAATACGAATTTGATCATAATGGGCGGTCCGCAAACTAAGGCTACCTTGTTGGTATCAAAGCCGATCTCTTTAAGATAGGAAGGAACAAAACCCACGTGACCGTCCCAACCCTCTTGCTCACGGTCGATAGTCAAATAAACGTTAACACCCTCTGCTTTCATCCAGACTTCCTGAATTTCTTTCAGCTGAACCAAATCGTCAGCAGAACGGGAGCCGTAAAGAATGTCAACAGTGCCGTAATTTTCACGGTTATCCAACACATAGTTGATAACGGAACGCAAAGGAGCAAGTCCGATACCACCGGCGATAAACAGAAGGTTTTTACCCTTAAGCTCGGTTTCAACGGGGAAGCTGTTGCCGTAAGGTCCTCGAACGGTGATCTCGTCGCCCACGTTAAGGCTGTGGAGATAATCGGTCAAAATTCCGCACTTTTTAATGCTGAATTCCTGATACTCCTTATTAGTGGGTGAAGATGTTATGGAGAACATACCTTCACTTACACCGGGAACACATACCATAGCGCACTGACCGGGCAGATGCTCAAACAGTTTTCCACCCTCAGGTGCGTTTACACGGAAGGTTTTTACATCAGGTGTTTCCTGACGGATATCTGTGATAATGCCAACCTTGGGAATCAAGGTATCCAGTGTGTAATTTTCATGACAGTTGCAATCGCACATTATCTTTCACCCTCCTTACTAAATGCTTTTATTACTTTAACTATATTCAATGCCGACGGGCATTTGTCAACACATCTGCCACATCCCACGCAGGAATACATACCCTGATTATTTGCAGGGAAATATACCAGCTTGTGCATAAACCTCTGACGGAAACGCTGCATCTGGCTGGTACGGTTGTTACCGTGGGCCATCATGGTAAAGTCGGAGTACATACAAGAATCCCAACAACGGTAACGCTGTACGCCGTTGCCTGTGTTGTAGTCCTTGATGTCGTAGCACTGGCAGGTAGGACATACGAAGGTGCAGGTTCCGCAGGCAAGGCAAGGCTTGTAAAGCTCTTCCCAAAGGGCAGAGTCAAATTTTTCAGTTAAAACGTCGCCGTTCCAGCCCTCTAATGAAAGGTTGGAATAGGGCAGTTTTTCAACTATCTTATGAATAGCAGCCTTTTTATTTTCAACTGCGGCTTCATCGGAGCTGTCTGCATCCTCTAAAACCTCAGCCAGTGACTTAGTCAGCGCCTCACCCTTATCGGTAAGTGCTTTCCAATACATAACGTCCTCTGCCATCCACACTGTCACGTCAGCAGTAGGCTCGGCACAGTCAACGCCAAACACTTTACAAAAGCAAGACTCCTCAGGCTCGTTACAAGCCAGTGCAACGATAGTGCCGTGGGCTCTTCTTGCAGCGTAAAAGCTGTCAACAGGCTCGGATAAAAACACTCTGTCTAAAACCTCAATGCCCTTAACGTCGCAGCCCTTCATACCGAATACAACAAAGTCCTTATCCTTCAAGGCTTCCGGCTCAATCTTCATTTTGCCATCGTTTTTGGTTACGGTATAAAGATTTTCACTTTGAGGAAAGAATGCGTCTTTAGGGGATTTTACGGTTTTGAGTGTGTCAAGATCCACCTTGGCATCCTCAGTATAAGCGGCAAAGTTCACCTGACCGCTCACATTAACGGGCAGATACAAATCTCTGTTTTCTGCAATCAGGCGGAATAATGCGCTTAAATTTGCTTTAGCTATTTTTTTCATACATTATCCCCTTTCTGCCACAACACTTGGCTCTGCATCATCAAAAGTAAAGTCTGTAAGCGGACCCTTTGACTCAGCATCGGCACCTGCCTGATACTCACCGTAAAGCTCATTTATATCCTTAATAAACTTGCGGTTGAAAAGATGAAGCGGTATGCCCTGAGGACATACTCTGCTGCACTCACCGCAGTCGGTACATCTGCCTGCCACGTGGAAAGCACGGATAATATGGAACATCTTTTCTTCAAAAGAATCCACGTTTGCCTTTTGTGCACTGTCGAACTTGTTGCTGTCAAACACACACTTTCTGCAGCTGCAAGCAGGGCATACGTTTCTACAAGCATTACAACGGATACATTTGCTAAGCTCTGCTTTGAAAAACTCGAATTTCTCCTCAGGGCTCATAGCCTCGATCTTCTCGATCTCAGCAAAACGCTCAGCATCCTTAGTATCCTTCGACTCACCTATCAGCTCGTCGTAAATAACATGGTCCTTGCCCTTGCAAACGTGACAACGCTCTAACATTGCATCGGCATAAGACATGGTTTTATCACCGTAAATGGTTTTGATCTCTAAGGTATCGGCGGCATCGGTCATTTCAATTCCTGAAATGCTCTCAATACCCTTAATCCCTGCTTTTTTGATCTTTTCAATATCCAGCTTACCTTTACAGCCAACACCTACTATGTACGCCTTATCACGGTCAACTCGGTGCTCTTTGATAAGCTGATTAAAGCTATAACTGTCGCAGGGCTTTAAGCAGATCATGGTCTTGCCCTCTAATTTAGAAGCCTCGATCATATATTTGCTAAGGTTAGCTCCGCAAAATCCGTTATACACAAAATTTTCAAGATCCTTTGCAGTTTCAAAGTAGGCGGGTTCGGGGTTATAGGGCAGATCGCCGATTTTCCAGCCCAAAACACGTGCTACTGTGCCGTTTTCTAAAAGCTCTTTAGCTCGACTGATTATTTCTTGCATCTTAAATCCCCCAGTCTTACATTCTCGCCCAGAGAACGGATCTTATCCACAAACTCATTCATTGTCTGTGAGAATTTAACACCCTCAGCGGCAGACACCCATTCCACACGGGTACGTCCGTTTTCTATGCCGATATAATCCAGCATAGAGAAAAGCAGAGTCATACGTCTTCTTGCATAGTAGTTGCCTGTGCTGTAATGGCAGTCACCGGGGTGGCAACCGCAGATAATAACACCGTCAGCACCCTTTTCAAAGGCACGAAGAATGAACATAGGATTAACTCGGCAGGAGCAAGGTACACGGATGATCTTTACATCGGCAGGGTAAGTTAAACGGCTGCTGCCTGCAAGGTCAGCACCTGCATAACTACACCAGTTGCAGCAGAATGCTACAATTTTCGGTTTAAACTGATTTTCTACTGACATATAGCATCCACCTCCGAAATGATCTGTAAGTTAGAGAAGCCCTGCAGGTCCATAGCGCCGGAAGGACAGGTTACGGTACAAGCACCGCAGCCCTGACACAGTGCGCTGTTTACCACAGCAACTCTGCGCTGCTCACGGATACCGTGGTCGTTTACCTCTTTAACCTCATAGGAAATTGCGCCGTAAGGACATACGTTTGCACAAGCAGAGCAACCGTTACACAAAAGCTCGTCTGCTTTAGCGGTGCAGGGGTTGGTAAGCAACTTATCCTTAGCAAGCAGGCCGATAGCCTTAACTGCTGCTGCCCCTGCCTGAGCTACTGTTTCGGGAATATCCTTAGGTCCCTGGCAAACACCTGACAAGAAAATACCTGCAGTAGGTGACTCAACGGGTCTGAGCTTTGCGTGGGCCTCTGTTAAGAAGTTGTTTGTATCAATACTTGCTGTGAGCATAGTTGCGATCTTACGAACGTCGGGATCGGGCTCAATAGCGGTTGCCAAAACCACCATATCTGCCTGCTTTAAGATCTGCTTGTTATCCAGCAGGTCCACACCCTGCACCAGCAAGGAACCGTCAGGCTGGGGAATAACCTTTCCTACCTGACCTTTAATATAGTTAACGCCGTATTGCTCAACGGCTCTTCTGTAAAACTCGTCAAAGTTTTTACCCGGTGTACGAACATCAATGTAAAATACAGTAACGTTTACATCGGGGTATTTATCACGGATAAGCATAGCGTGTTTTGCGGTGTACATACAGCAGATTTTAGAGCAATAGCTCTTACCTCTGTCATCAGCACAACGGCTGCCAACACACTGAATAAACACAATATCTTTAGGTGCCTTGCCGTCAGAAAGGCGCTCAAGATGACCCTTTGTGGTACCTGCGGCGTTCATAACACGCTCAAGTTCCAAGGATGTGATAACGTCTTTACTCTGGGAATAGGCATACTCGTCGTAGTTATCCAGCTTTATGGTATCAAAGCCGGTTGCCACAACGATAGCACCGTATTTCTCGGTTATGATCTCGTCCTTCTGCTCATAATCAATAGCTCCTGCCTGACATACCTTAGCACAAATTCCGCACTTACCTGTTTTGAATTTGATGCAGTTTTCTCTGTCGATAACGGGAACGTTGGGGATTGCCTGAGCAAAGGGAGTGTAAATAGCGCTTCTGGTGCCAAGTCCGCGGTTAAACTCACTGGGTGCCTTCTTGGAAGGACATTTTTCCTGACAAACACCGCAACCGGTACATTTATCCATATCAACGCTTCTGGCTTTTTTACGAATATCAACGGTGAAATCACCCACAAAGCCCGAAACCTTATCCACCTCACTATAAGTGTAGATGTTGATTTTCTCATGGGCTGCTGCTTCCACCATTTTAGGTGTTAAGATACAAGCAGAGCAGTCAAGGGTGGGGAAGGTTTTATCAAGCTGTGACATTCTGCCGCCAATACTGGGGGTTTTCTCAACAATGTCAACCTCATAGCCCGCATCAGCAATGTCCAGTGCAGTCTGAATACCTGCAATACCGCCGCCGATAACCAAAGCACGTTTGGTAACACGGCTCTCGCCGGGCTTTAAGGGTGTGTTCAGATTAACCTTTGCAATAGCCGCTCTTGCTAAGATAACCGCCTTTTCGGTAGCCTCTACAATATCCTTATGTATCCAAGAGCAGTGCTCACGGATGTTTGCAATCTCAACCATATAAGGGTTAAGCCCCGCTCTCTCAGCAGCCTTACGGAAGGTGGCCTCGTGCATACGGGGTGAGCAGGAACAAACAACTATTCCGGTAAGCGCCTTTTCCTTAATTGCCTTGGCAATAAGCGCCTGACCTGCCTCTGAGCACATATACTGGTAATCCTCAGCGTGGACCACGCCGGGCTCATTGCTGATCGCTTCAACAACTCTTTTAACATCAACTGTGGCTGCGATGTTGCTGCCGCAGTGACAAACAAATACTCCAACTCTTTGCACCTATACTACCTCCTGTATCTTCTGAAAGCACTGACTAAAAGCTGCTGAGGAAGGCCCTCATCTAAAAGCTCGGGGATCTCATCTGCAGTCAGGTAATCCTTACCTCTCTGACGAACCACCAGCTGTCTTGCAGCATCAATAAGCTTGGCGGGTTTAACGTCTCTGGGGCAACGCTCCAAACAAGCAAAGCAGGAAAGACATTTGTAAAGCGACTTGGAATTTACCAAGGCTTCAATGTCGCCGTTTGCCACGTAAGACACAAACTGATGGGGTTTAATATCCATCTCGTTAAAGGAAGGGCAGGATGCAGAGCATTTGCCGCACTTCATACATTTCAGCGGATCAGCACCGCTGATCTCTTTTATCTGCTGAGCGCAGTTTTTCTCGCTACTCATTGATCTTTACCCTCCTCTTTTACTCCTAAAGCTTCTGCCAACAGCTCAGTAAAGTAATAAACCGGCAGCTTGTCGGTGGTGCTGTTGTTCAGGTTGTATAAGCATAAGGGACAGGCGGTGATGAGCATATCGGCGCCAAAACCCTTTGCACTGTCCATAATCTTATCGCACATATTTTTTGCCATATCCTTTTCCTTTAAGGAAATGTATCCGCCGCAGCACTCGTTGCGGTAAGGATAAACAACAGGCTCGGCTCCGATAGCACGAATGAAGTCCTCAATTATAGTGGGGTTTTCGGGATTATCAAACTGCAACAGCTTTCCGGGACGAAGCAGCAAGCAGCCGTAATATGCACCGATCTTTACACCTGTAAGAGGATTTACTACCTTCTCTTTAAGCTTGTCAAAGCCGACTTTATCTCTCAAAACCTCCAAAAAATGCAAAACCTCAGTCTCGCCCATATAAGGCTCAGAAAGCTGCATATAGTTATTGGCTCTTGTGCGGATATCCTCCACGTTTTTCATATCGTCATTTACTCGTTTTATCACGTGGTGACAAGCAGAACACAAGGTCACCAGCGGCTGACCTTTTTCCTTAGCCTCATTAAGAGCACGTACTGAAGAAAGCTTGGTGGCAATCTCGTCACTGCCTAAGGGATAAACACCACCGCAGCACTGCCAGTTTTCAATCTCCTCCAGTTCAAAGCCCAAAGCCTTTGCAGACGCTCTGGCATAATCGTCCAGATCCTTTGCCTTTGTTCTGAGCGTACACCCCGGATAATAACTGTACTTCATAATCTTGTTTTCCTTTCCTTGCCCACTAAAATCGGGCTGATGTAAAATTCAAGTCGGTATAAATACCAAGCCGTAAATATTAACGTGTTAATTACCCCTTCAACCCAAAAAGGGCGCAAAAAGGCACCATAAATAGATTATCAGTTTAAGCCCTATAAGTCAATGTTTTTCGCCATAAAAATACACCCTTTTTTGCGTATTTTTTTGGTTAATTTTTTATTTGGAAAAAGTTTGTTAACTTTTTGTCAATTTATTGTACAAAACGCATAAAACCTAATAACGAGAGCGCGAAAAGAGTAACGGGACGTGGTGGCGTCACCCCCCTACAGTGTGCACAATATAGGGGTGTATCGTGAGGAGCGGCGTGGGTGGGAAAAAAAGGTTGGCGGGATAAATAGCCTATCCTCTACAACATACCAATTCGCTTAAAATTTAAACAATACTCACTGGGGATTCTCAAGGGCGAGCCCTTGAGCCATTCGGGAAAGGGTTTGCAAAGGGAAAACCCAGTTCTAAAGGGTTGTCCCTTTGCTGCGTCTTTCCCCCTTTTCTTCGCATAAAGAAAAGGGGTGCCAAAGCGGCATGAGCGTGTGAAAAGAGGACCGGGACGTGGTGGCGCCGTCCCCTACAATGTGCACAATATAGGGGTGTATTATGGGGACGAAAATTGTGTGTACCATACCCCTACACAAGCAAAAAAGACCTAAAGCAAATTGCTTTAAGTCTTTTTTTAATTTACTCACCGTAATGATACACTCTGAATCCCGACACAGTAAAGGAGCCGTCCTCACTAACATCCAGGAAGACATCCGCTGCATCCCCTACCACTGTAAAGGGCAGCATATCCGACAAGCTGATGTCCACAGTATATATCTGCTTATCATCATAAAACTTGATATAATACTTGGTGTTGCCGTTTACAACAGCTGTTGCAATACTCTCAACCAAACCGCCTTTTTTAACCTTTTCGGTCTCCGGCTCAGCGGTCATATTCTCGTCTTTGAGCTTAGAAACATAGTCCTTTCTTGCGGCGTCCACACTGTTTCCGGTACCCACTATCTGATACTGCTCAACGTCAATAAATGCGTACATTTTAACCAGTCCGGCATCGTCCTTTAAGGATACGAAATAGGTAGGACGGTCCGACACGTTAAGCAAAAGCGGGAAGGTGGAAACATATTTCAAGTTCTGCACCTGACCCTCTGCTGACTCCATAGCAGAGTACTCCTCAGCACCGGGGATAGCGTAAAACTTAGACTCCTTTGTGCGGAGATTTATCAGCACAAATCCAACGTTAGACTCATCGCTGGTAACAGAGGTCATACCTGTGTAAAGCCACACATCGTCGTTTATAGCAAGGTAGTTATAGCCCTCGGTAGGCTGTAAAACGCCCTTCTGACCAAATACAGAGTTGAAAAATCCTGAACGGTATTTTCCGTTATAAGACAGCTGCTCGATAACCATATCAGCACTGTACACCTGATCCACCCAGGTGGGTATCTCAGCTAAATCGTAGTACTTGCTCTCACCTGTAATAGCATTAACAAGCACTGCACCGCCGATATCTCTGCCGCTCCAGTAAGCTATTCTGAATTTCACGGTAGAGGCTACCCAATAGGGCACACCGCTTTCGTCAATTTCAAAGGAAATGTCATCAAAAATCTTGGTGGGATAATTAAATCTCAAATAACGGTAAATATTTCTCATAAAATATTCGCTTTCGGAATATTTTATACCCTCTTTAAGTCTTACAAGCTCGGTTTCCTGAGTGGTCATATCCACCTTGATATAAGCAGGAATACCGCTACTCTGGTTGTTGAGCCACTTAATGGGGTCGCCGTAAGCCAAAGGAGTTACTCTCGCAGGCTTACCCTTATAGTTTATCTGAGTATAATTTTCGTTGATCTCAAACTGAGACACCAGATCCGACATCTCACCCAGCTTACGTTTACCCAAACGGGTTGCAGTATCTCTGTCAACAACGGGAATTTGTGACATAGACAGCTCTGCAACATCGGTTTTGAAGTCGCCGTCGTTTAAAACCATAAGCTTGTTATAAGCAGAAGCGTTAAACACTTCCCAACCCACTGCACTAACACCTATCATAAACACAACTATCAGTGCTATGGCAAGTGCCGCAAATTTGACGGGCTTTTTCATATCCTTTTTATCATAGCTTTTTCCTTCAACGGTAAACCCTCTTTTTTCGTCGATCTTCACTCTTTTTATAAAGGATATAACCGAGGAAAAAGCATAGACTACCATACAGATAACTATGCAGGAAATTACGAAAAACCAGAACTCACCGCTACGCAGATTTATGGGCGGTAAGGTGATCCAGAAGTCGATAAAAATTACAACAGCACAAGCTATCGCTTTTAGAATGATTGATAAAACATTGTTTTTTTTCATAAATAACTCCTACTTTTAATAAATTATTGCACCGTATTTACTTGCAATTTCACAAAGGATGTTTTCATCCATTTCAACGTTAGTATTAACGATTGCTCTGCCCTGATAACTGCGTAACGCTGCCTGGAGCACGTCAGCAGAGTCGGTGGTAATGGCAATGGGCAGACGTGCCATGTGCACGCTTTCTGCAAAAATCTCCACATCGCTGAGAGTGTTTATTCTCACCTGTGCCACGTTTATACCGTCGTCCTCAATGTCGATAAGATCGTCTTCCAAAGAAAAACCGCACTCAATTTCCTCGCTGAGCTTTAGATTATCTCTGTCAAGGAAATATACGTCTCTCTCCGAAGTAGCCGCCAGAACCTCTTCTGCTTCACAAGGCTTAATGTCGCCATAGTTATCCAACATACCTCGCAGCAAAGCAATATGCTCCGGCGTGGTTCCGCAACAGCCGCCGATGATAGACGCACCTGCATCTACCAGCTTTTTACAGCCCTCACAAAATGCCTCGGGGGATAATTCACTGCCGGGCAATGATGCGTTGGGCTTGGCAATCAGCGGAATTTTTGCATATTTTTTAAGCTTTTCAATTTCAACAGCCATATTTTCAGGACCGTTAGAACAGTTAAGTCCGAAAGCAGCCACACCCATTTCCTGCAGCATAATAAGTGCGCAAAGAGGGGTGGTGCCCGACATGGTTCTGCCGTTTTCATCAACGGTAATGGTGACAAAAATCGGCAAATCTACAGTTTTTGCGGCTATTACAGCGGCTCTTATGTCCGAAAGATTGCTTAAAGTCTCGCAGACTATAAGGTCTGCACCTGCCTCGTATAACGCTTTAACCTGCTCTGTGTAGATCTCCACGATCTCCTCAAACTGAGCATCGCCAAAGGGTGCGATAAACAGACCTGTGGGGGATAAATCTCCCGCCACCATAACCTTATCACTGACTGCGGATTTTGATAATTTAACCAAGTCCTTATTAAGCTCGGCCACCTTATCCGACAGTCCATAGTGCTTAAGGGCAGCACTGTTAGCGCCGAAGGTGGGGGCATACACCACGTCAGACCCTGCTTTTTCATACTCACCTTGCAGAGAAACCATAACGTCGGGATGCTCCAACACCCACTGCTCCACGCAGCAGCCTTTAGGCATACCCGCCTTTATTAAATTGGAACCGGTGGCACCGTCCAGCAATAACGGAAGCTTCATTTTATTTCTCCTTACATACTTTCAGGTGCTGAAATTTTCAGCAGTGAGAGTGCATTCTGAATAACGGTTTTAACTGCAACACAAAGACACAGTCTTGCAGCTCTTACGTTTTCTGAAGCGGACTTAACGGGACAAGCATTGTAAAATTTATGGAACAAGGTTGCCAGCTCGATAGCATAACGGGTTACAACCGAAGGATTATACTCCTTAGCGCCGTCGATAATACTGCCGGTATAAGCGGCAATATGGCGGATAAGCTCACGCTCCTCAGGTGATGTTAGTACGTCCAACTGCTCGGCAGATAAGGATTTCACCTCAATGCCGTCACTAAGCAAATTCTTCAATATACTGCAAATTCTTGCGTGGGCATACTGAACATAGTAAACAGGGTTCTGTGAATCCTGTGCCACGGCAAGGTCAAGGTCAAACTCCAGATGGCTGTTAGGCTCTCTTAAGTTAAAGAAAAGTCTTGCAGCGTCAATGGGCACCTCATCCAGCAAGGTTTCCAGGGTTATCGCCTTGCCTGAACGCTTAGACAGCTTGTAGGTCTCGCCGTTTTTAACTAAACGTACCATCTGCATGATAACCACGTCAAGACGGTCGGGATCTACTCCCAGTGCCTGCAGTGATGCTCTCATACGGGGCACGTAGCCGTGGTGGTCGGCGCCCAGCACGTCAATGGCAATATCATAGCCACGGGTTACCAGCTTGTTGTAATGATATGCAATATCGGGCACAAAGTAGGTGGGAATTCCGTTGGCACGAACCAGAACACGGTCTTTTTCCTCACCAAAGGCAGTGGACTTAAACCACAAAGCGCCGTCCTGCTCATAGGTGTAGCCCGATGCTTTCAGCTTTTCTATGATTTCTGCCACAGCGCCGTTGTTATGCAGGGTGCTCTCACGAAACCATTTGTCGTAGGTTATGCGATACTTTTTCAAATCGTCCTCTAACTTCTGAATATTTAAAGGCAACGCAAAATCACACAGTGCCTGACGACGGGTTTCGCTATCGCAATTTACATATTTATCCCCGTTGATCTTTTCAAAATTACGGGCGTGGATAACAATGTCCTCACCTAAATATGCATCCTCGGGAATCTCTACAGTTTCATCAAAAATCTGTAAATATCTTGCTTCAAGAGATGTCTTGAACTTCTCAATCTGGTTACCGGCGTCGTTTACATAAAACTCCCTATCCACCTGATAACCTGCTGCTTCCAGCACCGATGCCAGACAGTCACCCAAGGCACCGCCACGGGCGTTACCAATGTGCATGGGACCTGTGGGGTTGGCAGATACAAACTCAACCAGTATTTTCTTACCCTCACCGAAATCGGAACGTCCGTAATCGGCGGCTTTAGTTTCAACGTCCTTGATTATCTCGCTGTAATAACGGGCAGAAAGGGTGAAGTTGATAAAGCCGGGACCTGCAATTTCATAAGACACGATAAAGGTATCGGTAAGGTCCATATGTGAGCAGATTATCTCGGCGATCTTTCTGGGTGCTAACCTAAAAGCACGGGCAGATACCATTGCCGCATTTACTGCATAATCGCCGTGGGAACGGTCAGATGGGATCTCCACAGCAAATGAAGGCAGCTGCTCATTGGGCAGCTCACCTGCTGCTATCGCCTTCTCCACTGCGTTTAATATAAGTTCCTTTATTTGCTGTTCAACTTTGTTTACCAATTTTGACATAACATAAACTCCTTATAAAATATCTATCCTGATTTTCAAACTCAATGCCTGCTGGGACAGATCAAAAATATCATATTCAAGCTCTAAAAAGCCCTTATCGTCTTTTATATCATAGCTTATCTGCTTGGCAAATACCCTTACGGGAACGGTGGCAAACATCAAGCCGTACTGACTGTTGGTGGTTTTCCCCTTTTGCAGAATAAGTGATGTTTTAGAAGGACTGCTACGGGATATCACCGCTCTGCCATCAGTTAACATAATATCGGTTTTGAGAGGAATGTCCTCGGTGATTAGGGTAAAGCTTAACAGTATTTTATCATCACGGTATTTTATCTCACCGTTATCCACTGTGCTTACCACGGTATCTCCGTCAGATGTGGAGGTTATTTTAAGCTTTAGCTTTCCCATCTCTATATCGCCACCTGTGACACGTTAGCACCAATGTCCTCCTGCAAAAACAGACTTGCTATTTTCTGAAAACCGTCAGGACGGTCGGTAACGTAAAAATCGTATTTACCACTGCCACTTTTATCGGTAAGCAGGTTATCCTGCTTCAGCTTGTGTGCAGCACTCTCAGCGGCGGCGGCACCGGCACTTATCAGCGTAACACCGCTACCCATAATATCCCCGATAATATCCGAAAGCAAAGGATAATGAGTGCAACCCAAAATCAGAGTATCCACACCTGCCTGCTGCATAGGTTCAAGATAGCGCTTTGCAGTAAAGATCGCCACCTGATCGTTTCTGTCTATCCAGCCTGATTCCACTATGGGTACAAACAGCGGACAGTCCACTGCAGTTATCTGGAAGCTATCATCATGTTGGAGCAACGCTTTTTCATAGGCCTTACTTGCAATGGTTGCCGACGTGCCTATAACACCGATCTTTTTATTTTTAGTAGCCTTTGCGGCGGCATCAGCGGCAGGTCCCACCACTCCCAAAAAGGGTACGGGCAACTCATCACCCGTATGGGGTGCCACTGAGCTTACAGTACCGCAAGCAGCTATTATCATCTTAACGTTTTTAGAAAGCAGAAAGCTCTCGTCCTCACGGGCATACTGTTCAATAGTCTGAGAACTGCGAGTACCGTAAGGCACACGACCGGTATCCCCGAAATATACAATATCTTCATTTGGCAAAAGACGTTTCAATTCCCTGACCACGGTAAGTCCGCCCAGGCCCGAATCAAAAACGCCGATAGGACGATCTGACATCCGATTCACCTACTCTAAAATTTATATCAACTTACATTGTACCACAATTTAACAGTTAGGGCAATAGTTAATTAAAAAAGCAATCCCCATAAAGGACTGCTTTTTACTTACTTTTTTCTACATATTTCTTAATAGCGGCAAAGGACTGATCACTAATATCGTGCTCCAATTTACAAGCATCACTTGCTGCCACCTTAGGATCCACACCCAAACCTATCAGCAGATCTGTAAGTATGGTATGACGAGCGTATATCTTTTCAGCCACTAGGCTGCCGCTCTCTGTTAGGGTGATATACCCATCCTTGCTGACAGTGATATACTCACCGTCTTTAAGCAGCTTTACCGCACGGCTGACGCTGGGTTTAGAATAACCCATATGCTCGGCAACATCCAAAGAACGCACCGAATTACCCTGCTTTGACAGAACATATATGGTTTCTAAATACATTTCTCCCGATTCCTGCAACCGCATATACCGCTCTCCTTAATCTTACTTTCTATATCATACCACCAAAGGGCAAAAATTTCAAGTTTTTGAGTTATCTAATAAATTTTTCCAAAAAACTCTTGACAAATACGGGGGAAATGCAGTATCATATTGTAAGTTAGCAGCCGCTAACTGAATTATTTTAGGCAGCAGTTAGCCACTGCTAATTGCATAATATAAAAGTGAGGATTATTTAGTATGATGCCGCTGACATTTGCCGATGTAGGCGAAGAAAATACAATTAAAAAGATCGGTGGAAATCCCGAAACTAAAAAGCATCTTGAAAATCTGGGATTTATCGTAGGTGGCGCCGTTACTGTTATAAACGCCCTTGGCGGTAACGTTATTGTTAAAGTCAAGGAAGCCAGAATTGCCATTAGTCAGGAAATGGCGCAGAAGATTATGATTTAGGAGGCTATTATGAAAACTCTCAGAGATGTAAAGATCGGCGACACCGTGAAGGTAGTTAAGCTGCACGGAGAAGGTGCGGTAAAGCGCCGTATTATGGATATGGGACTTACCAAAGGCGTTGAGGTGAACCTCCGTAAGGTGGCACCGCTTGGCGACCCCTTAGAGATTACAGTAAGAGGCTATGAGCTTTCTATCCGTAAGGCAGACGCTCAGATGATCGAGGTCGAATAGTTTTGCAAGGGAGCAGCCGCTCCCTGCTTTAAAGCTTATCAGTTAGCAACAGCTAACTGCAGAAAGGAAATGTATATATGGAATTAAGAATTGCCCTTGCAGGCAACCCCAACTGCGGCTGACCACGCTGTTTAACGCACTTACCGGTGCTAATCAGTATGTGGGTAACTGGCCGGGAGTTACAGTTGAAAAGAAGGAAGGTAAGCTGAAAAAGCACAGTGACGTTACCATCACCGACCTTCCCGGAATTTACTCACTTTCCCCTTACACGTTAGAAGAAGTGGTGGCAAGAAATTATCTTGTGGGTGAACGTCCCGATGCTATTTTGAACATTATCGACGGCACTAACTTAGAGCGAAATCTTTATCTCACCACTCAGCTTATTGAGCTCGGTATTCCTGTAGTTGCCGCCATCAATATGATGGATATAGTAAGAAAAAACGGTGATAAGATAAACACTGATGAGTTGTCCCGTCAGCTTGGATGTAAGATAGTTGAAATATCTGCTTTGAAAAGTGACGGTATTTTACAAGCGGCTGAGGCGGCTATTAAAGCGGCTGAAAGCGGTAAGCCGGTGCCACAGCACACCTTCTCAGGTGCAGTGGAACACGCTATCGCTCACATTGAAGAGGCTGCCGTACATAATCTGCCCTTAGAACAGCAACGTTGGTATGCGGTTAAAATATTTGAGCGTGATGAAAAAATTCTCGCCCAGCTTAACCTTAGTGAAACCACACTGGAGCATATTGAGCAGGATATTTTAGCGGCAGAAAAAGAACTGGACGACGATGCTGAAAGCATCATCACCAACGAGCGCTACGTTTATATAGCGTCGCTGATGAAGGCTTGCTACAAGAAAAAGAGCGTGGGCAAGCTGACCACATCGGATAAAATAGATAAGATAGTCACCAACCGAATTTTGGCTTTGCCCATATTTGCATTTGCTATGTTTTTGGTGTATTATATATCTATCGGTTCCATTGGCGACTGGACAGTAGGCTTTATGAACGACACTCTGTTCGGTGAGTGGATAGTGCCGTGGGTGGCATCAAGCCTTGATGCCATTGGCTGTGCCGACTGGCTGAACGGACTTATTGCCGACGGTATTATCGGCGGTGTGGGTGCTGTTTTGGGCTTTGTTCCCCAGATGATGATACTGTTCCTTTTGCTGTCTATATTGGAGGACTGCGGCTATATGTCACGAGTTGCCTTTATTATGGACCGTATTTTCCGCAAGTTCGGACTTTCTGGTAAAAGCTTTATTCCTATGCTGGTGGCATCAGGATGTGGTGTTCCCGGTATTATGGCATCCCGTACTATTGAGCAGGACCGTGACCGCAAAATGACCATTATGACCACAGGCTTTATACCTTGCGGTGCAAAGATGCCCATTGTTGCTTTTATCGCAGGTGCGCTTTTTGGTGGCAGTGCCTGGGTGGCTACCGCCGCTTACTTTATCGGTGTTGGCGCTGTTATCGTATCCGGTATTATCCTGAAAAAGACTAAAGCCTTTGCAGGTGATCCCGCTCCTTTTGTTATGGAGCTGCCGTCGTATCACGCACCCGTTGCCTCCAACATTTTCAGAGCAACCTGGGAACGTGGTTGGTCGTTTATTAAGCGTGCAGGCACTGTTATTCTTGCCGCAAGTATTATAATCTGGGTGCTCAACAGCCTTTCCTTTGAGGGTGGCTTCCACTATATCGGTGAGGGTGACTCTAAATCGATCCTTAACGTGATCGGCGAGTGGATTGCGGTTGTTTTTGCTCCTTTAGGCTTTGGCAACTGGCAAGCGGCTGTGGCGACCATACTGGGTCTTGTGGCTAAGGAAGAGGTTGTTGGTGTGTTCGGCTCACTGGCAGGTATGGAAAATATGTTGGATTTGGTGGAGATGGGCGACCTTACCTCTCAGCAGCAGGCAGGTCTGTTGTTCTTTGGCGGCAGTAAGCTGGCAGGCTTCTCCTTTATGATATTCAACCTGTTGTGTGCTCCCTGCTTTGCGGCTATGGGTGCTATAAAGCGTGAGATGAACAACGCAAAATGGACTTGGTTTGCTATTGGTTATATGTGCGTTTTTGCTTACGCTATCTCCCTTATTGTATATCACATCGGTCTGCTGTTTGGCGGCGTGTTCTCTGCTTGGACTGTTATCGCATTTATCTTACTTGCCGCTTTGATATATCTGCTGGTCAGAAAAAACAAGCATACTGCTTAAAAGGAGTGTTGTGTTATGTTTGACTTTATAGTACAAAACCTTGCAACGATTATTGTATTTACCATACTGCTTGTTATAGTTGCGGCTATCATAATCAATATGATACGCAACAAAAAGCTGGGTAAGTCCTCTTGCAGCTGCGGATGTAAAGCCTGCCCTATGAGTGACACCTGCCACAGTAAAAAATAAAGTAAAAGAGGTGCTTAGAGGCACCCTCCGTAAGGAAGGTGCCTCAGTTATATTCGTGCTTTGCACGAGCGATATATCATACGATGCGATATGCGTAAACGCGTGATATACGGCTTTCGCCGTACCCGGTAGCACGAATATAATATCGCAAAAGCCGAAGGCTTTTATATCGCTTTTGCAATACGCAAAAATATCGCTGTGAGACCTGTCTCACAATATCACTTATAATTTTTATTTTTGAGATAGGTAAAAATTTAAAGTATGTAACCCCCTATGACACTTTCGTTCTGAAAGTGTCATTTTTCTTTTTTGTTTACATTATAAAAAATTATGATATAATACAATATATACTGAAAAAGGAGCGATTTAATGAAATCGGCTTTAAAGCTATTTTTGGTGTTTGCCCGAATCGGTGCCTTCACCTTCGGCGGTGGCTACGCTATGCTGCCGTTAATACAAAAAGAAGCGGTTGAAAATCAGAAATGGATCAGTGATGACGACCTGCTCAGCATAGTGGCTATTGCAGAGTCCACCCCGGGCCCTATCGCTATCAACACCGCCACCTTTGTGGGATATAAGGTTGCAGGGATTTTGGGTTCGGCTTGTGCAACACTGGGCGTGGTTATGCCCTCGTTTTTGATAATCTATGCTATTTCCTTTGTGTTGGAGCAGTTTCAGAGTTTACAAATCATTCAGTATGCCTTCAACGGTATCAGAGCAGGTGTTTTAGCTTTGATAGTCAAGGCACTGTGGACTATGTATAAAAAATGCCCCAAGCATTTGGTGTCCTACATCATCACGGCACTTGCCTTTGTTGTGGCGGCATTTACTGATGTGAACATAATATTTATTATCATCGCCTGTGCTGTTATCGGCATTATCTACGGCAAGTGGCAGACAAGGAAGGTGAAGGATAAATGATATTTCTTGAACTGTTACTCTCCTTTTTAAAAATCGGTGCCTTTACCGTTGGCGGCGGCTACGCTATGTTGCCTCTAATGCAGGAGGAAGTGGCGGCTAAGGGCTGGATGACCGATCAGGAGATCGTTAACTTTATTGCAGTCAGCGAAAGTACTCCCGGCCCCTTTGCCATAAACGCAGCCACTTATATCGGTTCTCAGGTGGCAGGCGTTTTGGGTGCAATATGTGCAACCTTGGGCGTGGTGCTGCCCTCGTTTATCATCATACTCATTATTGCAAAATTCTTTGCTAAATTCCAGAACAACCCCGTTGTGAAGGGTGCTATGGGCGGACTTAAACCCGCTGTTATCGGACTTATCGGCTCAGCGGTGGTGTCTATCGGTGCAGCAGTGTTTTTCCCAGCAGGCTTTTCCTTAGGCGTTTTCACCACCTACGCTTTTATCACCTCACTGATTATATTCATCATAATGGCGGTGCTGTCCTTTAAAAAGGTGCATCCCATAATAGTTATCCTGCTATCCGCCGCATTAGGCATCGCAGTAGGATACCTACAGCCCTATATAATGTAAAAAAGACCGTCGGCTGTACCGACGGTCTTTTTGTTTGGCTATATTTAAGAAAATTTTCTTTCGAGATAACCTCATTTGTAATTTGCTTTATGCAAACTTAATGGGGATTTTTAAGGGCGAGCCCTTAAACCATTCGGGAAAGGGATTGCAAAGGGAAAACCCAGTTTGGAAGGGTTTTCCCTTGCTGCGTCTTTTCCCCTTTTCTTCGCATAAAGAAAAGGGGCGCCACCACGGCGTGAGTGGGAAAAATACGCAACAATAAATTTTCAGCCAAACAGCTATCTATTGTTTTACTCAGTTCTCAGTGCTACTACGGGGTCTTTCTTTGCCGCACTTCTTGAAGGAATTATTCCTGCAAACAGTGTGAGCACCACGCTGATAACAATAAGTATCAACGCCACGGGCAACGGCAAATAAGCACTCAGGTTGTTTATCCCCGTAAGTCCCTGCACAATGGCATTTACGGGAATGCACAGCAGATACGTCAGCAACACACCCAGTAAACCTGACGTAAAGCCGATTATCATAGTTTCCGCATTAAACATACCCGACACGTTGCGTTTCGAGGCACCGATAGCACGTAAAATACCGATTTCTTTGGTACGCTCCTGCACCGAAATCAGAGTGATAACGCCTATCATAATAGACGAAACTATCAACGAAATTGCAACGAAAGCGATAAGCACGTAGGTTATTGCGTTGATTATGGTGGTGATGGATGACATCATCAGGCCCACGTAATCGGTATAGCTGATTTTTTTCAGTTCCTCTACCGACTTGTTGTAATCAGCAATAGTTTCCTCAATAATATCCTTGTTTTCAAAGCTGCTGGCAAACAAATTCACCGAAGCGGGAGTGTCGATATCCACACTGCCAAGCTCTCTCAGATTTTCCTCATAGGTACTCTCAGAAAACTCTAAAACTTCATCGTAATACACTGCAAACTGCTCTAAGGTGTAGCCTTTCACAGACATATCCAGCGCCGCTGCCAACTGTTGTGTGCTCATAGCGGCCATCTGCTGCTTCACACCGTTAGCATACTGCATTTTTACACGCTCTGCCAACATCTCTTTAAACAGCTTTGTCAGCTCGTCGTCGGTCATTTTGCCGATATACTCACGTAGCTCTGTTTCGTTTACTCCCATTTGCTGAGTAAGTGCTGTTACCATAGTGGTTTCCATATACTCACGGTTGACGTTTGTCATAGCCTGAGCAACAGCGTTATCCAGATACTCCTTAGTGGGAATACTCATAATTTTAACATAGGCCTCGGCTTTACCCTTTTCATCAAGGGTGGCAATATACTTCTCAAACTCCGCCTTTTTCTGTTCATCGGTCAAGCTACCGGAATTCTCTTTAAAAGGCAAGCCTGTGAAGATATCAATAGTATTCTTATCCTGCTGCGCCTTAATAACCTCTGCCTCTTTAGACTTAGCTATTATATGCTGAGTCAGCTTGTTGGTGTAACCGATAGAGCCTTTAAGCATAGTTGAGGTGGCATCCTCATTGGGCTTGATAATACCCGATACCTTTAAGTCAAAGCCATTATCGTAAAGATATCTCATACCTGCGTCGGTCAAACGCATATCCTCATAGAGACCTGTTTTTTCGTTTAACTTGTAGCAATCGGAATTAAGCACCACACGAAAATCCATATTGCATATCTCTTCATAAGACCATTTTTGCTGATCGGTGGATACTTCCTCTTTATTCATAACCGCTTTAAAGATCTTGTTGATCTCCTCTTCGGTTTTGAGTCCTAAGGCATAAAGGGTAAGGTCCTCCAGCTCGTTATTTTCATCCAGCACCAAAACTATCTCGTTATACTGATTGGGCCAGGTACCGTGAACTATATCATACTGCTCTTTCAGCAGCGGACTTACGGGATCACCGTTTTTGCCTGAAAGCATCTCGGTCCAGAGCTGACCGTTGCCGCCCGGTGACATAGACATCATTGGGCTGTCTGCAGAAAAGCCCATCTGTTCACCTGCGGAGATCATACCCTCCATATCCAGACTCATATTCTCTGCAAGAATTTTGGACAACAGCTTTTGAGTGTCGGAATGAACGATAGCGCCGTCAACGTTTTCGGTATATACCAAAAGATCAAAATCATAGGTATATTGTACACCGCTTAGTGCTTGGGATAGCGGGGACTCACTGTTTTTAAGCTGTTTTTCAATGTATGCCTTAAAGGATTTCAGATCATTTTCCGACTCCTCCATATTGTTCAGTGCGTTTATCATCTTATACAGCACCGCACGGGAATACACTGCATCGTTTTCGTGTTTTATCTCACCCTCAGCGGCAACGCCCATAAAGGTTTGCATCAGCACACCCAAGTCAACGTTGGTGGCTTGAATGGTTAAAGGATAAGATGTAAGGGTATCCTCCTGCAGTTCGTCGATAAAGGTGGTGGTGCCCTGAGACACCGCAAAAATCAGTGCAATACCAATAATACCGATAGAACCTGCAAAAGAGGTTAAAATAGTACGTCCTTTTTTGGTGAAAAGATTTTTCAGCGACAAGCCAAAAGAGGTGAAAAATGACATAGACGGCTTTTTAACCTTAGTTTTGACCGCCGCTTTTTTAGCGTCTTCCTCTTTGTAAGCACTCATCTCCTCCTCAGTAAGAGGCATAGAATCGTCGGTGATAACACCGTCAAGCATACGGATAATTCGGGTGGAATACTGGTCCGCCAGGTCGGGGTTGTGGGTTACCATAATTACCAAACGGTCTTTGGAAACCTCTTTTAATATCTCCATAACCTGCACACTGGTTTCGGTATCCAACGCACCTGTAGGCTCATCCGCAAGAATAATGTCGGGGTTGTTTACTAAAGCACGGGCAATGGCGACACGCTGCATCTGACCGCCTGACATCTCGCTGGGCTTCTTTTTAAACTGATCTCCCAGCCCCACTGCCTCCAGTGCCTGTTTTGCACGTTGACGGCGCTCAGCCTTGGACACGCCCGAAAGAGTCAGTGCCAGTTCAACGTTTTGAAGTACTGACTGATGAGGGATAAGGTTGTAGGTTTGGAACACAAAGCCCACCGAGTGGTTACGGTAAGCATCCCAATCTCTGTCTTTGAAGTCTTTAGTGGATTTTCCGTCAATGATCAGGTCACCCTCGGTGTACTGATCAAGTCCGCCGATGATGTTAAGCATGGTAGTTTTACCGCAGCCCGACTGGCCCAGTATGGAAACAAACTCACTCTCTCGAAAGCACAAGTCTATGCCCTTTAAGGCGTGGACTGTATTTTCGCCGGCAGCATAGTCTTTTTTAATGTTTTTAAGCTGTAACATACGGCTTTCTCCTTTCAAAATTTAATTACCATAATAAGTATAACGCCTGATCCCCGCAGAATCTATAACAATTTGTAAATTTTTTAATTTTATAACGCAAAAACAAGCCGCCACTTTTCAAATGAAAAGAGGCGGTGTTGTTATTTTATTTCAATTTTCCCGTGTTTTTCTTCAAACTGAGCAACACATTTCTTTATATGCTGCTCTATTTCCTTATTTGCTGAACGACCCTGATACTCCGCAATATAACGAAACTTAGCAAACAAATCCCTATCTATACGAAGTGTGTACCTTAAAAGATT
Source organism: Clostridia bacterium (assembly GCA_017407705.1). GTDB lineage: Bacteria > Bacillota > Clostridia > Oscillospirales > Acutalibacteraceae > RGIG2202. The sequence goes on from JAFQWA010000004.1 coordinate 27,032, forward strand.
TTCATCCATAACAGTGCCCTCTTTCGTGTGTTTAACATTATTTTGACTTAATTATAGCGAAAATATTGCGTCACAGCTCAAATGGTGGTATAATGACGAAATAGTGACGCATTTTTTGATTTAGGAGGAACAAAATGAAAGTGGCTGTAATAGGATCACGAAATTTAATTGTAGATGATCTTGGAAAATATCTGCCAAAAGATACTGGGGAAATTATCAGCGGCGGTGCTAAGGGTATTGATAGCTGTGCAAGGAAATTTGCACTAGAAAACAACATAAAGCTTACGGAGTTTCTGCCTGAATATGCAAAATACGGAAGATCAGCTCCCCTTTACCGTAATGTATCAATAATAGAACACGCTGACTTAGTTATAGCATTTTGGGATGGCAAGTCAAGAGGAACAAAATTTACAATCAACAAGTGTGTTAAAAGAAATATTCCTCTTAAAATTTTTAAGGCAAAAGACAAAGCAGACACCTGATTTCTCATTCAGGTGTCTGCTCCTCATTTAAAATATCTCACAAACCTTTGTGTGGGGTTTTATGGGGTTTTGCTCCGAGCCATAAGGATAAACCTTGCGGACAAATTCAGTTTTATTATCCACAACTCTTGCTGCATAAATCTCATTTGGTGCAACACCCTGCTCACACCAATCCTTTATCAGCATAAACAAGCTTTTTTCGCCCGTTTCATTTCCCCATTCACGATTGGCTCCCCTACCGCCATTGCCGTGGTCTTTGCCGGGAAGCAGATAAAATCTAAAAAATTCCTGCGCCTTGTCAATTCCCATTAAATCAAACATACGGTTGCAATAGCCCTCTGCATCGGGATAAGGCACACAAGGGTCAGCACTGCCGGAATAAACAAGTATTTTGCCGCCCTGCTCATAAAAGGCAGTCAGATCGGGGTTATTAGAGTCCATATCATCGGATAAGGTTTCGCGAAGACGCTTATAATCATCAGAAAAGTCAAAATCATAAGGGTTGTAGTTATCGCCAAAGCACCAAATAAACGGATAGTAATGAGGGCTTTCGGGGTCCTGACAGTCTTTAAGTCCGCAGCCGTAGATCTCGGAGCCTATGGGCATACCGTTGTATATCTGCTTACCGGTTTTGGGGTCAACGGGGCCTTGATAAACCGCTCTAAGCGCCTCACACTGCTCTATATTAAAGCCGTTGTTTGAGATAATCTCAATAAGCTCAGCTATAGTTTCATCATCACGACGAGGGTAAGATACAAAGTCATCCCCTTTTTCACCGTCACTTTTATTTTGGAAAAACTCTACTGCCAAGCGGTTGATTTTTTCAATCTCAAAAGCTGAAAACATTACGCTGCCATCCGGTTTTCTAAGGTGGTTATGGTTCCATAAAAAATAGGTATGTAAAGCTATTCTGTTATTGGCAGGTACACCTGCAACGATGCCGTTAAAGTCAGTCGGAAAACGCTGTGCTAAGGAAAAGGCCTGCTGACCTCCTGTGGAGCCACCCAAAAAGTAGGAATAATCGGGTGCCTTGCCAAAACCAATCTCACACAGTGCCTTGCCCAAAACCGCCATACCGTGAGTTGAGCGCCAGCCAAAGTCACGCCAAACTGCAGGGTTATTTATTCCTCGCTCTCTGCCCCCTGAGGTGCCCATATCTGTGTGAACAGACACAAAGCCCTTGGATGTAAAATTCACCAAATCCCAATAGTAAAAACCGCCCGCCATACCTCCGTTGCCAAAAGCGGCAAGACATCCGTTAAAGCTCTCGGGAAGCCACACAGTTGTATAAACCAACGAGCCTTCCTCGTAAACGCTTTTCAAGTCAACTCGGTAAAAATTATAAGACTTATCTCCAAAATAAAATTCCTTATAATTATCTGAACAGTCATAGGTTACCGACTGCACCTCAGTGAAGGGAATTTTCGCATTTAAAAGTTTGTTTATAAGTTCTTTGTTTTCCATTTTTATCACCTTATAATTTCTTATTTTGAAAATGCTTTTTTAACAGCCTCTAAATATCCGTAACCGTACAGATCATCCGGCTCTAAATAACTGGTTTCGGTCCACTCGTTCCAGCTGTTTACCGTAATCAGCGAAACATTGGATTCATCGGCAAACCTTTTTGCCAACATCAATGCTTTTTCAACATTTTCGGGGGTGTTGTTTTTGACTATCCCCGGTCTGAACTCTTTAAATCTGGGGTTGTTATCCCATCCCACCGAAATGTGCGGGAAATACGGAATGGTGTGCTCACTTTTTATCTTATCCCACTCTTTTGTTACGTCAGACATTATCTCTGTGTAATCTCTGTCAATATCAGTGAAGTGAACAAACTGGTAGTGGGTAAGGGAGTTAAAGCCCAGTTCCTCTATAAGTTTCGGATCAAATTCCTTTACGTCAGCATCCACGCCTGACATATTGGTCACCCTGCCGCTCCACCGAACAAACTGGAAGTGCACACCTGCAAGTCCGTTGTTTTTAGCTTGGTTATCCAGCCATTTTAGTGCATCAGCGGTGTTTTTTATGCCGCCAAGTCCTGAGATGAGGTTGTTAAGATCATATATGCTTACCACCGGTTTGCCGTCGATCTTATAATAATTTTCTTTAGAAAAATACTGATTTATCCATCGGTTGCCAATGATCTCAAACTGCTTTCGGTCAACTGCTCCCTGCCAGATAGTGGTGTCAAACTCACCTGCGTTTCGGATATCCCAGGTGTAATTTGCATCGTGGTTTGCCCACATAATATAAAACTTCATTTTATTGCAGTTGTCTGCCTTTAAAAATCCGTCGTTCAGGCAGTTTTCCAGAAACGGACGGTTATCGTACCAGTACCAGTCATAAATAAACACATTTACTCCGTGCTCAGTAGCGGCATCTATCTGCTTACTCATAACCTGCGGGTCGGCTTCGTTTACATAGCCCCACAAGGGCTTTCGGTTCCACAGATATCCACAGTCTTTAACAGCGGCGTTTTTCACCGTTTGCCACTCACCCATGCCCTCTTCCCAGAACAATCTTGTGCGTGGCTCGTCGCCTGTGTATGCAGGCCACACGTATGCAGCAACATCGTAAGTTTTCATAGCAACTCACCTCTGGGAATATTCTACCACAAACTTTTATTTGTGGCAACAAAAATAACGACCTTCGGCAACCGAAGGTCGTTAAAATTTATTTCATACTAACAAAGCCGTAGCTTTCCAAAATCTGAAAGAACTTGGCAAGTCGCTCATACAAGGGATGTGCTGTCTCACCGAAATGCTCGTCCACCAACTTACCTATCTCAACTATGTTTCTCTCACCGTCTATCACAGGCCACACAAAGCTACCCATTTCATCCAGATGAATATAGCTGATCTTAGGCTTTTTAAACAGCTTTTGAGCTATTCGGTTAAAAACGCCCTTGTTTTCAATTTCCAAGGTTACCTTGTCATCATCGCCCTTAGACCAGTTAATATCCGCTCTTGCAACGGGGATATTTTCAAGGTAATTTTTTGCTGATTTCTTTACTTTTCTCATGCGTCTTTACGTTTCTTCCAAATAGTGAATTTCAAAAGAATGAGAATGATAACTGCAAACAAACCAAGACCGCCTAAGTCTGCAACTACCTGAGGAATACCAAGTATTTCGGAAAGGTTAAGCATCTTATCAATGCCGAATATCGCAAGTACTGCCAAGATAATACCAACAATACCCTCACCTGCGATCATACCTGAGCAGAACAGAACACCGTCGTTAACGATCTCGTCTTTCTTCTCTTTCTTGCTGCTGAGCTTCTCAACCAACCAACGGATAACGCCGCCCACCATAATACAAGCATTAAGCTGAACAGGCAGATAAACACCGATAGCAAAGGGAAGTACGGGAATACCGATAAGCTCAACCACGATTGCAATAAACACACCGGTAAATACCAATGCCCAAGGCAGGTTACCACCCATAACGCCCTCAACGATAAGCTTCATCAAGGTTGCCTGAGGAGCACCAAGCTCAGGTGTACCAAAGCCCCAAGCCTCGTTAAGCAGATAAAGAGTGCCGCCGATAGCCAAGGCTGATGCAGCAACGCCGATAAGCTCACCGATCTGCTGCTTTTTAGGTGTGGAGCCTAAGAGATAGCCTGTTTTAAGGTCTTGTGATGTGTCACCTGCAATAGCAGAAACAATACAAATAATTGAACCGATGGCAATAGCGCTGCACATACCTGCAATTCCGCTATAACCTGTAACCTTAAGGATCAAGGTTGCTACCAGCAAGGTTGCAATAGCCATACCTGAAACGGGGTTGTTACTGCTTCCTACCAAGCCTACCATTCTGGAAGAAACAGTAGCGAAGAAGAAGCCAAACACAACGATGATCAAAGCACCGATAAAGTTTACGGGAATAGCAGGAAGCAACCAGATAAGCAGCGTCAAAACAGCAATACCGCCAATAACAACTGCCATGTTAAGATCTGTTGTTGTACGGGTCTGAATACCTGTTTTGTTACCTTTAAGGCTCTTGATAGCGCCGCTAAAGGTCTTAACGATAAGGGGCAGTGATTTAATAAGGCTGATAATACCGCCTGCAGTCAAAGCACCTGCACCGATGTATCTGATGTATGTACCCCAGATACCTGATGCGCCGCTTTCTGCAAAAATCTCACCGATAGTAGCAGTTCCGGGAGCTAAAATAGTCTCACCGCCAAACAGCACGATAAGCGGAATAAGCACTAACCAGCTTAACACACCGCCGCTGAACATATAAGATGAAATTCTGGGACCGCAGATGTAACCAACGCTCATAACAGCAGGATAAATCTGAGTTCCGATCTCACCGGCATAGCCCTTTACTCTGAAAGAGATCTCACCTGATACAGCTTTAAGTCCGTCAATAATAAACTTGAACAATGCTGCAAAGCCCATACCTGCAAAAACAGTAGAAGCGTTTGCACCGCCCTGCTCACCTGCCAACAGAACCTCTGCACAAGCAGTTCCTTCGGGATAAGGCAAAATGCCGTGTTCCTTAACGATAAGTGCATTTCTTAAAGGAACCATAAACAACACGCCAAGCAAACCGCCGATCAACGCAATAAGTGTGATCTCGATTAAGTTGGGGGCTGCATCGGCATGTCCCTCTGCTGCCCAGATAAAAAGTGCAGGCAGGGTGAAGATAGCACCTGCTGCCAATGACTCACCGGCAGAACCGATTGTTTGAACGATGTTGCTCTCTAATATGGAGTTTTTACGCATCAAAATACGAATAACGCCCATAGAGATAACTGCCGCAGGAATAGATGCAGATACTGTCATACCTACTCTAAGCCCTAAATATGCGTTTGCCGCACCGAATACTACTGCCAAAATAATACCCATAATAATAGATGTAACTGTTATTTCGGGAGTTATTTTCTCAGCAGGAATATAAGGCTTAAACTCATTTTTGTTTTCCATAATTTCTCCTATCCACCTGTGTTTTCACACAGATAATTATTTATAAAAATTATATCATATCCAAAGCATTAAATCAAATCATAATATTTAACAGATTTTTTCTAATGTTTTCAGCAATATGCTGAAAATCTGCTCCGTTGAGGATATACTCAGCTTCTCATTTACGGTATGAACATCGTAAAGACTGGGACCGATGGCGATGCAGTCAAGTCCGTCTATCTTCGCTGAGAACACGCCGCACTCCAGACCTGCGTGAATAGCCTCAACCTTGGGGGCAATGCCGAAATGGTCGGTATAGACCCCGATATACGTTTTCTGAAGCTGTGAATTTTCTTTAAATTCCCAGGGCGGATAGTGGCCTGAGGTGTATATCCGGCAAGGAATGTTACTGAAAAGGCCCTTCATCTTCTGCTCTAAGAATATCAGTGCCGACTGCTTGTTGCTTCTCAATGCAAACTGCATCAAAATGCCGTCATCATCAGTGGCAAGTACGCCTAAATTAAGGGAGGTTTCCACCAATCCGGGAATTTCAACGCTCATATCCATAACCCCGTTGGGCACACAAAGCAGAGTATACATCGCGCTGTTTTTAAGTTGCTGACTGAAAACAGCGTACTCACCCTTTGATTTAACAGTTATCTCACTTACAAAAGCGGGTTCACGTCTTGCAATTTCTTTTTTGATAACCTCAAAGCAATCATTGGCACACTTTATAAAGCCATCGGCATCTGCGGTGCACAGCTCTATAACAGTGGTATTGGGGATAGCGTTAGACTTATCTCCACCGTTTATGCTGATAATGTCAAAATCCACTTTATCCTTTACGCAGTTTAAAAATCTACCTGCTAAAATGTTGGAATTCACTCTGCCGCTGTTTATCTCAACACCTGAGTGACCGCCCTTAAGTCCCTTTATGGTAACGGTTACGGCAGTGCCCTTTTTAGCCTCACGGGTAATAGGAATTACCGCTTTAAAATCACTGCCGCCTGCACAGGAAACGGTAACGGTATCGTCTTCCTCGGCATCGAGATTTATCATTTTCTTACCTTTAAGCAAACTGCAATCCAAAGCAGTGGCGCCTATCATACCGATCTCCTCATCAGTGGTGAAAAGCGCTTCAATAGGCGGATGAGAAATGTCATTGCGCTCCAGTATAGCAAGTATCATAGCCACTGCAACACCGTTGTCAGCGCCCAGAGTTGTGCCCCTTGCCTTGACAAAATCGCCGTCCACAAAAATGTCTATTCCGTCTTTTAAAAAGTCAATATTACTGTCGGCTGTTTTTTGGCATACCATATCCAGATGACCTTGTAAAATAATAGGCTCATTGCTGACACAGTTGGTTGCAGGCTTGTATATAACAATGTTGTTTGCCTTATCACGAACAGCCTTCAGCTGATTCTCATTTGCAAAATCCATGCAAAACTGAGCCACACCCTCCATATTTCCCGAGCCTCTGGGGACAGCGCACAGCTCCTCAAATATCTGAAAGACTCTCTGAATTTTTATGGTATCAAACTTGGACATTTGTCTTCCTCCGTATTACTCAGCAGTTAATTTATATTGTTATTATTGTACCACACCTTCCCGCTCTATGCAACAAAAAACACCCTGCAAGGTTATTCCTTTGCAGGGTGTTTTGAAAACTTATTTTTCCGATACTAACTCACTTATGCTTTTGCGCTTTTTAGGACGCAGAGTGTCGCTGTCATCAGCATATCCCAAAGTAATTACCAACCTTACGGGGTGATCAATGCCGCAGATCTTTCGGATTTTCCCATCGTCAAACCAACCCAAAATGCAGCTGCTCAGCCCCTGTGCAGTGGCTTCGGCGGTAAGATACGCTGCAGCTATACCGATGTCAATAGAGCGGTAGTCGTTGCCCTTAAGCTTTGCACCAAGTCCCGCAGATTTAACGTAGGGCTGCTCGGATACAACTATCATTACGGGCGCCTTATCGGCAAATTTGTTCATACCCATTCCCTGAGTGGCAACAGCTACGTCTTTAGCTGCTTGTCCGTGGCAGACAGTAAAGTGGTAGGGCTGACCGTTGCAAGCGGAAGGGGCAAGTCTTGCCGCTTCTAAAACAGCATTAAGCTTTTCCTGCTCCACCGACTTTGCTTCATTATAATTGCGGCAAGACTGCCGCGTATTCGCAATCTCTAAAAAGTTCATTTTTAAGCCCTCTCTTGATATGTTGGTTTTACTTATTTTACCACACTATCGCCTTAAGCACAACAAAAAAAGAAAAAGCCTATCGGAATTAACCGATAGGCTTTAATTATTCTTTAGAGAGGATTATCTCTTTTTAGATTTGTAGAGAACTACGCCTGCTGCTGCAGCCATTACCAGAATGCTGATAGGTGCTGCTGCGCCTGTTGATGCGTTATCGTCATCATCAGTGCCTGCGTTGTTGTTATCGTTGTTATCCTCATCCTCGTCGCCGATGTTGTCATCGTCGTTAGCAGGAATGTCCATCTCGTTGTAGAGGTTCAACAGCTCTGTGTAAACATCAGCTGTGATGCCATGCTCGTCAGCAAGATATTTTACAGTTGCATTGTTGATTGTTGCATACTCCTCTAAGAAGCTCTCCAATGCGATGTACTGATCATAAGTAAACTCATCAGTGAGATCCTCAGGAAGCTCGCCTAACAATTCAACGATCTTCTCTGCTGCTGCAGTATCTACTGCTTCTGTTGTAGCATTGGGATCTGCTGTTGTTGTTTCAAGAGCATCGCCTACCTTGTAAGCTGTGAAGTTACCAACATATGCATTAACCTTAACGGGTGTGTCTTCGCCTACCCATTTGTCAAATGCAAATGTTACAACTGAAATGTTTTTGTAAAGATCAGGTGTGATCTCGTCTTTAGCATCTGTCATAGCACCCTCAAAGAGAACAACGTGCTCGATGTTGTCCTTTGTAAGTGTAACTGCTTTTGAATAGATCTTTCCACCGTCAACTGTAAGCTTAACTGTTACAGCCTTGTTGAAGTTATGACCGTCACCATAGTAGCCCTTGAACTTAATACCGTCCATACCGTCGAGCTTACCTTTGATGCCTGCATAAGCACCGATCTGAGCGTCTTTCCAGCCGTTGATAGTGCCGGACCACTCAACCTTAGCGCCGTCTGCATCAGGTGTTACTGTAGGTGTGCAAGCGCCGCCTTCCCAATAGCCCTTGGGAGTCTGGTTCCATTTGAATGTAAATCTGTCAGTTGAAGGAGCAACTGTTGTGCCTTCAGCTGCTGTTGTGCCTGCTGCGGTTGTTGTGGGAGCTGCAGTTGTAGCTGCTGCTGTTGTTGTGGGAGCTGCGGTTGTTGTAGCTTCAGAACCATCTTCTGTGTAAACAGAAATGTTGCTTATATAAGCGTCAACTGCCAAGTCAGTTGCTGAGCCTACCCATTTGTCAAATACAATGATAACATCAGTGATATTTGCATAATCAGCAGGAGTAATAGCTACCTGAGCATCTGTTTTTGCGGTTGAGATGTCAACCTTATACTCTGTAGCAGTTGTTGAAAGAGTACCTGCGCTAACTGCAAAAATTGTGCTGCCAGCCTTCAACTTGATGTTCAAGCCTTTGTTGAAGTTGTGAGCTGCACCGATGTTAGCAGTGAATTTAACGCCTGTAGCATCAGTAAGTTTGCCGCCAAAGCCGTAAGCGCCAACCTGAGCGTCTTTCCAGTTGCTGAAGTTGCCTGACCATTCGATCTTAGCGCCGTTAGCATCGGGAGTTACTGTGGGTGAGCAAGAGCCGCCCTTCCAGTAGTTTCCGCTGCTCCACTTAAATGTGAAGGTTTCAGCAGCTGAAGCTGTCATTACTGCCATTGATACAACCAATGTCAATGCCAGAACGATAGCAAGAGCTTTCTTTACCATTTTCATAGTAATTCCTCCTAAAAAGAATAAATTTTTATTAATAGAGATTCTCCGCACCCCTATTTATAACAGATATAATACCACATTTTGTTGGTTAACACAATATTTTTTTGTTTAAACAAGGGCTTTTTGGCACATTACACTAAAACAGGAACTGTTTTTTGTATATGTTGATACTGCCATATCCATAACTTGTGTTAACGCTTATTTTGGGCACAAAATACAGATTACTTTTTCTTACCTGTAACCTCTTTATAAAGCTTCAGATAGTCACCTGCCGACTTAACCCAGCTGTTATCAGTTGCCATACCACGATGGGTAAGCTTTTTCCACTCTTTTTTGTTGGCGTAGCAGCCGATAGCACGGTACATAGCACCTGCCATATCGTGAGCGTTGTAGGTTTTGAAGGTATAGCCCACACCCTCAGGCTCGCCTGCATCTAAAATTGTGTCGTTTAAGCCGCCGGTCTGACGTACTACGGGGACACAACCGTATCTTAATGCGATCATTTGTGACAGTCCGCAGGGCTCCTGCTTTGAGGGCATTAAGAAAATGTCGGAGCCTGCATAGATCTTGTGTGCCAATGCGGGGTCAAATCCGCAACGGAAAGCAAATCTGCCTTCATACTCCAAGCTCTTTAAGTGGAAGAACATTTCATACTCTTCCTCACCTGAGCCCAGCAACACAAACTGAATGTTCTGTGCCATAAGCTCATCAAAAACAAACTTGACCAGTTCAAGGCCCTTGTGTGATGCCAGTCTTGTTACCATTGCAACGATGGGCACGTCAGGATTTTCAGGCAATCCCAGTGAACGCTGAAGATCAGCCTTGCAAACAGCCTTGTTCTCAGGCTTGTCCGCACTGAAGTTTGCTGCAAGATACTTGTCTGTTTCGGGGTTGTACAGATCCACGTCGATACCGTTTAAAATACCGCTGAGCTTATAGCTTCTCTCACGCAGAATTCTGTCCAACGAATAAGAGAACCAAGGATCCATAATCTCGTTAGCGTAAGTGGGGCTAACGGTGGTAACTCTGTCGGCACTTTCAATACCGCCCTTTAAGAGGTTTACGTCGTCATCATACTCAACCAGCGATTCTGCCCAGTTGGGAATGCCGAAAACATCCTCCAGCAGCTGCTTTGAGTATCTGCCCTGATACTGAATGTTATGAATAGTCATAATAGTTTTGATGTTTTCATAACCGGGACGGTTGTAATAATAAAGTCTGTAATAAGGGGGCACAAGGGCAGTCTGCCAGTCGTTACAGTGGATAACGTCGGGGTTAAAGTCAATATGAGGAATAGCCTCCAACACAGCACGGGCAAAAAACGCAAAGCGTTCTGCATCGTCAAACTCACCGTAAAGAGAAGCACGTTTAAAGTAAAACTCATTGTCCAGCAGGATATATGTAACACCGTCATACTTTGCCTGGAAAATGCCGCAATACTGCATACGCCAGGACACAGGCACGGTAATGTTGGTGATAAACTGCAAGCTTGCTTTGAGCTCCTCAGGCATCTGCTCAGTGTAAAGGGGCATAATTACTCTGCAACCCACTACCTTTTTACGCAGTGCTTTAGGCAACGCATAAGCCACGTCACCCAGACCGCCCGATACAGCAAAAGGATAAGCTTCACTGGTGGCAAATAATACTTTCATTTTAATATCATCCTTTCAAAACAAATTCCTTTTAATTTATTGTAACAGTTTTACCCCCAAAAGTAAACTGTTAATTCATCGCAACGGCCATTATTTTATCACAGCCACACTGTAAAAAAATGTCGCAATAATAAGGACAAGTCAGGTTTATTACGACAGCAATCGACTGAGTGTAAAAGCTATAATCGTTGTGAGGTGATAGGGTTGGTCATTTACATAGACGTGTTGCTGGGACTGAATATGTTTGTAAACTACTTTTTACTGTTGGCAACCGGCGGTGCAAATCGCACAAGACCGCCGTTTATACGGTTGTTGCTGGGTGCTTTAACGGGTGCGGCAGTGTCTTTAATAATATTTCTGCCGCCGCTTCATTTTTTACTGGACACACTGTTTAAAGCCCTATGGTGCGGTGTGATGGTGCTGGTGACCTTTTCATTTAAAGGTCTGCGTCGGTTTTTACGGTTTTACGGCACTTTTTTAGGTATGTCCTTTAGCTTTGCAGGGGTGATGCTGGCAATATGGTTTGCCTTTAAGCCTCAGGGTATGGCAATAAACAATTTCACGGTGTATTTCAACGTTTCTCCCGTGTTGCTTATATTATCAACAGTGGTAAGCTATATGATCATCAAGCTGGTTTGCCGTTTTTCCGAGAAAAAAGCCGCAAACGGGAACATTTACAAGTTAGAAATATCCATGAACGCCCACAGTGTTTGCTGTGATGCACTGCTGGATACGGGCAACAGTCTGCGGGACTTATTCAGCGGTGATCCCGTTATCGTGGTGGAATACGACCTGATAAAGCCGTTGCTTACCAAACGGGCACAGTATGCTTTTTCAGGTGGGGTGTCTGCATCAGACTATGCTATGGACGAAAAATATCGGCTTATTCCATATTCAGCAGTGGGTAAAGAGGGATTTTTACCTGCCTTTCGGCCTGAAAGCGTGTGCGTTAGATTGGCCGGTAAGGAGTTTAAGACTAATAAGGTTATGATAGCCGTAAGCAGTGGGCCTATTTCGTCGGAGTACAAGGCGCTGATAGGTAATGATATTGCAGAAAATTTATAAAAGGAGATAATGCAGGTGAAAAATATAATAGCAAAGATATTTCAATGGCTAAACAGCATAAAAGTGAGGTTACTTACCCTTATAAAAGAGGAAAATCAAATATATTACATAAACGGACCCCAGGTGCTGCCACCGCCCTTGTCTGCTGAGGAGGAAGCAAGTCTGCTTGACAGATATGCCAAAGGCGATACCGATGCAAAGGATCAGCTGATAGTACATAATCTGCGACTGGTGGTGTATATTTCCCGTAAGTTCGACGCAGCAGGTGCAGGTATTGAGGACCTGATTTCCATCGGCACCATCGGACTTATCAAAGCGGTAAACACCTTTAAATCCGATAAAAACATCAAACTTGCCACCTACGCCTCACGGTGCATTGAAAACGAGATACTTATGTATTTGAGAAAGACCAATCCCATAAAAACAGAGGTGTCTATTGACGAGCCCTTAAACGTGGATTGGGACGGCAACGAGCTGCTGTTATCTGACGTGCTTGGCAGTGAGCCCGACGCAGTAAACCGTAACGTAGAGTTGGAGGACGAGCGTGGCATCATACTGACTTTAGTCAACAAGTTGCCTTACCGTGAGCGGCAGATAATGCAGATGCGGTTTGGATTTTCCGGCTATGATGAGCACACCCAGAAGCAAGTGGCAGACAGCTTAGGTATATCCCAAAGCTACATATCAAGGCTGGAAAAAAAGATAATCGGGCGGCTAAAAAAGGAACTGGAAAGAATGGTGTAAATTTTTTGTCAAATGGTGTTGCAAAATTGTGATAAATAATATAAAATAGATATACATTTCGGGATTTCACTCCCGATTCATTTTTGAAAGGAAGTTTTAAATTATGGCTGAAAATTTTATCATTGAAACATCTGCAAGACACGTTCACGTATCCCAGAAGGATCTTGAGATCTTGTTCGGAGAGGGCTACCAGCTCACTCCTAAAAAGGATTTGTCACAGCCCGGTCAGTTTGCTTGTGAAGAGAGAGTTACTGTTGTGGGCACTAAAAAGGAGCTGCCCGGCGTTAGCATTTTAGGACCTGTTCGTCCTGCAACTCAGGTTGAGCTTTCCGCTACCGACTGCCGTTCTATCGGTGTTGGCATCGTTATCCGTGAGTCTGGCGACGTTGCCGGTACTCCCGGTTGTAAGTTGGTTGGTCCTTGCGGCGAGGTTGAAATTGCTGAGGGCGTTATCGTTGCAAAACGTCATATCCATATGACTCCTGCTGATGCTGAGAAGCTGGGCGTTGAGGATAAAGAGATCGTTAACGTTAAAACCGAGTCTGACGGACGTTCACTGGTATTCGGTGACGTTGTAGTTCGTGTAAGCGATAAGTTCAGTCTTGCTATGCACATCGACACCGACGAGAGCAACGCTGCTTTCGGTGTAAAGAGCGGTAGCATCGTAAAATAAAAATCAGGCGGTGTAACTGTGGCAACAAACAATGAGTTTTTGGTGGAGGTACCCGGTTGGTTTAAATACTTTTACGAGTCCTTGACCAGACGAGAGGTTTTTTGTCAGAAAACCGGTGCTATTATAAAATCCACCGGTAAAAGCCGTGAGTATGTGTGCCGTCTTTTTAAAAGCGCCACCGGTGCAACACTGGGAGTGTTTTTAAACGAGATTCGCATTGAACACGCTGCGGCTATGCTTACAACTACCTCGAATGATATTATTGATATTGCTTTGGAAAGTGGCTTTGAAAATTTAAGCACCTTTTATCATCTGTTTAAAAAGCGTAAACAGATAAGTCCTAAGCAGTATCGCAGTTTATATTCAATTTACAATGTTTAGAGGTGTCTATTATCAGCAGGTTTTTAAATATGCAGCAGCTTAGCCGCTGTACAAAACCCCTTGGCAGAACGCTGATGCGTGATGATATGCTATATGCTAACTTTTCTGCCACCGGTTTTGAAACAAATATTATTTGCAGCGGAGAAGTTAGCTTGTCGCTTATCTGCAATACCGAGGATTCCTGCAGAATCACCGTTGTTATTGACGGTGATGAGCAAAATTCCTTTAAGCTGTTTGTGAAAAACGGTGAGAACAAGCTGAAGCTGGCTGAGGGTCTGGCTGATGGCAGTCATACCATTAAAGTGGTTAAGCTCACTGAAAGTATGATCGCTCAGATCAAATTCTGTGGCTTGGAGTTTGACGGTGAGGTCGGCGAAAGACCTAAGGATAAGCCTATCAAATTAGAGGTTTACGGTGACTCCATCACCTGCGGCTACTGGAACGAAACCACTGACCGTGACGTAACTGGTATGCTTCGTGGCGATTATGAGGATGGATATAACAGCTATGCTGCTATTGCCGCAAAGCTGCTTAATGCCGAATATCAGGCAGTGTCTATGTCCGGCTGGGGGCTTGTTATGGGCTATGGCCCCAACCCCGATGCATTGCTCCCTAAGGTTTGGGACAAAACCATTCCCAGCACCGACAGGTCCGTTGATTGGGATTTCTCAAACTATGTAGCAGACGTGGTCGTGGTGAACTTAAGCACCAACGATACCAGTGCCTATACCGATGAAAACGGCTTGTTTACCCGTAAGTTCTTTGAGGATAAGGCAGTTTGGATGTTGACTCAGCTAAGAGAAAAATATCCCGATGCTTATATTATCTGGGCAAACGGTTTGATGGGTGAGGGCCATTTTGCAGGGGAGATAAAGTCGGCTATTGCAAGATGCAATGACGATAAAATGAGTTATTTCGTTATGCCGCTGGATAATTTCGGCGGTGAGTGGCACCCCACTATGAAAGGTCATATTGCAGCAGGTAATGCTCTTTACGAGGAAATAAAACGAATAATGAAAATATAGTGCTCAAAAGCGTTTGCGCTATATAAGGAGATGCAAAAATGACTAAGATCGAACAAAAAATTTTTAACTTTGTGCAGAAGCATATTATATTTATTTCGTTTGTAGCAGTAACTATATTAGGCATTGCAATTCGTATGTGCGGTAAGGATTTTCAAAGCGGTGATTACAACAGTTTTTTATGTCCTTGGTGGGTAGAAATCAAAGAGGCAGGAATACATGGACTTGGCTCTCAGGTTGGAAATTATAATATACCTTATCAGATCATAATCTATTTTTTCACCTTGTTGCCATTTGGTCCTCTGTACTCATATAAAATTTTGTCAATAATTTTTGATTTTGTATTAGCATACAGTGCGTCACTGCTTGTAAAAAGTTTTAGTAAAAACCATTCAGAACTGAAATGTTTTATTACCTATGCTCTTGTTTTTTGTTCTTTAACAGTAGTTTTAAACTCTGCATTTTGGGCACAGTGCGACTCAATTTATGTTGCATTTATCCTACTTGCTTTATATTACTTGAAATCGGGTAAAAACATTACCTCTTTTGTTATGTTAGGTCTTGCGTTTGCATTTAAACTTCAGTTTATTTTTATTTTACCGTTATTCCTGTTTTTCTATGTATCAACCCGCAGGATATCTATACTGCACTTCCCTATTATTCCTGTTGTAAATCTTGCCTTATGCTTACCTGCGCTTATAATGGGCAGAAATATTTTTGACACATTTACTATCTACGCAGAACAAACTGATTACGGCAAGCTTATCCAGATGAACTGCCCTAATATTTATGCTTTTATGTGTAACGGCTATGATGTTAACAACTACTATCTGTTCAAAACCTTCTCCATTCTTTTTACCTTCACCATTCTCGGAATCGCTCTTGCTTTGATAATTTTCAAAAGAATTGATCTGGCAAAATCGCAGAATTTTCTGCTTTGCTCTATCTGGACTGTTTTTACCTGTATAATGTTCTTATCGTCAATGCACGAAAGATATACATATTTGCTTGACATTCTTTTGATTATATATGTAATAGTCGTAGCAAAAAGAGTGTGGCTTGCAGTTGCTTGCAATCTTATAAGCTTGAGAGGATATTGTTATTATCTGTTTGGGTTTGAGGCTTTTGGTTTAAAAACTGCATCGGTTATCTATTTAGCTCTCTATGTATACGTTACATATATATTTGTTAAAGAGGTCGTTCTGCATAAAGAGACATTACCCGACGCAACTGAAAAGATTGATCAAATCTGTCAAAACTAATAGCAATGCAGATATAAAAAACACCGCTTCGAAGAAGCGGTGTTTTTGTTATTTATTCTCACTGCATAAGGCAATCAGGTCGTCAACGTTGGCGGTGGCTACACACTCCACTGTATCAGCGGCACCGTAATAAATCTTCACCTGACCGTCATCCTCTAAAATCATTCCGCCGGGGAATATAACGTTCTGACGGAAGCCCTCATCTGCTTCGTAACTGAGCTCAGGTGCAATCAGCGGCAATTTACTCATACCGATAACCTTGGTGGGATCTTGGAGGTCCAGCAGCACAATACCCGCTGTGTATCTTTTATTCCACCAAAACTCCCAGGTGGTCTGACCTCTGCCGCTATCCTGCTTATCCACTGCGTGGAAGGTGGTGAGCCAGCCTTTTTCGGTCTTTACAGGCGGTGCGGCAGGACCTATCTTGCTGTTGCAGAAAGGCACGTGCTCCGCTCCCAAAACCAACTGACTTTCACCCCAGAATTTCATATCGGGTGATTTGGACGCCCACAGATCAAACTGCTCACCGCCACGGCTGTAAACCGGGAACGGACGCTCCAATCTCATATAATATCCGCCGATTTTTTCGGGAAACAGCACCATATTTCGGTTATCGGGCACCGATGCACTGATGATCTCGTAATCGGTAAGATCCTGATTAAGCTTTGCAATGCAACCTCTTACGCCGTGGTGAGTGTCCATAGCAAGGCAAAGGTAAATTTCATCGTCTATCACAGTAATGCGAGGGTCGTAAAGTCGGGTGGTATCATCAAATCCATTGGACTTCTCAGTTGCGTTTTTCTTATGCTTATAGCTGATAAGCGGCAAGGGACGAACCTGCCAGTTGTCAATACCGTTATCGCTTATGGCAATACCGATGTCGGTGCAGTCAAGACCCTTTTCTTTTTTCTCATATTGCTCTCGGCTGGCGCCGTAATCGTTACGAAATGCCATAACGTATTTGCCATTTATTTTCGCCACACCTGCGTTGAAAATAAGCTCGGCTTCATAAGGAATATCGTCCTTTGTGAGAATGGGTTTTTTAAGCTTTTTAATACAGTCAGCACTTTTTAAAACCGGCTCCCAAATCGGCATAATACCATCTCCTTTCCCCCATTGTAGCACAGAACACACAGATGTCAATACAGTAAATATATTCGGTTCTGTTGCTGTTATGTATTGGGCGTCAGGTTAGGGCACAATTATTTTGCCAAGAAAACTTTGCAAAAAACTCTTGACAAGTTTACTTGGCAGTGCTATAATGCAGTTGTGCACAGAAAACTTGGCAAAGGAGATTTGTTATGACTAAAAATGATATTTTGGAAAAAAGCCGTAAGGAAAATCAGAACGGTGATGAAATGGAAACAAAAGTAAGACTGCACTCATACGGTATGAGCGCCGCAATCGGTGGTTTAATTTGTATGGCTTTTGTAATTGTCGAAAGTATTATATTCGACAGAAGCACAGCACTAATATGGACAATATACAGCGGAATGTACTTTTCAAAAAGTATATTAGACGCTGTTAAATTAAAAAAGAAAATTGATATTTGTTTATCTATTCTTTGGGGACTTGTCTTTGTGCTTAATATCGTTTCATATATATTAGATAACATTGGGTGAGAGTATGGAAGATTCACTTGTTTTAAAAAATAATTTAAAAAAAGCCAGAACGGAAGCCAATTTGTCGCAACAACAGTTGGCGGAAATGGTAGGTGTTTCACGCAATACCATCAGTTCAATCGAAACAGGCCAGTTTAATCCCACAGCCAAATTGGCTTTGGTTTTGTGTATTGCTTTAGATAAGTCGTTTGAGGAATTGTTCTATTTTGAGTAAACCCTTGACTGATTCGGTCAATGTAGGGGCGGCTGTCAGCCGCCCTTTTTTGTTGCTGTTATATGCCCCTTCGCTTGGGTCAACTCAGGGCAAGTATTTTGCAAAATTAACGGTTTTGTGATATAATTGATAAAAATTATTAAAAATCACTTGACTGTAAACCTTGTTTATAGTGTATAAGTAACGCAGAGGTGATGAATATGAAGATTAGAGAGTTAGAAAATCTATTATCAATTTCCCGCTCTAACATTCGTTTCTATGAAAAACAGGGCTTGTTTTCTCCTGAGCGTAAAAATAATAATTACAGAGAATATACTGAGCAAGATATCGAGGTTCTTAAGAAAATCATTGTTTTTAGAAAAATGGGGTTTACTATTGAGGAAATCAAACTTATCCAAAATGACCAATTACCGTTTACTGAAGCAACAGCCAATGTGCAACAACGAATTGAAAATGAAATTGAACAATTAAACGGCTCTTTAAAACTTATTAAACAGGTATCGGGAGAAAACTTGTCTTTTGACGAGATTAACATTGATGAGCATTGGAACGCAATAACCGAATCTGAAAAATTGGGTGAAAAGTTTGTTGATATTTGCAAAGATTTTTTGGAATTTGAACTCAACTCGTTTGACTTTATGTGGAAATATGCGTTTTTTCACGATTTCAAAAAGTCAAGGGCTAAACACGGCACGGTAATTGCTTGCGGTATATTGTTGCTGTTATGCATTTTGCGAGGTATTGGTAAAGTTCTTATTTGGAAAGAATCTTTTTGGTCGGGATTTCTATACCCCTTTGCTGTTGCATTAGCCGGAACAATCATTATCTTACCACTCTTTTTATTAAGCAAAAAGTTCCCCAAGGTTGCATCCGTTATTGCAACTGTTCTTATAGGATTAATAGTTTTGTTTCTTGCCGGTATAATTATCTTGCTAATTTATTCAATAATTTCATAACAAAACCCTTGACCGATTCGGTCAATGTAGAGGGCGGCTATCAGCCGCCCTTTTTTGTTGCCATTATGTATCAGGCGGCAGGTTGCCGCTGCTACTTTATGTTCGGCTCCCTCTGACGAGGGAGCTGTCGAAACCGTAGGTTTTGACTGAGGGAGAGAATGGGGATCTATGTTGTTTTCTCTCCCTCCGTCTTTTTGCTTTGCAAAAATCCACCTCCCTCGTCAGAGGGAGGCTTGGACACATTCAGCCCTTTTATTTTAAAACAACCCTACCAACACCAGCACTAAGCCGTAAACAAAGGCGGCAACAACGCCATAGGCGATTACCGGCCCTGCAATAGAAAACAGCTTTGCACCAATACCCAGTATATGCCCCTCTGCTTTAAACTCAATGGCGGGTGAGGACATGGCATTTGCAAAGCCCGTAATGGGTACCAGCGTACCCGCACCTGCAAACTTTGCTATTTTCTGATACCAGGTAAGTCCCGTTAAAATAATGGAAATGCCGATCAGCGTTATGGACACCGCCATACTGGCCTCGGTCTTTTCAAGTCCTGCACGGCCGTACAGCTCCATAAAAATCTGCCCTATCAGACAAATCGTTCCACCCACCCAAAAAGCGTTTATGCAATCCAGCATCACCTTAGAGCCCGGTGATGTTTTTTTAGTTAACTCAGAGTATTCCTTGTTTGTCACAAAATCAAACCTTTCAATTTTTATATACATATTTTTCACAACCCAATCAACAATATACATATAACAAAAAATCGGGGTGGGAAAATGACTCATAATCTTATAAAAATCGAAAACGTGTATAAAATCTACAACAGAGGCGAAAACGAGGTACGTGCTTTAAACGGCGTGTCGGTGACGGTGGATAAAGGCGAATTTGTGGCAATAACGGGACATTCCGGCTCGGGCAAATCTACCCTTATGAACATTTTAGGCTGTTTGGACCTGCCCGATGAGGGTGACTATTATTTAGATAACACCAACGTTAAACTGTTAAACGAGAAAAAGCTTTCTCAGATAAGAAGTGAGAAAATCGGGTTTGTGTTTCAGGGGTTTAACCTTATCCCAACCCTCACCGCCCTGGAAAACGTGGAGCTGCCTATGATGTATATGGGAATGAGTCAGAAGCGGCGACGTCAGTTGGCGTTGGCGGCACTGCAACGAGTGGGACTCAGCAAACGCCTTAACCACAAGCCCTGCGAAATGTCGGGCGGACAGCAGCAGCGTGTGGCTATTGCACGGGCTATTGCATCGGGTCCTGAGGTGATACTTGCCGACGAACCCACGGGAAATCTGGACACCGCCACCGGCATTGAGGTGATAAATCTGCTTAAAAGTTTGCACGCCGAGGGTAAGACCATAATCCTCATTACCCACGACGAAAAAACCGCTTTAGCCGCAAAACGTCAGATCACCGTTTGCGACGGAAAAATTGCAAAAAAACAAATGTTTGCTTTTTGATAAGTTATGTGTTATAATAAGCATATCAGAATTTTGGTCGGAGGAGATTTGCTTATGTTAACACAAAATCAGCAAAAGGTTTTTGACTTTTTAAAAGAGAAAATTCAAGAGTCTATTCCTCCCACAGTAAGGGAAATTTGTGAGGCCTGCGGTATTAAATCCACCTCTACGGTCCACGGCATTTTAAACGCCTTAGAGCAGCAGGGTCTTATCAGCCGTGATGCTCAGAACGCCCGTGCTATTCATATTGTGGGTGCCGCCAGAACAGTGCAGGTACCAATTTTAGGCAGAGTCACTGCAGGTATGCCTATACTGGCAGTGGAGCAGATCGAGGACTATATCCCCTTCACCGCCCGAATTTCATCGGATAAAGAGCTGTTTGCTTTGCGTGTTGTGGGTGAAAGTATGATAAAAGCCGGTATTTTAGACGGTGATTTGGTTGTGTGTGAAAGAGCTCAGACTGCGGACGACGGTCAGATAGTTGTGGCTATGATAGACGATGAAGCCACTGTAAAGCGACTGTACCGTGAGAAGTTTGGTGTAAGGCTGCAGCCGGAGAATGACGCTTTTGACCCCATTTACGCCGCTGAGGTAACGATTTTGGGTAAGGTCATCGCAAGTATAAGAAATTATCAGTAATATTAAAACTTCCGACAAAAGGGAGTTGCGGTTAGGGATAAATTGCCTTAAAAGGGGAATTTTTGCGGTCTAATGCGTTAAAAAGTCGCGGTATGCGTCAGCATTACCGCGGTTTTTTGCCTTTTATCCCATCAAAAATTTTCCCTTTTAAGGTGCAAAGCAGTTTTGTAAGAATAAATTTGTTATGATTTCGAAGTCGAGGAAATGCAGAAATACTTTGTGTCTTTCAAATTTTCTCGACAAGAAAGAATACAAATTTATCTGAAAAACCTAATTCTCC
Source organism: Clostridia bacterium (assembly GCA_017407705.1). Taxonomy (GTDB): domain Bacteria; phylum Bacillota; class Clostridia; order Oscillospirales; family Acutalibacteraceae; genus RGIG2202. Next base: position 48,312 of record JAFQWA010000004.1, read on the forward strand.
CTAATCGCAACTCCCCAAATCGGAAGTTTTTGCTTTTTTATGAAATATGTGGTATTATATTTTTTAGAAAAATTATAGGTGGAATTAAAATTGAACAAAACTATTATTTTTGACGGTGCTTTCGGCACGTATATCTCCTCTATGGGATTAAATCTAAGCTTTCCCGAAGAGGCAAATATCTTGTATCCCAACAAGGTAACCGAGATACATAAGGAATACATTGCCGCCGGTGCTACCGCCATAAAAACCAATACCTTCGGGGCTAATCCTAACAACATAGAGCAGTCTGACCGTTTGGTGCAGATATTAAAAAGTGGCTACCGACTTGCTGAAAAAGCCGCAGGGGAAAACGTTTTGGTGTTTGCGGATATGGGTCCTATCTCAGGGGAAAACGCCCTTTCGGATTACATTTTCATAGCAGATACCTTTATAAGCTGCAACGCTAAAAACTTTCTTATAGAAACTCTCACAGATATGGACACGGTAAGTGAGGTAATTGCCTACATAAAAGGTAAAGTGAAGGATGCTTTTATCATAACCTCCTTTGCTGTAGGTCAGGACGGTTACAGCCGCAGCGGTAACTACTATCTGTCTTTGTTTGATGAGGCAATAAAAGCAGGTGCCGATTATGTGGGACTTAACTGCGTTTGCGGTCCTGCCCACATCTTAAACCTGCTCAAACAAACAGACACCCATAAATACAACCTTTGTGCTATGCCTAACTCGGGATATCCCGGTATGCAAAACCAACGTACTGTTTATATCGACAACCCCGAATACTTCTCCAATAAATTGTCTGAGATATATTCTCTGGGCGTGAAGGCTGTGGGTGGTTGCTGTGGCACCACACCCCGTCATATTGAGATGTTTACCCGTTTGATAAAGGGTGCTGTTCCCACTGCTAAGACAGTGAGTGAGCAAAAGGCAAAGACTCAGCCTGTTTTTACCGCCTGTTCCTTTGACAAGCCCTTTATTGCAGTAGAACTTGCCGCTCCCGTTGATACAGATTGTGAATACATTTTATCTGCGGCGAAGGAAGTAAAGTCTGCAGGTGCCGATTTTGTGACTATCCCCGACTCACCCTTGGGAAAAACCCGAGCAAACAGCTTTATGATCTCATCACTTATCCGTAGGACTGTGCAGATTGAGGTAATTCCGCATATTTGCTGCAGAGATAAAAATCAGATTGCCATAAAAGGCGACCTGATAGGTGCAAACATAGAGGGTGTTAAAAACATTCTTGCCATTACCGGTGACGCCATTGGTGAGGCAGACCGCAGTACTGCTAAAAACGTGTTTGGTTTTAACTCATTAAAGCTGATTTCGTTTATAAATCAATTAAACCAAACGGTGTTTGCCCATAAGCCCTACGGCATCTGTGCCGCTTTGAATATCAACGCCGTTAATTTCGACGCTGAGTTAAAACGTGCTCATAAAAAAGTGGAAAACGGTGCGGTTTGCCTGTTTACTCAGCCTATATTTACTGAGCAAAATGTTGAAAACTATAAAAAGGCAAAGCGTGAGCTTAACTGCAAGATTGCTGTGGGCATTATGCCCTTGGCAGGATACAAAAACGCCTTGTTTTTGAACAACGAGGTGGCGGGAATCGAGATTCCTCAAAGCATTATTGACTCTCTTAAAGATAAAGATGCCGATGAAGTAAAAGACATCTGCATTGACTACGCTAAGACCATTATTGATAAAATAAAAGACGGGTGTGACGGTTATTATATTATGACACCACTAAAAAAGACCCAACTTTCCGTTGAACTGATAAAGTATATAAAGGAGAATATGTAAATGATAATAATAGGCGAAAAGCTTAACAGCTCCATACCCAAAACCCTTGCTGCATTAACTGAGCATAATGAACAGTTTATTGTTGATACCATAAAAAGTCAGGCTGATAACGGCGCTGACTATATCGACATCAACACCGCCCTGACAGGTGATGATGAAATAAAAAATATGAAATGGATAATCGAGCTTACCAAAGCAAACTGCTCCTGCGGTATTGTTTTGGACTCTCCTAACCCTCAGGTGATTATGGAGTGTCTGCCCTTGTGCAACGGCAGAAAGGTGATAGTAAATTCCATTACCCTTTCGGATAAATACGACCGGCTTATCAGCGCTGTAAAAGAGTGTGGCGCAGGAGTTATCTGTCTGCCCATTTCCGACGGTAGAATACCTGCTGATGCAGAGAGTCGTTTTGAAAATGCAGCTAAAATGATCGAGAAGCTGCAAAGTGTGGGTATTGCCCCTGAAAACATCTATATCGACGTGCTTATTGAAGCGGTTGCCACCAATCAGGATGCCGCTGCAACTACCTTAAAAACCGTTGCTATGCTTACAAAGGAGTATAAGGACGTAAACACCGTTTGCGGCCTTTCCAACGTTTCCTTCGGACTTCCCTGCCGTGCAAAGCTTAACAGTGCGTTTTTGTCAATGCTTATGTCAGCAGGACTTAAAGCGGCTATTTTAGACGCTGCATCTGCAAGCATTGCTGATACTGTATGTATTGCCAACGCACTGCTGGGTGAAGATGAATACTGTATGGATTACATCACCCGTTTCAGGAGCTGACCTCTAACTCACTGAGCACCTTAACCAGTGCTTTTCCCACCAGCTCACCGCTGTAAATTGCCTGCTCCAACGTGTTTGCCTCACTGCCCATTTCAATTAAAATGGAGCCGCAGTTTAAATCGTGGTTATACTTTTTAGACACGAAATACATTGGCCTTGCAAGGTTTTTATACATCTTCTCACAGGTCTGCTGCAGTCTTATGGCAAAACGGAAGTTTTTTCGCCAATTAGGGTATGATGTCACCGAGCCTGACTGACAGCCGGTGGCAATCATTATCTGTGCCGCAGACTTGCCGTTTATGGTGGCACTGGGCTTTATTTTGGTACCGTCATTTTGAGTAATGGCGTCACGGTGGATATCCAACACCACGTCAATGGACGGATATTTTTTCAGATAGCTTTGAATTGTTACTCTGGCTCGGTCATAGGAGCCGTTGTAGGACGTTTGATCGTGCAGAGTTTTATCGTGGATGGTGGTGATGTTTGCCGCCTCTAACTGCTTTGCAATCTCAGCCCCCACCCTCACCACGTTTTTGCTTTTATCGGTGGTGCGTGATGACCAACTGCTTTTATAGGTGCCATCACTTTCGGGGAAATACCCTTCGGTGCCGTGGGTGTGGATAATAAGCACCTGAGGTTTTTCGTTTTTATAAATTTCAATTTCGGGAGCGATCTTTAATTCCTTGGCAAGGTCCACCGACACTCCTGTTTTGTTGCTGATATGCAGATCGGTTATGCTTAAATTAGCGCCGCCAACACCGATAGTTTGTGTGTAGATCTTACCTGCCGCATCGGAAGACGCCGCCACAGTTTTGTTAGTGGCTTTGGCAGTGGTGGACTCAATTTTTTTGGTGGTGGCGGTAACCTTATCTGCTTTTTGTGTGGCGGCTACCGTGGTGGTTTGCGCCTGGGTAGGTGCTGATACCATAACGGCTTCGGGCAAGGCAGCGGCAGCGTAAAAGCTGCCAAGCTTTTGGGCGGTATATTTTACCGGCTGCTCAAAATGGCTGCGTTGGGAAAATAAAAACGTTGCTAAAGCAAAGCACAGCACACATATTACAGGTTTTTTGAAATTATATTTTGTTATTCTTCTCACTTTACCACCGCCGTAGGTTTCAAATTTTATACATTATAAATTATGAAAAAGGGGTAGATTTTATGAAAAAACTGTTGGTGATAATTGACTGTCAGAAGGATTTTGTCAGCGGCTCACTGGGTTTTGACGGTGCTGATAAAATTATGGACAATATTGTTAAAAAGGCCGAAAGCTTTGACGGTGATATTGCCTTTACCATGGACACTCATTCATCGGAATATAAGGATACCCGTGAGGGTAAAAATCTGCCCGTTATCCACTGCCAGAAAGGGACTGAGGGTTGGCAGATAGTAGATAAGCTGCAGAAATTCACTGAAAATGCAGTTGTTTTTGAGAAGCAAACCTTTGGCTCCTACGACTTTTTGGAGTTCTTGAAAAAATCTCAGTACGACCAGATAACACTTACCGGTGTTGTAACGAATATTTGCGTTATATCCAACGCTGTAATGGCGTTAACCGCTCTGCCCTATGCTGAAATAATCGTTGATGCTGCTTGCGTGGGCGGCGGTGATGACGTTACTGCTCAAAAGGCACTGGACGTTATGGAATCTATCCACATAAAGGTGATAAACAGATGAACATTGAGCTTATAACTCCACAGAGTGCCTTTTCGGTTTTCAAAAAGCGTGATGACCTGGCAAATAAGGGTGATTTTGGCAAAGCTATGCTCATTTGCGGCTGTTACGGAATGGCAGGTGCCGCCGTTTTGGCTGCTAAGGCTTGTTTAAAAAGCGGCGTGGGGCTGTGTCAGGTGGTTTGCCCTGAAGAAATTTATCCTATTGTGGCGGCTTCGGTCCACGAGCCTGTTTTCTTGCCCTTTGATGGAAATATGGACAAGGTGGCAGAGGATATAAATAAGGCTGATTGCGTGGTTTTAGGGTGTGGTATGGGTAACACCGATTACACCTTAAATATGCTGAAAACTGCGCTTAAATGCAGCAAAGTGCCCCTTATAATTGACGCTGATGGCATAAACGTGCTAAGCCAAAACATAGAATTATTACAAGGACACACCTGCCCCTTAGTGCTGACCCCACACCCCGGTGAAATGGCACGTCTTATTAACACCACTGTGGAGTATGTTCAGCAAAACCGTGTGGCTGTTGCGGTGGAGTTTGCCAAAAAGCATAACGTTATTTTAGTGCTTAAGGGTCATAACACCTTAATAGCGTTGCCAAGCGGTGAAGTGTTTGTAAATACTTCGGGTAATCCCGGTATGGCGACCGGCGGCAGCGGTGATATGCTCTGCGGCGTTATGGCGGCGCTTGTTGCACAGAAAATCGCCCTTTCTGATGCAGTGAAGTCAGCGGTGTATATCCACGGCTTAGCAGGAGATCTATCGGCGGCTAAGCTGTCACAGATCAGCACTACCCCAACAGATATGATAGACTGTCTGCCTATAATTTTTTCGGATATTGAAAGGAGTTTTCAGTAGTTGAAACGTGCATTTTGCATAATGGCGGCTATTATGATAGCCCTCTTATCAGGATGTGCAAAGCAAAAGGAAATTGTAACAGTTCCCGTAACGGAAGGGTTAAACTGCAAATTTGATGCCACCTATAACGGTATTCAGTTGCAAGGGAATTTGAAAATATCGGAAAATATGCATACGGTAATCAATATTCAGAAGCCCGATGCTTTAAAGGGTATGAAGCTCGAGATAAACGGCGAAAATATGAAGGTTGCCTATTTAGGACTTACCACCGATCTAAAGCTGTCAGACTCAAAGCAAGGTGCTTTTGCAGGACTTATGGTTTCGGCTTTGAAAAGTGCGGCGGCTTCGGTGGGGGTTGATGCGCAGCAGACTGATGAGGGCTACGTCTTAAGCGGTAGCTGTGAAATGGGCGATTATACTCTGCTTTTAGACAAAGCTCTGCACCCGTTACAAATAAAAATGGACTCGCAAAATTTTTGTGTTAATTTTTCGTGATTTTGGATACAAAAGGGTAGGATTTTCCTACCCTTTTCATTTTGCACAAAAAAGCTTATGCAGTTTAGGTCAAGTTGCCCAAACCCACTGTAAATATCTACAAATAGCGATTGACTTTAGTACTATAAAATGATAAGGTGAATTTGTACATTATGATAAAAAGGAGTTTTATTATGAAACGAGTATTATCCTTAATCCTTGCAATGATGTTAGTTTTTGCTTTAGCATCTTGCACCGACACCCCCGATACTGATGCAAACGGTACCACAACCACCACCGCTCAGTCGGCTCAGGAAACCACCGCTTTAAACGAAGGTGACGGTGAAACCAATGCCACCACTCAGGCAGTGGGACAGACTCAAGCTAATAGCAGTATTGCCACAACCACCGCTGTAAAAACCACAGCAGGCGGCAACAATCCTACCACTACCAAGGCACCCACCACTAAAGTGCCTGTAACCACAAAACCCCAACCCACCACCACAAAGCCTTTGCCTCAGAACGTTGACTATTCAGCAAAGGATTTTGACGTTAATAAACTTGGCACATCCTTGCGTGTTGTGGGCAGAGCAGTTAATGCTGACAACAAGGTTACCGCTCAGTTTACCGACGGCGGTGTGGAGTTTAACCTTATCTGTAAGGGCGACGTTACCATTAAGATCAACTGGACAAGAGGTCCGGGACTTTTGGGCGTTGTTATCAATAACGATGAGCAGAACGTTACCAATTACAAAATAACTACCTCAACTAAGGAAGTAACCATTGCCAAAGGTCTTAAAGCTGGCAGATACACCTTTAAGGTCATCAAGCTTAACGAGGTAAGCTTGAACACATTTAATTTTTTAGGCGTAAAGTTTAACGGAATTTTGGGCGATAAGGCAACCCAGAGAAAAATTAAGATCGAGGCTTACGGCGACTCCATCACCTGCGGACTCTGGAATATGCTGGATCAGCACGGTGTTGACGGCTATGAACAGGGCTATTATCAGGACGGTTACAGCACCTACGTGGGCTTTGCCGCAAGAAATTTAGGAGCTGATTTAAGTGTTGTTGCCCGTTCCGGCTGGGGTCTTATCCACTCACCCTACGGTCTTGGCTACGACGGTGCTATCCCGAAAATTTGGGATCAGATATTGCCCTCCACCATTCCCGATTTAAAATGGGATTTTTCAAGCTACGTTCCTGATGTAGTTGTTGTAAACTTGGGTACTAATGATAAGACATCAGGCAAACCTACTGCTATGGAAATGTCAAATGAAGTAAAGAGATTTTCCAAAGAACTCCGCTCAAAATATCCTAAATGCGCTATTATCTGGGTAACAGGTATGATGGGTGATTTCGGCGGCTACACTGCTTCTATGCAGGCTGCTGTTAAACAGCTTAAAGACGATAAGATCAAGTTTGTTTCACTGCCTTATAACACAAGCGGCGGTCAGTGGCACCCCAATCTTGCAGGTCATAAGGCTGCAGGTGCTGCTTTACAGGCAGAAATAGAAAAAATTCTCGGTTTGTAAAAAGAAGGCGTTGTGCATGTCATATTTGCTGAAAAAAGAAATTCCCGTTGAAGATGGCTACGATATGGTAGTTTGCGGTGGTGGAATGGGCGGTGCTACTGCCGCCATTACCGCCGCAAGGCTGGGACTTAAGGTTTTAATTGTTGAACACACCGGCTGTTTGGGTGGTATGGGCACATCAGGACTTGTTTGTGCCTTTGACCCTATGGCTGACGGTGAGAAACCCGTTGTGGGCGGACTTATGCAGGAGATAGTAAAAACTCTGTATGAGCGCAAAAAGCTCGGTCCTGAGATTACCCCTGAGGACTACCTGAAAAACTATCTTACCTGGATCCCCTTTGACCCCGAAGCCTTGAAAATATTGCTGGACGAATTGTGTGTAAAAGCAGGGGTTGAGATAAGATATTTCACCCGTGTTATTGATGCAGATGCACAAGACGGTAAGGTAAAGGGCGTTGTTATCAATAACGTTGAGGGAACTAAGTATATAGCGGCAAAAACCTTTGTTGACGCTACCGGTGATGCGGTGTTATCCAAGCTTTGCGGCGCAAAATACCGCGAGGCAGGTGCTGATACTGAGGAAATTATGCCTGCTACCTTAACAGGCTTAATGGCAGGAATAGACTGGGAGCAGTTTAACAAAACTCAGTACGCTACCCCTTGTCATGAGCAGATAGAACGTGCCTACAACGACGGCGTTTTATCTCAGTGTGACCGCCATTTGGTGGGTATTTTCCGCATCGGCGAAAACACAGGCTATATGAACACAGGCCACATTTTCAATCTAAATTCAGTAAATACCCGCAGTCTGTCTGACGGTATGATTCAAGGCAGACGTCAGTTAAACGAGTATTTGGAGTTTTACAAGCGCTATCACAAGGGCTTTGACAAGGCTCAGATCGTTGCTACGGGCACACTTATGGGTGTTCGTGAGTCACGCAGGATAGTGGGTGAGTATGAGTTGACCGCTGACGACTATTTCGCACGTCGTCAGTTCCCCGATCAGATAGGCGTTTTCAGTAAATATATTGATATCCACCCCAAAGATACCAGCAAGGAAAGCTACAAAGAATTTTGTGATACAATGGAAGGCAGTAAGCTGAAAAAAGGCGAATGCTACGGTATTCCTTACGGCATCACTGTTCCCAAAGGCTTTGAAAATCTGTGGGTATCGGGCAGATGTAATTCATCAGACATTTCCATGCACGGTGCAGTAAGAGTTATGCCTGCGGCGGCTATGATGGGTCAAGGCGTGGGCACAGCGGCGTATTTATCCATAAAATCAGGCAAGCCTGCAACTAAGATAAACACAGCTAAACTGGTAGAATTACTGCGTGAAAACGGTGCTATCTTACCTCAGCAGCAGTTAAGTGAAACTATGACTAAAAACTCGTAAAGGAGTTTTACTATGAACTATAAAACCAACTGGCAGGAAACAAAACAGCATTTTGATGCCTGGTGGAAAGGCGAAAACGCCGACGGCCCTTTAATGAGGATCAACGTCCGCCGTGATAAGCCGTTACATGAGTTAGTTAACATTTCCGATGTATCCGATGCATCGGAATGTTATCTTAATGTGGAACGAAAGGCTAATCAAACCAAAAATTATTACGCGGCCTTCGAGCCTATTGCCGATTCATATCCTAACTTTGATCTAAATATCGGAGCAGGCTCGTTGGCGCTTTATTTGGGTTGTGAGCCTAAATTTACCCCCGAAACAGTGTGGTATTTGCCCTGCATTGAGGAATACGGGGATATTGTTCTGGATAAGCAGAACAAGTGGTATAAAAAGCATATTGAAATGTTAAAACAGCAGGTTAAGCTTATAGAGGGCACCGATATAATGGGTGCTGTGCCCGACATTATCGAGAATATCGACATTTTGTCGGCTATGCGTGATCCTCAGGAGACCTGCTTTGACTTATACGATCAGCCCGATGCGGTGAAGAAGGCTATCCGTCAGATAAACGATGCCTATATACCTTGCTACGATGATATGTACAACATTTTAAAGGGTGATGACGGGTACGTTGCCTGGAACTGCTTTTCTGTTATGGGCAAAGGCAAAACCGCTAAGGTGCAGTGCGATATGTGTGCTATGCTGTCCAAAGAGCACTTTGACGAGTTTGTGCTGGACGGACTGCGTCAGCAGACAGCCCAGCTTGATAACGCAATTTATCATCTTGACGGTGAGGAGTGCTTTCAGCATTTGCCTTCGCTGTTATCCATTGAAGGCATAAAGGCCATTCAGTGGACCCCAGGTGACGGCAGTGAGCAGGGTGGCAGTGAGCACTGGTTCCCCTTATACGATAAAATCCGTGAGGCAGGAAAGAGCTTGTGGATAGAGATTCCTCAGCGTGAGCTTATTGAGCCTCAGATAGATAATATTATCAAACGCTACGGCTCAAAGGGTATTTACTTTGTGTTGCCTGAGCTAGATAGAGAGTTGCTCAGCATTTGTTAAAACGCAGAGAGGCTGAGTGGAGAAAATAATTCTCAAAAATCTGTACTGTTAACAAAATATTCTTTTATTTTGCCTTAAAGTATGATAAAATCAAAATAATATACAAGCTATTACACAACCGAAAGGAAGTTTTTACTAATATGGGAATCAGAGAATTGCTGTTAGGCTCATACAGTAAGCGTCAGCTTAAAAGAATTGAGCCTATAAAACAGGCTGTTCTTAATTTAGAGAGCAAGTTTAAAGAATATACTGATGATGAGCTTCGTGCTATGACTCAGAATTTCAAAGACAGATTGCAGACCGGTGAGACCTTAGACGATATTTTGCCTGAGGCTTTTGCTGTTTGCCGTGAGGCGGCAGACCGTGTTTTAGGTATGCGACCCTACCCCGTACAGATAGTGGGTGGTATCGTTTTGCATCAGGGCAGAATTGCCGAGATGAGAACAGGTGAAGGTAAGACCTTAGTGGCTACTCTGCCTGCTTATCTTAACGCCTTAAAGGGTGAAGGTGTGCATATCGTTACCGTTAACGATTACCTTGCTAAGCGTGACTCAGAGTGGATGGGCAAGCTTTACAGATTTTTGGGACTTAAAGTGGGTCTTATAATCCACGGCCTTGATAACGACCAGCGTAAAAAGGCATATGAAGCAGACATTACTTACTGCACCAACAACGAGCTGGGCTTTGACTATCTGCGTGATAATATGGTTACTTATAAGGAGCAGCGTGTTCAGCGTGGACACAGCTTTGCTATTGTGGATGAGGTGGACTCTATCCTTATCGACGAGGCAAGAACTCCTCTTATTATTTCAGGTCAGGGTGAAAAGTCCACCGAGCTTTATACTCAGGCAAACCGCTTTGCAAAGGGCCTTAGAATGATCAAGGTCAGACAGCTTGACGATAAAGTGGATACCGACGATCAGCAGGAAGACGGCGACTATATCGTTGATGAAAAGGCAAGAACCGCCACTTTAACTGCTAACGGAGTTAAAAAAGCAGAGGAATTTTTCAACCTTGAAAATCTTAACGATCCCGATAACATCACCATTTCTCACCACATCAATCAGGCTATTAAAGCCCACGGTATTATGCACCGTGACATTGACTATGTGGTTAAAGACGGCGAGGTTATCATTGTTGACGAGTTTACCGGCCGTTTGATGTTTGGCCGTCGTTATAACGAGGGCTTGCATCAGGCTATTGAAGCAAAAGAGGGCGTTAAGGTTGCCCACGAGTCAAAGACTTTGGCAACCATCACCTTCCAGAACTTCTTCCGTTTGTATAACAAGCTGTCGGGTATGACAGGTACCGCTATGACCGAGTCACAGGAGTTTTCCGAAATTTACCGACTGGACGTTGTTGAAATCCCCACCAACCGACCTTTGGCACGTGAAGACCTTCAGGACGTGGTTTACAAAACCGAAAACGGTAAATTCAACGCAGTTGTTGCGGATATCATCCTGCGTCATCAAAAGGGTCAGCCCGTTTTGGTGGGTACTGTGTCTATTGAAAAGTCCGAGCAGTTGTCGGCACTGCTCAAAAAGCGTGGCGTAAAGCACAATGTTCTCAATGCGAAAAACCACGAAAAAGAGGCTGAAATCATCGCTCAGGCAGGTAAGCTTGGCGCCGTTACCATTGCCACTAACATGGCAGGTCGAGGCACCGATATTATGCTGGGCGGTAACGCTGAATATATGGCAAAGGCTCAGATGAGAAAGCAGGAATTTACCGAGGAGCTTATTGCGGAAGCCACAGGCTTTGCCGAAACCGATAATGAGGAGATCTTAAACGCCCGTAAGGTATTTACTGAGCTGAATTCTCAGTTTAAAGAAGAAATTGCTCCCGAAGCAGAGCAGGTGCGTCAGGCAGGCGGACTTTGTATTATCGGTACCGAGCGTCACGAATCCCGCCGTATTGATAATCAGCTCAGAGGCCGTGCAGGTCGTCAGGGTGACCCCGGTAGCAGTAGATTTTACATCTCATTGGAAGATGATTTGATGCGTTTGTTCGGTGGTGAACGTCTTTACAACATGATGGAAACCTTGAACGTTGACGAAAACACCCCTCTTGAGATGCAGATGCTGTCAAAATCCATTGAAACTGCTCAGCAGAGAATTGAGCTGCGTAACTTCGGTATGCGTAAAAACGTTCTGGATTTTGACGACGTTATGAACGCTCAGAGAACTCTTATCTACGATCAGCGTAACCGTGTTTTGGACGGTGACGATCTAAGATCTACCATTTTGGGTATGATGAAGGAAACCGTGAAAACCGCTTGTGATAAGTATTTGTCCGCTGATCTGCCTGAGGAATGGAACCTTGTTGGTCTTAAGGAATATATGTCCTCTTGGATCAACATCGGCGATGTCTTAGACTTTTCCACCGATGACCTTAACACTGTGGATAAAGAGTCGGTTGCCGATACTCTTTGCGATATAGTCGATGAAAAACACGCTGCCCGTGAGCAGGAGTTCGGTGAGGACCTGATGCGTGAGATCGAGCGTGTGGTATTGCTACGTAGCGTTGATAGTCACTGGATGGATCACATTGATGCTATGGACGAGCTGAGAAGCGGTATTTATCTCCGTTCCTACGGTCAGCACGATCCCGTTGTGGAATACCGCAACGAGGGTTATGATATGTTTAATGCAATGACCGAGTCTATCCGTGAGGAAACCACCAAAATGGTGCTTAATGTAAGAATTCGCAGAGAAGAGGACGTTAAGCGTGAGCAGGTGGCGAAGGTGACAAGTGAGGGTGCCGGCGGTGACGGTTCGGTGAAAAAGGAGCCTATCAAAAAGGGAAAGAAGATCGGCAGAAACGATCCTTGTCCTTGCGGCAGCGGTAAAAAATATAAAAAGTGCTGCGGCGCTAATGAAGAATAAATAAAAATCCACTCCTATATAGGGGTGGATTTTTTGATGTTAACATATTGTTTTTGGAATTTTTTCTTTCCGCTCACGTTAGCTAAGGCGCCCCTTTTCTTTATGCGAAGAAAAGGGGAAAAGACGCAGCAAGGGAAAACCCTTTAGAAGTGGGTTTTCCCTTTGCAATCCCTTTCCCGAATGGCTCAAGGGCTCGCGGCTTTAAGAATCCCCAGTTAGTCTATAGGTAATCCATGTAAATTGTCATATTGTATAAACAAAAACAAGAAAGGGTGAGAATTTATTCTCACCCTACTTTTCCTATTCGCAAATGACTGCGCCTTTTATGAAATTGTCGGTGTGCTGCTCCATATCGTAGTTTGCTTTATCAAACTCTTCCATTGTATAAATATGACGGGTGGTGCCGGTAAACTTCCAAATTCCCTTGGAAATAAGGTCCAGCGCACGACGGCACAAATCTGCCTCAAACTCAATTCTGCGTTCGTGACAGTTTATCATATCAATGGCTTTCATATTCCACAACTGAAAATCCACTGTTCTGGGACCGTCGTTATGATAACCGCCGATACCCAATCTGCCGTGGGGAACCACCATATCTGCCGCCAATTTTAAACCGTCGGGGGTGCCGGTGAATTCCATAACGTTCTGGAATCCGGTGTTAAAAATATCGGTTTTATGACCATCACGCTTTAAGTCGGGAGCATCCCAGGTGCTCCAATTCAAATAGCGGTCACGGGTAAGCTCTTCAGGATGCAAGGCTGTGGTAGCACCAAAACGCAGTGCGTTCTCCAGTGCCTCATCACGCTTATCCACAGCAACGATGTTGTTGTAGCCCAAAGCGCGGAACATTGAGATCATACCAAGTCCCATATAGCCTGAGCCCACAACAGCGATCTCATCGCCGAAAATACGGGGCATCATACGGGTACCAACGCTCATCAGACAGCCCAACGGCTCCACGATAGCGTCTTCATCCTTAATGTTTTCGGGAATGTGCATAGTTTTTGATGGCTCCATAACGATATACTCACGGTAAGCGCCGCCGCCAAGTCCCGTTACTCTGTCGCCAACAGAAAAGCCTTTAACATTTCTGCCTACCTCAGCCACATAGCCCATAGACTCGTGACCGAACTCGTCACCGGGCTTTGCCACCGACCAGGGGTACCACTCCGAATGACACATACCTGTGTATTTTACCTTAACAAGCAGCTGATCGTCGTTAATTTTGGGGATATCCACCTCAACCACTTTACTCTGCTTAGGGCCTACCATAACTATTTTCTTCATAAAATCATTCCTCTCAACGAAAGTTTTATTTTACGGATGATATCTTCTTCATCCATTTTTTACTTCTTAAGCGGAAATAACACCATACACATTTTATGATCTGGTCGATCTTCAGCATAGTGTAGATCCAGAAAGGGGGCCAGTGGAAAACCAGACCTGCCAATGCGCCCAAGGGCACCGATGCTATCCACAAAAACAGAATGTCACCAACCATAAGGAATTTAGTGTCGCCTCCTGCACGGAGCACACCTTTGGTAAGGATAGAGTTCATTGCCTGGAAAATGATTATAAAGCTAATGGAGTTCATCAGCTCGTTAGCAATAAGCTTAGTCTCAGCCGACACCTGATAGTAGCTGATAATAGGTCCTTTAAGCAGCATAATCACTGCCGCCGCAAAAATGCCCAGTACAAAGCCCAGTCCTAAGAAGGTGTAGCCCTGACGCTGCGCTTTTTTAAAGTCGCCTTTACCCATAGTGTGACCGGTGATGATGGCACTGGCGTTGGATATACCTTGTGTCAACACCGAGCTTAGCTGCTGCATTATCATAGTCACTGAATTAGCCGCCACGAAGGTCTCGCCGATTCTGCCCATTATCATTGCCACTGAGTTGTTGCCCAGCGCCAACAATGCGTCACTGATTAAAACGGGAATACTGATTTTTATGTACTCGTTCAAAAGATTTCTGCATTTTATAAACAAATCTCTAAAGCGGTACTGAATACGGTCATCTCTGAAAAAGAAATAGCCGCAGATAAACAAAAGCTCAAATATTCTTGCAATAAGAGTGCCCAGAGCCGCACCTGCTATCTCCATTCGGGGAGCGCCCAGTTTTCCGAAAATAAATACCCAGTTAAAGAAAACGTTTATAAAAAATGCGGCAATAGAGCTTATCAGAGGCAGCTTAGTCTGGCCAACGCTTCGAAGCACGATAGTGCAGGTAAGAGATAGTCCCATACAGAAATAGGTTGGGGTTATCCACCTAAGATATGTAGTGCCGTAGGATATTATATGCGCCTCAGATGTATAGATCTTCATTATAAGCTGAGGGCTGATTACAGTGGCAAGGGTGAACAGGCTTGCGAATATAACACACAAGCGCAGCATAATAGTAACTGCTTGTTTTAAGCCCTTAAAGTCCTCCATACCCCAAAAACGTGAGGTAAGCACCGAGGCACCCATACCGATACCCATACAGCATATCTGAAAAATATTGATAAACTGGGTTGCCAGTGATGATGCAGAAAGCTGAGCATCACCCATACTGCTGAGCATTACTGTGTCCATCAGGTTTATTCCCACGGTAATAAGCTGCTGCAGTGAGATGGGAATAGCAATTTTTGCTATCTGACTGTAAAACTGCTTATCTCCCAAATAACTTTTTAAAACCGATTTTTCCATACACACACCTTACTTTATATAACATAAATATTATATCACTTTATTTTTAAATTTCAAGAATAGCATTTGATACTATAATAAAAGAGAGGGGCTATGTATTGTACTCTAAAGGAAAGTTTTTAAATTCAACAGAATACAGTACCTACCGACACCAAAAAGACGAAGAGCTATCAAAGCTCTTCGTCTTTTTTTCTTTATAAGCACTGCATTTGTGGACACAAATACATATTGATGAATTGACGGCAAGCCGTCATGAATTGAAGCCTTATGGCTTCATGATTTGAAATCTAAGGATTTCATGAATTTAATTGCCCTATTTTGTCATGCCGCAGGCAATTCATGCACTAAAAGTGCAATTTATGGCGCGAGCCAATTCACGCCCGTAAGGGCAATTCATTGCGTAGTGTCCTTAAGGGCACTACGCATACCCCTCTCTTTTTATTTATCCTTTTACCGAGCCGCCGGTAATTCCTTCAACATAAAAACGTTGCAGCACAATAAACAGTATGGTTATGGGCACTGCAATGAGCACACTTCCTGCGGCAAACTGAGTAAAATATTTATCAATAAGCTCACGGGAAAGCATGGTGTAAAGTCCCACAGCAACGGTGTATTTTTCATAATTATCACCCATTATTACTCGGGCGAAAATAAAGTCTGCCCAGGGCGCCATAAAGGACGTCATTGCCGTGTAAACAATAATCGGCTTAGACAAGGGCAAGGTTATCTTATAAAAAATCTGTGCGTTGTTAGCGCCGTCAATACGAGCGGCTTCGTCCAGACTTTTCGGCACTGTATCAAAAAATCCCTTTGCGATATAAAAGCTGAGTCCCGCTGCACCGGAATACACCAGTATCAGCGCCAACAGACTTTGGGTGAGTCCGATGGTTTTCAGCACGTAATACACCGCTATCATAGACATAAACGCAGGGAACATTCCCAAAACGAGCGCCACGTTCATATAGGGCTTACGCAGTTTAAATCTCATACGGGAAATAACGTAAGCGGTGGCAAGGGTGATGGCGGTGGTGATAAGACAGGAAAACACCGCCACGATAAGTGTGTTCATAAACCAACGGGGATAACTGAAAATGTCTGTGTCAAACAGCAGATTTTTGTAGTTATCCAGTGTGAAGGTTTTGGGTATAAAGTAGCTGGTGAAGGAGCCGCTTTCACCTCTGAACGAGGTCAGCACCACCCACACAATGGGGAAAATCCAAATCAGTGAAATTATAATAAGCAGGGCGTAAACCAGCAAGTTTGACAGTCTGCGTGTTGTTTTAACACTTCTCATGAGTACTGATCCTCCTTTTTATAGGATGCAGTGTGTCGGTAAGCCAACAGCGAGATAACTATCGAGATGATAAACACCAAAATGCCTATGGTGGAGGCTAAGTTGTAGTCTTTTTCGTCGGCAGTCAGCTTATACAGCCAGGTTACCAGCAAATCAGTCTTACCTGCCACGTAGTAATCAGTGGCAAAGGGCTCACCGCCGGTCAGCAGATAGATTATATTAAAGTTGTTGATGTTTCCGATAAACTGAGTTATCAGAAAAGGTGCCGTTACAAACCATATCTGCGGCATAGTTATTTTGGTAAACACCTTAAAGGGACCTGCCCCGTCAATACGGGCAGCCTCGTACAAATCCTGAGGAATGTTCATCAAAATACCGCTGGTCATCAGCATGGTGTAGGGTATGCCGATCCACAGATTTACTAAAATAACAGTTGCTCTTGCCCAGTTTACGTCGGTTAAAAAAGGGATCGCCTCGTCTATTATCCCTGCGTTTTGCAGAAGGGTATTGATAGGGCCAAACTGGTTAAGCATATTACGCATTATCAGCAGTGAGATAAACTGAGGTATGGCAATGGTCAGCACCAGAATGGTACGCCACATAGGTTTAAAGCGAATACCTTTTTTGTTTATCAGCAGTGCCACGATTATTCCTAACAAATAGCAGGAAACTGTGGCGGCAACCGCCCAGAATAAAGTCCACATCAAAACCGGAAAAAAGGTACCTGCTAACAGGTCGTTTTGCCATAGCATAGCCTTAAAGTTGGTAAGACCTACCCAGTCGAACAAATTGCCCGGTGGCTGATGTGCTCGGTCGTAGTTGGTAAAAGCGATCAGGATCATAAATATCAGCGGCAACACCGTGAAGGCTAATATGCCTAAAATCGGCACACTCATCATAGTGAAATGGAACCGCTCGTCTAAAAGCGACTTTAGATCCTGCTTGAATGAGGGTGGATTTTTGCCTTTTAAAACCACGCTCTGCACTGCATAGGCGCTTTTTAAATTGGCATAGTAGATTATCAAAAACACCGCCGTTATGATTATGGCCATAACGCCGTAGATCATAAACAGCATAGAGTTATCACCGGCAACAGTAACGTTAAAGCCCACCTCAGGGTCATAAACACTGCCCTGCTCTTTGGTGCCTAAGGTAATAAGTCCTGCTATCCAGCGAACTCCCGCTGTAAGCATAAAAACAGTATATATAATTTGTGAAAGTAAAAATAAAAGACCTTTTGTAATTTGTTTGTTAAATAAATTTGCACTGCCCATTATTACAAAGGATAGTCTGGTGTGAAAATTTCCCTGTTTAAATATTTTAACGGGCGAAGTGCCGCTGTTTATCAGCATAGATTGTCCCGCCTTTCCGATATTTAAAACTAATGCCGAGGCAACGTTTACCCCGGCATTTTGTTATTGAGCTGTGATCTGTTTTACCATATTATCCAGCTTCGGTTTGATTTGATCGGCGGGAATATTGCCGTTAAAGCAGTCGTCAGCAAAGGCTTTAAAGGCAGTCCAGTATTTGCTTATTTGAGTAATTGCCGGCATGGGAATAGCGTATTTAAGCTGCTCTAATGTTGCTCTCACAGTAACATCAGAGGTAACACTTTCATTTTTTGCGGCGTTTTTATTAACGGGCAAAAGACTTCTGTCCTTAAAGCGTTTGAGCTGATTTTCCTCACTTGTAAGATGCGCTGCCAGCTTCATAGACTGAGCAGGACTTTTAGTTTTTGCGTTTACCACATAAATCTTGTAGCCCGCAAAGGATCTCAACTGTTTTTGTTCCTGACCCTCACCCAGTGAAACGGTAGGTAGCTTTGCAACACCGTAGTTATCGCCTAAGATCTCTTTGATAGCCTCTGCTTTCCAAGGGCCTGTAACAAAGGATGCCAGCTTGCCTGCCTTCATCTGTGACACAGCCTCGTTATCGTCGCAGTTTATAGCGCCCTTTGACTTTAATGAAGCAATAAACTTTGAAGCCATAACGCCGTTTTCATTGTTAAAATCGCATTTGGTGGGATCGTCACCGTTTTCACCGAAAAGGGTGCAGCCTGCGGTAAAGAACAGTGAGGTGCCGTAGTAACCCTCTTTAAAGTTCATACCGATTTTGTAAACACCCTCACCCTGCGGTTTTGAAAAAATGGTGTTAAGGGATTTTACGTCATCTGCGGAAAGCTTACTTTTGTCGTAATACAGAAAATAGGTTTCTGCACTGCTGGGAAAGCCGTAAAGCTTACCCTTGTAGGTTGCGGCTTTAACAGACGCTTCGTCGCAGGTTTGTCTGATAGTATCGGCATAGTCGCCGGTGATCTCGTAAATAGCACCTGCATCTACCATAGCGCCCAGCTGATCGTGGCTCATAGCGAAAACGTCAGCAGCGGCGTCGATGTCCTTAAGTGCCTCGTCCTTTGCCTTATCCTCACCTGTTACCTTAACGGTGATGTCGTTGGTGATGTCGGTAAACTTGGTTTTAAAGCTTTTAACCATTTCACCCAACATATTCTGGTCATCAGCAGCACCCCAGACCGTAATGCCGTTTTGGTCGGCATTGTTATCCTTGTTGCCGCCACAAGCGGTAAGCGCAAAGCACATAGCTACACAAAGTGCAATAGCAATAAATTTTTTCATATATATTTGCTCCTTTAAATTAAGTTTGCAAATATATATTTTCCCTTAAACGTGCCAAATATCCCTGCAATATTCCAAAATTGTTCTATCACTTGAAAATCTGCCTGCGTTTGCCATATTTATGATACATTTTTTCATAAACTCGTTGCGATCTTCATAGTCGCTGATACATTTGAGCTTGGTTTTTACATAGCTGTCAAAGTCTGCAAGCAGGAAATAGTGGTCGGGCTGATGCCAAGACGCACCCTTGAGCAAAGCATCGTACAGCTCCTTGAATATACCGGTGCCTTCGTCGGACAAGGTGCCGTCGCTAAGAGTATCCAGCACACGCTTTAATTTGGCATCGCTGTTGTAGAGAACTTTGGGATCGTAGTTTTTCTTTAACTTTTCGATCTGCTCTACCTTGTTACCAAAAATATAGTTGTTCTGCTCTCCTGCGGCTTCAACTATTTCAACGTTAGCACCGTCAAGAGTGCCTAAGGTAACAGTGCCGTTAAGCATAAACTTCATATTACCAGTGCCTAATGCTTCGGTACCTGCGGTGGATATCTGCTCGGAGATGTCGGCGGCAGTTACCAACAGTTCAGCATAGGAAACGTTGTAGTTTTTAACAAAATGCACCTTCAGCAGATCCTTAGTGTCGGGATCGTTTGACACAAGCTTTGCGATTTCGTTGATAAATTTGATAATACCCTTGGCACGTTTGTAACCGGGAGCGGCTTTAGCACCAAACAGTATGGTTAAAGGAGTTGACAGCTTTATACTGCCGTCTTTAATACCGAAATAAATATACAAAGCAGAAAATGCGTTTAAAAGCTGACGCTTATACTCGTGCAAACGCTTTATCTGAATATCGAAAATGGAGTTGGTGTTAATTTCAACGCCCTCGTTTTTGAGAATATACTCTGCTAAACGCTTTTTATTTTCCAACTTGATGTTATAAAATCTGTTGATGAAATCCTCATCATTAGCATAGGACTCCAGCTTTTTCAGCTCATCAAGGTCGGTCACCCACTTATCCCCGATCTTCTCGCTGATAAGCTGGGATAACTGAGGATTGCACAAACGCAACCATCTGCGTGGAGTAATGCCGTTGGTTTTGTTGTTAAAGCGATCAGGATAAACCGAGTACCAATCCTTTAAAACATCGTGTTTTATAATCTCGGTGTGGATTTGTGCAACACCGTTGGTGGCGTTGCCCACGTATATAGCCAGATGAGCCATATTGATAACGTTACCGTCAATTATCTGCATACGTTTTATCTGCTCATCATCAATTTTAAGGCTTTTAAGCTCTTTGCTTAACTGCTTGTTTATCTGAGTTGCCAACTTGTATAAATCGGGCAGTACCGACTTAAACAGCTTAATATCCCACTTTTCCAGGGCTTCTGCCATAATGGTGTGGTTGGTGTAAGAGAAGGTGCTTTTAGCGATATTTAACGCGGAATCAAACTCAACGTTTCTTGCCATAAGCTGATTTATCAGCTCTAAAATTGCCAAAACGGGGTGAGTGTCGTTAAGCTGAACAGCAAAATAGTCAGAGAATTTTACATAGTCGGTGCCCACGTTTTTCTCAAAGCTTTGCAGCATATCCTGAACCGCCGCAGAGGTGAAGAAATATTCCTGCTTTAAACGCAGTATCTTACCCTGCTTCTGGTCATCGTTGGGGTACAGAACATAGTGAATACGCTCAGCCGCCAAACGGTCCTTCACTGCCGCCTCGTACTTTTGCTGATTAAACAAGTCAAAGTCGAAATCTTTACCGCTTTGCGCCTCAAACAAACGCAGAGTGTTGATACATTTACCGCCGTAAGGAATAACGGGAATGTCGTGTGCCACTGCGTAAACAGTTTGATCCTTGTAACGGATCTCGTATTTTAAGTCCTCTCTTTTGTGTGCCCAGGGATCACCAAAGCGTTGCCAGTCATCAGGCTCCTCCACCTGAAAACCGTCTTTAAAGCTTTGCTTGAACAAGCCGTATTTATATCTTATACCATAGCCGATAACGGGCTTTTGCAAGGTGGCAGCAGAGTCTAAAAAGCAGGCTGCCAAACGACCCAGTCCGCCGTTACCCAGTGCGGCATCCTCAATTTCCTCAAACTCACTGATGTCCCTTCCTACTGATTTAAGCATATCCTCCACATCACTGAGTACGCCTAAATTCAGCAGGTTGTTATATATCATTCTGCCTATCAAAAACTCTGCAGATAAATAACAAGCCTGTCTGCCCTTGGCTTGTTCCCCTCGGTTTTTGCTCCATTTATCGTATATCTTATCCATTGCCGCCACCGACACAGCGTTGTAAAGGGTTTTTCGGTCTGCTGACTTTAAGTCGGTGTGGTAAGTGGATTTTAAAATTTCTTCAGTGCGTTTAGCTATATTCATTTATTTATCCTCCGTTAAAAATCATCTGCCGTAAAGAGTGGTAAAGTGCTTTAATTTTTCAGCCACCTCAGGACAAAGCTGTGCCTTGGTTATACGCCAAAGCCAGTTGTTGCCCAGTGTTGACGGGGTGTTTATCCTACCCTCTTGTCCTAAATTCAGCAGGTCTGCCATAGGAACTATCGCCATTACCGCTGTTGAAGCGTATGCCGCTCTGACAAAGGCCTCCGACACGTTTTTGCCACTGCAATTAAGGTAGCTTCTGATATACCTTTTAACTGCAGGACGTGCTTTTTTGTAGTAGTCCAGCGTTGTGGTGTTATCGTGAGTGCCGGTGTAAACCACGCAGTTTTTATCGTAGTTATGGGGCAGATATTTGTTCTCATTGCTTAGCTCGTCAAAAGCAAACTGTAACACCTTCATACCGCAAAAACCACTGCGTTTTAACAGGGTATATACTTTATTGGTGAGAAAGCCTAAGTCCTCTGCTATAATATCCACGTCACCCAACGCCGATTTTATTGCCTTAAACAGCTTCATACCGGGACCCTTTTCCCATTTGCCGTTTATGGCGGTATCGCTTTTGGCGTCGATGGAATAATAACTCTCAAAGCCTCTGAAATGGTCGATACGCACAATGTCGTACATATTAAAGCAATGCTCTATTCGGCTTATCCACCACTTAAATCCGTCTTTTTCGTGGTTATCCCAGTTGTAAAGAGGGTTGCCCCAAAGCTGACCTGTTTCAGAAAAGGCATCGGGTGGACATCCCGCCACCGCCACCGGTGATAACTGTTCATCAAACTGAAACAGTTGGGGATTAAAATAGGTGTCGGCACTGTCCATAGCCACATAGATAGGAATATCACCCACTATTTTAATGCCGTTTTCATTGGCATAAGCCTTTAAAGCGTACCACTGGCTGAAAAATTTAAACTGCAAAAACTTATAAAAGGAAATCTCATCCTTTAATTTAGTTTTATATTGCTCTATCTTAGATTTTTCCCGATTTTTAATTTCTTTATCCCAAAAACTCCAGCTTTTTTGGTCAAAATAATTCTTAACAGCCATATAAAAGCTGTAGTCCTCCAGCCAAGCCTTGTTTTTTAAGCAGAAATTCAAAAACTCACCGTCTGAAACGTCAAATCTTGAAAAAGCCTTGTACAAACAGTCAAAACGGGTGTTGTAGATGCTTTCGTAATCCACCGTTTCATCATTATACTTTAAATTTTGCAAATCCTTTTCAGTCAACAAGCCCTCGGCTATGAGCATATCAAGGTCGATAAAATAGGGGTTGCCTGCAAAGGCAGAAAAAGACTGATAGGGCGAGTCGCCAAAGCCGGTGGGACCTAAGGGTAACACCTGCCACAGCTTTGCTCCCGACTGCTTTAAAAAATCAACAAATTCATAGGCGGCTTTGCCGAAGGTACCGATGCCGTAAGGTGAATGTAGTGAGGAAACGGGCATCAAAACACCGCCCGAACGGGTAATACTCATAATAATCACTCCTGATTTATGGGGTTAGTTTTATTTTTATTAGGTAAAACATATTTATACAATTTATTATAGTAATTTTTGCTGATGTTGGCAACCTTAAGTTTTAGTTGATTTATCATTTTAGGTAAGTTATACTGAAATCGGTGAGTATGTATGAATCAAGCTTTAAACAATTTAACTGCGGCTATACTCTGCGGCAGACTTGTAGAGGCAGAGGGCTTTAAGCCTTTAACTGTTAGAGAGTGGCATAAGCTTATTATGGACCTTAACGGCGCCGGGTATAAAGACCCTTGCTGTCTCTTAAAATTAGAGCAGGAGCAGATAGCGGCTGTGGGCGGCGTTACACAGCAGTTGGCCGGGCGGATCTTTAAGCTTATAAATTACAGATACGTGGTTGAAAAAAAGTTAGATGAGCTTAAAAAAATGGGGGTAAGCATAGTTGGAATGGATAACCGGGCTTATCCTGACTCGCTGATTCAAAGCCTGAATACGTCTGCACCGCCCATTTTGTTTTGTTTTGGCAATATAAAGCTGTTAAATCAGCCGTCAATCGGCATTACAGGCTCCCGAAAGCCCGATGATCAGGCGGCGGACTTTGCCCGTTTTATAGGTAAAAAGATAGCTGAGGAAGGCTTTGCCATTGTTTCCGGCGGTGCTTTAGGTTGCGATACCATAGCGGAGTATAACGCCACTTTAAACGGCGGCTGCGGAGTTTTGTATATGGCGGCGCCGCTGAATGAGGCGGTGAAAAATGCCCGCATCAAAGCCCTTGTTGACAGCGGCAAAATGTGTCTTGTGTGGGACCACTCACCCTTTGAACCGTTTTCTGCGGCTAACGCTTTGGGTCGTAATAAATATATTTACGGCACTGCGAAAGCGTCGGTGGTTATTGCAAGTAAAAGCGGTAAGGGTGGCAGCTTTGCAGGTGCATCCTATTGCATAAAGAATAACGTGGGCAAGGTGTTTGCCTACAAAAACGGTGGTGACGGCAACGCTCAGCTGATAAATATGGGTGCTAATGAAATAGATTATACTGACGTTTCGTTTAATGAGCTTACACAAACAACAAGCCTTGTAAATATGAGGTAACCGCCCAGATGCTCAGCACCATGGCATAATATACATCTTGAAAAAATTGCTGTGCAGTGGTATTATAATTAACAGCATAGGGAGGATAGATATGAAGGTTGCTGGAATAATAGCGGAATACAACCCCTTTCATAACGGACACGCTTTTCATATTGACTCCGTTTACCAAAACGGTGCCACCCATATTGTTGCTGTAATGAGCGGAAATTTCGTTCAACGTGGCGAAGGCAGTGTGTTTGACAAATGGGCAAGAACCGAGACTGCGCTGAAAAACGGCGTGGACTTAGTGGTTGAGCTGCCCACCCAGTACGCCACTGCCACTGCAGAAAGGTTTGCACTTGGTGCAGTGAACACCTTAAACGCCTTAGGCTGTGTTGATGAACTGGCTTTTGGGTCGGAGTGTGGGGATATTGACCTGTTAACTGCCGCCGCTGAAGCTAATTTGTCGGCTGATCTGGATGAACCTATCAAGCAAGGACTTGAGAGTGGCAAAAGCTATGCTGCCGCCCGATGTGATGCAGTTAAAAGGCTGTACGGCAAAAAGGTAGCAGACCTGTTTTGCACTCCCAACGATACTTTGGGCATTGAATACATTTCATCGCTTATAAAATCAAACAGCAAAATCACCCCCTATGTTATAAAACGTCACAAATCAGAGCACGATAAGGTGGGCGTGGCGGACGGTTTTGCCAGTGCCTCACAAATACGGCAGATGATTTTAAGAGGCGAGGATTTTTCTCATTTAGTGCCCGACAGTGCTTATGAGATTTACAAGTCCTGCATTGAAAAAGGTACTGCACCCGCTACTTTGAGCAACGCTCAGTCGGCTATTTTATGGCAGCTGCGACAAATGAGCAGTGAGGATTTTGCGGAGCTGTTTGATATGTCGGAAGGCTTGCCTTACCGATTGTATAACGCAGTGCAAAAGGCCACCACCTTAGACGAGGTTTACGAGCTTGCCAAAACCAAGCGTTATCCCCTCGCCAGAATAAGACGGTTGGTGCTGTGGGCTGTGTTGGGCAGCAGTATGACAACGCCCGAGTATATCAGGGTGTTGGGATTTAACAAAAAAGGCAGTCAGCTGCTAAAACTAATGAAAACCACTTGCGCTTTGCCTGTGGTAACCTCATATTCAGGAGCGGTAAAATCGGGAAATCAAGCCGATTTTGAAGTCTGCTCCAAACAAACCGATTTTTACACACTAACTCTGCCAAAGCCTTTACCCTGCGGTGAGGAAATGCGTAGAAGTGTTGTTAAAATATAACTGTTATTTAAAAGAAAGGATTTTGCGTTATGGTAGTTACAAAGGATTCCATCATTGGTGATGTTCTTGACGCTAACAGAGATACTGCTCCCTTCTTCTTTGAGATGGGTATGCATTGCTTGGGCTGTCCCTCAGCAAGAGGCGAGAGCATCGGTGATGCTTGCGCTGTTCACGGCGTAGATGCAGACGAGTTGGTAGCAAAGATCAACAAATTTCTTGCAGATAAATAATTGCAAAAAGTAAAAAAGGCACCCACATTTTAGTGGGTGCCTTTTTGTATGGATTTGTAGGGAACGGCGATTTTCGACGTTCCGATTTAATCAGATACCAAGCGGTGCGTCATTTTGTGCCGCACCCTACATAAAATTTTAGATTTCGATGTTAGTGGGGGTAATTTGAGAGGTAACGTCGTTTGGAACAGTTTCCTGTTTAATATCTGCGGCGGGGCGGTCTTTGAGCCATTGTTCTATCCGTTCAAGAGCTTCTTTATCAGATCCATCTAAAATAATCTTTTCCATATCACACATTGCAAAGTTCCTTTAATTTAAAAGTTTGTATAGCCAAGGTACTAACTGCATCACATTAACATTATAACATACAATGTTGCAAAAATAAAGTAGGGAACGGCGATTTTCGACGTTCCGGTTTGATCAGATACCGAGCGGTGCGTCATTTTGTGCCGCACCCTGTTGTGTAAAAAGTAAAGTTGTTTAAAAACAACCCCTCGCCCTAAATCATCAATTCTACAAACAATCCCTGTTGTTTTTATATGTAAATCTCCTTTAACATCGTAGGGGCGAACTGTGTTCGCCCGCGGGCGGTCACAGACCGCCCCTACGTAAAATTTCAAATTGGGATGTTGTTTTTAATTTGCATCACTCTTATCGGGCGGCAGGTTGCCGCCCCTACTTTTTGCAAACAGTTCCTTTATACTTACCAAAATCAGTATTCCTGCGAATATTTTACTCAGCAACGTATCGCCCAAATACGCCGCCAATGGCACCCCCAAAACCACGCCCAAAAGTCCTGCCGCCGATATGGGCAACACCGTCCGCCACTTGATATGGCCCCGTTTGGCATAAATAATCACTGCCAAAACGGCAATGGGGATAAAAAACAGCAGATTTATGCCCTGCGCCTGTATCTGTGCAACGTTAAAAAACACCGTTAACAGTATTATCAGCACACTGCCGCCGCCAATACCCATTGCTCCTGCAGCACCTGCCAACAGTCCTGTTAAAACTGTCATCAAAAGGTCCATTTTCCCACCTTACCTCAACATCATTTTTATCCCTGCATACAGCATAAACACTGCGAAAATACGTCTTAACCACTTGGCGCTTATCTTTTTAAGTATAAACGTACCGATAACGGCGCCAATCAGTCCGAATGGGATAAGCCACAGTGCAGTGTGCATATCAATGTTGCCACGCAGATAATACAGCGTTGCACTGACACAGCATAATGGGATAATTACCGCCACTGAATTGGCGTGGGCATCCTTTTGGGACATACCTGCCTTTTTCAACAGCATTACCGCCAATATACCGCCACCTGCACCGAACAGACCGTTTGTCAGCCCCACAGAAAATCCGCCTAAAAGGGTTTTTAAAGTTTTCTTATCAGCTTTCATACACTTTTCCTCTATAAAAAAATACAGCCGCAATGTATTGGCGGCTGTATCGTAAGGCATACTGCCTTATCTGTGCGGAACGTCAACTGCTTCTTCGGTGTTGCGGAACAAAAGTGAAATACACCAAATGGCAGCAAGGGCAACCAATGTATAGACAATACGGCTGATGGTAGAAGCCTGTCCGCCGAACAACCAAGCAACTGTATCAAACTTGAAAAGTCCGATGCCGCCCCAGTTCAGTCCGCCGATGATTACTAATGCAAGTGCTATTTTATCCAACATAAAAACTCAACTCCTTTTTTGTTTTCACAACTATTATTGCTAATTTAAACGGGATATATTCATAAATTCAAATTCCGCAAGATTATTGTTGCAACAAAATGAGCAAAATATTCAAAAAGAAGGGATTTGATTTTTTGGGAAAGCGACTTGTTTCAATTTATTTGATTTTAAATTTGCTTTTTTTAGTGTGCGTTGCCAGACTCAGCTATATCGCAACGGATAACACCTTTAAAGTGGCAGACACTCAAAGCAGCGTAAGACTGGACATAGCTACATCACGAGGCACGGTGTACGACTGCAATATGCAGCCGCTGACAAATGATACAGTGCAGTATGTGGCGGCAGTACCGCCAAGCAGTCGGGCGTTAAAGGAAATAGAAGGATACACACTTAACGAGGCTCAGCAAAGCAGACTAAACTCAGGCTATCCTATAATTTTAAAGGTAGATGAAAATTTTAAGTCGGATTACATTAAAGTTTTTAAAATTAAAAAAACGTCACAGGAGATAGCCCCTCATATTATTGGTTACACAGACTCTGAAAACAACGGCGTTACGGGAATTCAGCAAAGCTATAATGATGTTTTAAAGGGCGGCAGGCTGTCGGTGAGGTTTAAGTGTGATGCTAAGGGCAACATTTTAGCAGGTGAGCAGCCTATAATAGATAATCAAGACTATTTAAACGCAGGGTCGGTGGTGCTGACCATTGATAAAACCATACAAAGCATCACTCTTACTGCTGCAAAAAAATATCTTAAAAAGGGTGCGGTGGTAGTACTTGAAAATTCCACTGCCAAAATTCGTGGCATGGTGTCGGTGCCCGACTTTAATATAGCCAACATTGATAAAGCCATCAAATCCACCGATGCTCCTATGACTAACCGTGCCACATCTCAGTTTAACTGCGGCTCGGTGTTTAAGCTGTGCGTGGCAGCGGCGGCACTGGAGCATAGTGTTAGTCCTGAATATAGCTGCAAGGGCAACGTTAAAATAGGTGAAAACGTTTTTAACTGCCTGAATTTATCGGGCCACGGGAATATGGATATGAATTTGGCGCTGGGGCTGTCCTGCAACACTTATTTTATAAATTTAGGCAAAACGTTAGGTGCAAAAGGGGTTTATGATATGGCAAAGGCATTTGGTTTTGGAAAAAGCGCTCAGCTTTGCCCTAATATCGTCACCGCATCGGGCAATCTGCCGCTGTTATCCACCATCACCGTAAACCCTGCCGCTTTGGCAAACTTCTCCTTCGGTCAGGGTGAGCTAATGGTGACACCCCTGCAAATAGCAAGTATGATACAAACCATCTGCAACGACGGAAAGCTGATAAAACCCACACTGATAGAAACTGAGAGTATTTCACCGCCCACTTATGTGCTCAATACCACCACCGCTAAGACTTTAAAGGAATATATGATAAACGCTGTGGAAAAGGGTACGGGCAGTGCCGCAAAACCCAATACAGGCGGTGCCGGTGGCAAGACCGCCACCGCTCAAACGGGACAGTTTGATAAAGGCAGAGAGATAGTCCACGCCTGGTTTGGCGGCTTTTTCCCTGCCGATAATCCCAAGTACACGGTGGTGGTATTGGCAGAAGACGGCATAACCGGCTCAAAATCAGCCGCTCCGGTGTTTAAATATATTGCAGATAATATAAAATAATGGAAATTACAGTCTTGAATTCTGGCGGTTAAATGATATAATGGTAATAGACAAATTTTATTATGCCTAAGCCGATATAATCGGCTTGTTGAAACGCTTTTTGCGTTTCAACATTCTATAATCATTATAATGTTTATAGTTATATTTTTAGGAGGATTTACCTTATGTCAAAAAATTTCTACATTACAACGCCCATTTATTATCCTTCGGGCAAGCTGCATATCGGTCACTCATATACCACCGTTGCAGCCGATACCTCTGCCAGATACAAACGAATGCAGGGCTATGATGTAATGTTTCTGACCGGTACTGATGAGCACGGTCAAAAAATAGAAGATAAAGCCAAGGAAAAAGGTGTAACTCCAAAAGAGTATGTTGACGAAATCGTTGCGGGTATTAAGGAGCTTTGGAGCTTACTTAACATTTCCTATGATAAATTTATCCGCACTACTGACGATTATCACGTGGATGCCGTTAAAAAGATATTCAAAAAGCTGTATGAGTCAGGCGACATTTACAAAGGCAAGTATGAAGGTCTTTACTGCACTCCCTGTGAGTCTTTCTGGACCGAAAGTCAGTTGGTGGACGGCAAGTGCCCTGATTGTGGCAGAGAAGTAAAGCCTGCCAGTGAAGAGGCTTATTTCTTCAAGCTTTCAAAGTATGCTGACCGTTTGGTGGAGTATTACGAGGCTCATCCCGAGTTCATTCAGCCCGTATCCCGTAAAAACGAGATGATAAACAACTTTATTAAACCCGGACTTGAGGATTTGTGCGTGTCACGTACTAGCTTTACCTGGGGCGTACCCGTTGACTTTGACCCAGGTCATATCGTTTACGTTTGGGTAGATGCTCTTTCCAACTACATCACCGCTATGGGCTATGGCAGTGAGGATGACAGCAACTATCAGAAATTCTGGCCGGCAGACATTCATCTTGTGGGTAAAGAGATAGTCCGTTTCCACACCATTATCTGGCCTGCAATGCTCATGGCACTGGATTTGCCGTTGCCTAAGAAGGTTTACGGTCACGGCTGGCTGTTGTTAGAGGGCGGTAAAATGTCCAAATCCAAGGGCAACGTGGTTGCACCTGAGGTTTTGTGTGAGCGTTACGGCGTGGATGCCATAAGATACTATCTGCTTCGTGAGATCCCCTTCGGATCTGACGGTGTGTTTACCAACGAGGCGCTTATTAACCGTATAAATTCCGACTTGGCAAACGATTTGGGTAACTTAGTTGCCCGTTCCACCGCTATGGTAAACAAATATTTCGGCGGAAGCATTCCTAAGGAAAGAACTGCTACTGAGTTTGACGATACTATCATCCAGCTGGCTGAGGGTACTAAGCAGAAGGTTGAGCAGTATCTTGATAATTTGGAATACTCCTCAGCGTTAACTGAGTTGTTTAAGCTTGTTTCCCGTACTAACAAGTATATTGACGAAACCGCTCCTTGGACTCTTGCTAAAAACGAGGCAGACAAAGACAAACTTGCTGATGTAATGTATGTGCTTATTGAGGCTATCAGAATTATTGCTGTTTTGCTCAGTCCCTTTATGCCTGCAACAAGTGAAGCAATACTCAAGCAGATCGGTGCTTGTGAGCATTGTTCGAAATGGGAGTCTGCCGCTAAATGGGGACTTATCAGCGGCGAGAACGTTACTACCGCAGCGCCCTTGTTCCCTCGAATTGATTTGGAAAAGGAGCTTGCAGAGTTAGAGGCTGCAAACAAACCTGCAGAAGCCTTGCAGGAAAAGGCAGAAAACATTGCGTTTTTAGATGAGATCAGCATTGACGAGTTTGCTAAAGTGGACTTAAGAGTTGCTAAAATAAAGGCTTGTGAGCCGGTTAAAAAGGCTAAAAAGCTGCTCAAGCTCACTTTGGACGACGGTAGCGGTAAAGACAGGATAGTTGCATCGGGAATTGCTCAGTATTACACTCCCGATCAGCTTATCGGCAAAAACATTATTGTGGTTGCTAACTTAAAACCTGCTGTACTGTGCGGTGTGGAAAGCTGCGGTATGATCCTTGCAGCCGACACCGCTGACGGCGTTAAGGTAATATTCCCCGAGGGTATACCGGCAGGTGCAAAAATAAGATAATTTTATAAAGGGCAGGCGACGCCGCCTGCCCCTTTTTGTTGAAAGGATAAATTATGATTTTTGATACCCACGCTCATTACGATGACGAGCGTTATGACGAAGATTTAGACGAAACTTTAAGCAGCATATTTTCAAACGGTGTTGGCAACATTATCAGCTGCTCCACCGACTATGCGTCTATTGAGAAAACCTTAAAACTCAGTGAAAAATATGATAACGTTTATGCGGCAGTGGGCATTTATCCCCACGAAACCCACCGTCACGGTCAGTGGGATTATGATAAAATGAAAAATTACTGCAGTCACAAAAAGGTTGTGGCTGTGGGTGAGATAGGCTTGGATTATTACAGTGACGATGCCCCCAAAGCCACCCAAAAGCTGTGGGTGGAAAACCAAATACTGTTGGCAAAGGAGCTGGACCTGCCCGTTCTGTTTCACGACAGAGAGGCCCACGCCGACTCCTTAGAGCTGCTTAAAAAACTTACTCCCAAGGGAGTGGTTCACTGTTTTTCGGGTAGCGTCGAGATGGCAAGAGAGCTTACAAAAATCGGTATGCACATCGGTTTCGGTGGAGTTGTTACCTTCAAAAACGCACGTGTTGCAGTGGAGGTGGCGGCAGACGTGCCACTGGAGTATATGCTGCTTGAAACTGACGCTCCTTATCTTGCTCCAACACCTCACAGAGGTGAGCGTAACCGCTCGGATTATATTATCCACGTGGCGGAAAAGATTGCTGAGATTCGTGGTATGACCACCGAGCAGATTATTAAAATAACCGATGAAAACGCAAGAAAATTGTTTAAAATAAGTTAGGATGTGAGATGTATGAACACCTTTTTCGCACTTATTTCACGAATGAAATTCATCAACCGTTGGGCGCTGATGCGTAACACCACCACTGAATCTTTGAGTGTGCACAGCCACGAAACAGCGGTGATTGCTCACGCTCTGGCGGTTATCGGCAACAAGCGTCTTAACAAAAGCTACAACCCTGAACGTGCGGCATTACTTGCCCTTTATCACGACGCAGGTGAGATCATCACCGGCGATATGCCCACTCCCATTAAATACTCCAACCCCGAGCTGATCGCCGCTTACAAAAGCGTGGAGCAGGTGGCAAACCGGCGCCTGATCTCTAAACTGCCTGAGGACTTGCAGAGTGAGTATGACAGCATCATAATGTGCGCCGATCCTGCTGATGCAGCCCTTCTGCCTCTTGTAAAAGCGGCTGATAAAATCTCTGCACTTATCAAGTGCATTGAGGAAGTTAAAATGGGCAACAGTGAGTTTGAAAAGGCTAAGGACACAGTGTATAACTCCGTGAAGAAGTTAGGGCTGAAAGAAGCGGATATATTTTTAGAGGAATTTATACATAGCTACGGCCTGTCTTTAGACGAACTCAATTGATTATGGACTACAAACTGATCCGGTCCAAAAGAAAAACCCTTTGCCTTGAAATATCCCGTGAGGGAGAAATAATAGTGCGTTCACCTATGCTGATGTCACAAAAAAAGATAGATGTTTTTGTGCAAAATCACGCAGAGTGGATTCAGAAAAATCTTAAAAAGGCAAAGGATAGAGTGGCGGTACATCCGCCTCTTGATGATAACGAGATAAAGCGACTGAAAGCCTTGGCAAAAGAAATTTTGCCCCAAAGAATAAAATATTACAGTGAGCTTATGGGACTATACCCCACCAAAGTCACCATCACTTCTGCCAAAACCCGATTTGGCAGCTGCAGCGGCAAAAACAGCATCAGTTTTTCCTGCCGACTTATGCAGTATCCCATTGATGCGGTGGATTACGTGGTAGTCCACGAGCTGGCTCATATAAAGCACCACAACCATAGCAAGGACTTTTATGCCTTGATCGAAAAATATCTGCCTGATTATAAAAATCGGCAAAAACTCTTAAAAGGTTAGGAGCGTTTTTATGACAAAGGAGCTGTTTAAAAAATTAGGCGTACTTCACGGCGGTGACTACAACCCAGACCAGTGGCTAAACTACCCCGATGTTTTGCAGAAGGATATTGAGCTTATGAAAAAAGCGAATATCAACTGTGTGTCCTTAGGCATTTTTTCCTGGGCAAAGTTAGAGCCTAAAGAGGGCGTTTACGACTTTGATTGGTTAGAGCAGATCATAAACAATCTTTATGAAAACGGTATCTACGTTTTACTTGCAACTCCCAGTGGCTCAAAGCCTAAGTGGATGAGTGAGAAATACACCGAGATCCGCCGTGTGTCAAAAAGCTTGGTGCGGGATTTAAGCGGTAACCGTCATAACCACTGCTTTACATCTCCCGTTTACCGCCAGAAGGTAAGGGAGATCAACACCCGTCTGGCACAGCGCTTTGCCGACCACCCTGCTGTTATTATGTGGCACATTTCCAATGAATACGGCGGCGAGTGTTTCTGCCCCTTGTGTCAGCAGGCATTCAGAGAGTGGCTTAAACAAAAGTATAAAACCATTGAAAACTTAAACCGCGCCTGGTGGACCGACTTCTGGAGTCATACCTTCGGCAGTTTTGAGGAAATAAACGCACCCGTTCCCAACGGTGAGGTTGCTATCCACGCCCTGAATTTAGACTGGCGCCGTTTTACCACACATCAGACCGTTGATTTTATGAAAGCGGAGATTGACGCAGTACGTTCTGTTAATAAAAACATTCCCGTAACCACCAATATGATGGGCACATATTATGACCTTGATTATTTCAAGTTCGGTTCAGCCATAGACATAGCCGCTTACGACAGTTATCCCAACTGGAAATCAGGAGATAATACCGACGTTGCCGCCGGCGCTGCCTTTAGCTATGATCTTACCCGTGGGGTTAAGGGCGAAAACTGGCTGCTTATGGAAAGCACACCTGCTCAGACTAACTGGCATCCTGTTTGTAAGTTAAAACGCCCCGGTCAGCATGAGGCAAGTTCCTTGCAGGCGGTGGCTCACGGCTCTAACTCGGTTCAGTATTTCCAGATACGTAAAAGTCGTGGTGCTGCCGAGAAGTTCCACGGAGCAGTCATCGACCACGTGGGCACCGATGAAACCCGTGTGTTTAAGGACGTTGCCGCATTGGGCGGCAGATTAAAGGCGCTGTCCTGCGTAGCACAAAGTCAGGTAAACTCTCAGGTGGCTATTGTTTTCGACTGGGAGAACCGTTGGGCAATCGACACCGCTATGGGCCCGAGAAACAGCGGTATTCACTATGTTGAAACAGTGATGAAGCATCACCGTGCCTTCTGGGATATGGGCATCAACACAGACGTTATTGATATGGAATGTGATATAAGCAAGTACAAGGTGGTAATAGCACCCATGCTTTATATGTACCGTGCAGGCTTTGAGCAGAAAATGCGTGAGTTTGTGGAAAAGGGCGGCGTTTTAGTCACCACCTACCACAGCGGTATGGTTGACAGCACCGACCTTTGCTACTTGGGCGGCTGGCCCGGTGGCGGTATGGGTGAGGTGTTCGGCATCTGGAACGAGGAGATAGACGCCCTGTACGATAACGAGTGTAACAGTATGGATTATATGGGCAAGGAGTATAAGCTAAAGGAGCTTTGCGCTTTGGTCCACGCAAAAACTGCGAAGGTGCTGGCAAGCTATAAAGAGGACTTTTATGCAGGTATGCCGGCATTAACGGTTAATGAGTTTGGCAAAGGCAAGGCGTATTATATGGCATCCTTGGGCGACAATGAGTTTTTCAAGGATTTTTACAGTGAGCTGGTTAAAGAGAGTGGCGTAGAGCCTGCACTTAAAGTGGCACTGCCTTACGGCGTTACCGCCCACAGCAGAAGCGGAGATAAGCACTTTGTGTTTGTTGAGAATTACAGCGGTGAGGAAAAGACCGTGGAGCTTGGCGACGAATATACCAATGCTGAAACCAACAAACCCGTCACCTCACTGAAGCTAAAACCCTTTGACATAGTCGTTTTGGAGAAATAAAGTAAACCATCACCTTAAAGGAGATGTATAATATGAAATCATATATAAAAAGATTGTTAGATGATATGCGTAATCGTCCAGTGGTGTATTTTGGTTGCAAATCACTTGATAGCTTAGCAACATTTCTTAGTGGATATATGTGTAGGGTACACGAAACTACGAGTGATTCCGGTGAAGCATTGCCGGGATTTCAGGAGTTTGTACAAGAAAAGTATGGTATTCAATCTTCCCAACACTGGTCACAAATAATCCGGTTTTTTTCCGCAACCGAAGAAAGTGCTTTTGATGAATTTTTCAAATTGTTAGATGAATATTATACAGATAATACCTAACTGCTAAACCCCCTGTCAACCGACAGGGGGTTTTAATGTAAATTTTTATTTGATTATTATACAATAATCCACATCAAAAATACCTTTCATTTCCCGAATTTGTATTTTATCCCCAACCGAAACGATAGAATTATCATCAAAAACAATAATTCTATAATCGTCTAACTGGGCAGATTTTTCGTTGCCCTGAGGATCGTTGAACCAAACTGTTCCGCCCCCTCGATAAGTTGCATCTGTAACGACGGCATCATACTCTACCACAAAGGTTAATGAAATTCTGTTGGCATAGTGATATGTGAAAATGGAAAAAATTATAAAAATCGCTAAAAAAATAAGCACATACTTATAATCTAATATTTTAAAACCGGGTTTTCCTTTTCTACAAAACCATTCAAATGCAAATAAAATACAAAATAATATAAAAAATCCGACAAACCACCATTGCCCTGCAATATCACCACCGATTATCAATCCGTAGCCAATCGTAAGAGCAACTGACACCACAAGCAGTGCAGAATAGAATATAGCTCTTTTTACAGGAGTGATTTTTGTCATATCTAACACCTCTTTTGTTTATTATATCACATTTGCCGATTTTGGCAATAAATTGTTTCTTTGATCAAACGCAAAACAACATATATCCCACCGCCTTTTGGCTCCCCTACAAGGGTGAGCTGTCGCCGCAGGTGACTGAGAGGTGGTAGCGGGCGTTTTTTGTAGGGAATGCATTTATGCATTCCGATTGCGAAGCGGATAAATCCGCTCCCTACAAATTTTCCGCACCCTTGATGTGCACACCGTAGGGAGCGGCGGTTCCGACGCTCCGATTTTCACCCCACCCTCATCTTCGATTTTGTATGGTTATTTTGCCTAAATACGCACCCCATTTTTGTGCAATGCGATAATAGAAAACCGTACAATAAATATGTATAATGAAATTGAAAAAGGCGTGGGGGTTAAAAAAGACAGAAAACCGTTCTTTGCCTTTTTAACGGAGGATTTTTATGTTTAAGAAAAAATCAAAAGATGAATATATGTCAGAAGACCAGCGTATTAAGATAGGCATTATTATATTAAAAAGTGCAGCAATCTTATTTGTTGTTGTTTCTATTTGTTTTCTGCTGGGATTTATGTTGTTGGATATGAATATAAACAGCAAAATAAATTTATTCACAGCGGTCTATTGGGCGGATTTGGCATTAAATATGTTAGCTTTCGTTATAGCAATTAATATGATAGATAAATATTCCGTAGATATCAGATATCAGTTCTTTACAAAGCATAAAAAAGGTAGCGTTGACTATAAAGCCAGAACATGGATTTTAATACATTTTGCAATAATGCTTATGGATATAGGTTTTTTGATGTTGTTGTCTGTAATGTGATTTTTCGTAAATTGAAAACAGGGGGGTGTGCGGCTTGGCATTTGTAATAATACCAATAATACTAATAGCTTTTTATAATGAGTTTATTAGGAATAAAGAAAAAAATCGAGATATTCCCGAAACGCACAATGATCCTAAAGTAGATAAAAGATATGCTGTTGCAACAAAATTTCTGCAATCAGCACTAATACTGAATATCTTGTATTGGATTTCGTTTTTGACGGCTGTCTGGTTTGTTGAAATAGAGTTTTTTATTGTAATAATTTATTTAGTCGGATTTATATCTTTGGTATCAATTATTATAGCCTTTGGTGTAGAACCGTTAGACTCAACCGAGGATGATGCGGTGTGCAAATCCGAACATAAATTTGATCTTTATTTCACACTGGTTTTGTTATGCTTGTGTGTTGTTTGTGTTTTTATATTTTTTATTTTGAAATATGACAGAAACATGAGGTGATAATATGGTAAAAATTTCAAAGTATATTTCCTTAATTTTTTCTATTCCTTTAATGTTATGGTGCTCTTTAGCTATAATTTTTGCTGATTTTTTGACTTATGAGATAAGCATAAATTCATTAATTCACGCCGG
>JAFQWA010000005.1 GCA_017407705.1 Clostridia bacterium
ATTATGGGCAGAGTAAAGCGGATATGCTTTCAAAATTTGAAATTGCTCTTAAGGAATGTAGCGAAACCGAAGGTTGGTTGCAGTTGTTAAATAACACAAAAGGTATTGATGAAACAACCTACAAAAACCACAGAAATCTTTGCGGACGCATTAGACGACTGTTGATCGCCTCTTGCAAAACATTAAAGGAGGGTGCGAAATGAAACGAATACTCTGTTGCTTGATTTGTTTGGTAATGTTGTTTTTGTTTGTGGGATGTAATTCCAATACAACCCCTGTTCTTTCCGGTATTTATTATGTCAAGGGTGATTTTGAAGAAGGATTAACCCCATATGTGTCTCTATCTCTTGATGATAATACTTTTAGCATGGGGGCAGGTAGTCTTGTTTCTTTTGCGGCAAATGGTTCTTTTACTATTGAGGAGGACACTTTGGTTGCGACAACACAGATTGCAACATTTGTTTTTAACATAACGGATTCTAATACTTTGGTTTTAGTTGACAACGGAGATAATGAATATTTCCAACTAGCAGAAAATTCAGAATTTGTTTATAGTAATGATTTGAAATAGTTATGCACCTTTTCGCTTTTCTTACCTACACTTACGCACCGTCATACTGTTCTTTCGCATGAAAAAAGTCACTTTTGCCTACTGACAAAGGTGACTTTTTTCAATGATATCCGTTCCTTTCAGAACGGGTGATATATCTTTGATATGATATCTGCTTCGCAGATGAATAATTGATTTAGACAATAAATCATAGTATAATCTAACCGATAAATAAGAATTTGACGAAGGAGTATGATGATATGAAAAAAGTATTGTTAGGTATTGCACTTATCTTGTTTGGTTTCAATTTAACTTATGTTTCTATTAGTGCAGGTTGGTCTGGAATTGATGTAGCAGGTTCATGTATATCAGTTGTAGGACTTGCCATAAGTTTGTTTGGCGGATTTAGTAAAGATAAATAAATTCCAATTTATCGAATGAAGCACGCACACTATTTTCGTTTCCCCACCTACCTCTACACACCGTTTAGTTAATCTTTCACACACAAAAAGACCTTGTCTTTGGACAAGGTCTTTTTAATTTAAATTATACTTATTTCTTTTTACTTTTTGCTGATGCAACGCAAACTGCTGCCGCACCCATTGCTAACATTGCCAAAGCAACGGGGAAACCACTACCTGTGGACGGATTGGTGAAATCATCCTCAGGTTTAGTCTGGGGCTTGGACTGAGAATCCTCATCATCTTTATCGTTCACATCGTTATCAACAGTAGTGTCATCCAACTTACCAAAGGATTTAATCAAAAACATACTTACCGGAGTGTTATTAAAACCTATCAGATCGGCAAGAGCATTGATTTCAACATCCAAGCCGTTGATAGTTACTTTAAGATCGTCTGCAAACATACAGCCTTCTTTAGGCACTACAATTGCTTCATACCAATAATATTTGTTCTCTTCATACTCACCGCGTACTGCTTCGGCATCTGCTAAATCATCTGTATCACTTACACCCACCATTCCCAGCGGCACTTCATATTTTGCATCTTCGGGAAGGATAGGTGTATCGTCGATCTCTTCACCTATTTTTATATCGGAAATGGTAATTTCAATCTTATGGATAAGATTATCACCTAAATCATACAGCTTTGTGATTTCAACATATTCATCTTCATGTATATTGTAAATAGACTCGAAGACCACGCCATCTACTTTTATCACGATATCTTCTGCGAACTCATAGCCTTCCTTAGGCTCAGCCCAAGCGTTGTAAGCATAAGCCTTTTTATCTTCAAATTCATCGGTAAACAAATCCATTCCACCCTCACCGACAGATTCCCACCAATCACCGTGGAAAATGATGTTTCCGATTTCCTTCTCAAACTCCTCTGCGGTATCTCCTACCTCTATTTCAGGGAAAGCAGGGAAATTGATCTCGTTGATTTTCTCAAGGAAAGAATATTCAAGATAGAGAGATGCGTCAATACCACCAGCATAATAATCTCCGTCATAAGTTTTGCCGTTAAGAGTTATTTTCAAATCCGGGTTAAATTCATAACCCTCGTTTGCTATAATATTAACATCTAAATAGTATTTCTTGCCATTCTCAAAAACACCGTCGAAAGCACTGTAATCACCCATGTTTTTATAGCTCCAGCTTGCACCTACCACCGTATAATCAGCGCCATCAGGAGCAGTAATGCCATCAATTGTTGACTGCTCACCCACAACCGGCTCCTTAACACCGGTTATGCTGATTTCGTCGATCATTTCAAGGAAGGAAAAAACAAAGTGAATTTCTGCACTATCGTCTAATATCACAGCATACTCTTCTTCCTCATTAGCCTCAACAAAAGCAGTCTCTTTAAACTCGTATCCGGCTTTAGGAACAACGCTAACGCACAGATCATATTTTCCGTTTTCCTCAAAAACACCGTCAAAATCTGTGTGCTCTAACTCATCTATCCAATAGGCATCTTCGATCTCGTAATTAGCGTCATCAGGAACGGCAATAGTGTCAACAGTTGACTGCTCTCCGATAACAGCAGCTTTAATTCCGGTAATAATTATTGTGTCAATTTGTACGTTTTCAGCAGAAGCTGTCATACCCACTGACGCAAACATACCCATCATCAGGCAAATAGCCACTACTAAGCTTAAACAACGTTTCATAAATCAAACCCTCTTTCTGATCGTGTTTTCTGATGAAGAATTTTCCCTTCATCTTATAAATATATTAGCATAAAAACCACTAAATTACAATAAAAAACGATTTACATCAGCCTATCATTTTTAACAAAATTTTGGGGCACAATTTGTAAATCCTGCCGTATTTTTTGCCGATACTGCTTATATCGTTGAAAAACGGCTGTAAATGTGGTAATGTTAAGTCAAATTGAGCTTTCGGAGGACCTTATGAAACGGTTTAGAATTTTACTGTTGTGCGCCACACTGATCTCTGCTATGCTTTTTGGCGGAATGACTGTTCCTGCTATGGCGGCAGACAATGGCGTAATGCGTGATATGACCTCAGCCCAGCTTATGGGTGAGATCAGCATCGGATGTAACTTAGGTAACACACTGGACTCAGTCTGGATCGGCACAGGCAAGCCGCCATCAGCCTATGAGACCGGTTGGGGAAACCCCGTAACCACCAAGGCTATGATACAGGCCTACAAGGATATGGGCTTTACTGCTATGCGTATTCCCGTGACCTGGTTTGAGCAGATGGGTGCCGCTCCCAATTACACTGTAAATTCCGCTTGGATGAACCGTGTTGAAGAAGTGGTAAACTATGTTTTAGACTGCGGTATGTACTGCATACTCAACACTCATCACGAGCAGGTGTGGTTGAACACAGGCAAGGATGTTAATGTAACTAAGGCTCAGTTTACCGCTTTGTGGACTCAGATAGCCAACCGTTTTAAGAATTACGGTGACAAGCTGATATTTGAAGGCTTTAACGAGATTCTTAAAAAGGAAAGTGACTGGAGTGAGCCCTCAGCTAAGGACTACGCTAACTGCAACACTTTAGCTCAGGCTTTTGTTGACACTGTACGTGCCACCGGCGGTAATAATGCCAAGCGTCACCTGGTGGTCAGTGTTTACGGTGCTTTGCACACTCAAAAAGCGCTTAACGCTTTTGTTGTGCCCACCGACTCGGTTAAAAACCGTCTTATTGTATCGGTGCATAACTATGATCCTCAGCCCTTCTGCTGGAACGGTGTTTCCTGGGCCGCTGACAGAACCGATTGGGGTACAGACAGTGATAAGGCCGCTATTGAAGGTATGCTGAACACTATTGCACAGCGTTTTGCTAAGGATAACATTCCTGTTTTGCTGGGTGAGTTCGGTTCGGAAAATAAAAAGGGTAACTCCGCAGCAAGAGCACGTCACGCAGCTTATGTGGTAAGTGAGGCAAAGCAGCGTGGTATCACCTGCTTCTGGTGGGATAACGGCGGCGAATATACCGGTGTTTCCTCTTACACAGGCTTTGGTCTTTTAGACAGAAATAAGGTGCAGCCCATATTTACTGAGGTAAGTCAGGCAATAGTTCAGGCGGCAGGTGATCCCGTTATTTTTGTACCTGCAACTATTAAGGAGCAGACTGATCTGACTGTTGTGGGTGAAAATGATAACAAAACCGTAAACGGATTTACAATCGGTGCAACCGCAGGTTCTATCGGCCCGAAGGACGGTAGTATTATGATTGAGTTTTACAGCGGCAATACAAAGGTTGCTTCTATTGATAAAATTGCAACCGGTATGGTAATGAAGCTGATAAAGGGTGGTCAGGTCACCGACTCTGCTACTGTTATTCTTTACGGTGACGTTACCGGCGACGGCGATGTCTCAGCACCTGATCTGTTGCAGATAAAACGTCACTTGCTCTCAATTTCATCTCTCAGCGGTCATTACCTTCTGGCAGGTAAGATCACAAAGGGTGATACTATCACCGCAGCAGACCTGCTTAAAATGAAACGCACTTTGCTGAGTTTAGACAGCATAGCACAGTGATCTGTCTATTCGGGGGTTTTTATGAAAAAGCATATTTGTCCTTATTGTAACGGGGAAATTACACGAGCCAGTGCTCGTCCCGATCCGCTGAAAAATGTGAAACGGTGCGAGCATTGTAAAAACTTTATTTATAAAAAAGTATCAGTGTGGTTTATGCTGTCATTCCTCTGCTCTGTTGTATGCGGTTTTTGCTATGCTTGTAATATTTACAAGTCTTTACTGATACCTATGTTGATGTTCATAGCATTAGCGATTATCAGCTACATAAAAGCGCCCTACGAGCCTTATGAATAAAACTTGGGAACGGATGAAAGTCCGTTCCCTTTTTTAATTAAGTAAAAGTCTCGGTAACGGGGCGTCCGGGCGCCGCCCCCTACAATTATATTTTCTACGGTGATGAAACTTGATAGGGATTCTTAAGGGCGGCTCGCCCTTAAGCCGTTGTGGAAAGGGTTTGCAAAGGGAAAACCCGATTGGAAGGGTTGTCCCTTTGCTGCGTCTTTTCCCCTTTTCTTCGCATAAAGAAAAGGGGCGCCACCACGGCGTGAGTGGGAAAATAAATCTAATGCAGACCTAAATCTCTCAGTCGAAAAACCAAACGTCAAATAACTTCTCCCTTTATATTGACAAATTATGCTAAAATTTTTATAATAGAGT
Organism: Clostridia bacterium; assembly: GCA_017407705.1. GTDB lineage: Bacteria > Bacillota > Clostridia > Oscillospirales > Acutalibacteraceae > RGIG2202. The sequence goes on from JAFQWA010000005.1 coordinate 5,186, forward strand.
AGATTTTGAAATAAGGAGCATAAACTATGAACAACAAATGGATCGCAGCTTGGGGCTGTCCCATTGCAAAGCCTTACCGCAACATAGCTCAGTGGGTGAAGGACACCACTGTGCGTTTCAATATTTTTATGACTGTTGACGGCAGTGCATTAAGATTTCATTTTTCCAACCTTTTCGGTGAACATCAGGCAGAAATAACCCACGCCTCTGTTGCCGCTTACATGGGTGACCGTGCTATAGACACCGCACGTATGGCAACCATCACCTTTGACGGTGAGCAAATCGGCAAAATGGCAGCAGGTGAGGACATCTGCTCCGATGAGATTCCCTTTAACTTCAAAGCAGGTGAAACCCTTAGCGTCAGCCTGTATTTCGGTGAGTTTACTCAAATGACCACCGCTCATCAGAACGGCGGTAGATTTATGGAAAAATGGGTAGTCAGCGGAGATTACACTCACACCTCTCAGCTTGATATTAACGACAACAGCGATGCTGACTCCTACCCCTTTATCCACACTATCGACGCTTTATGCAGTGATGACTGCTACTCTATTATTGCTTTTGGTGACTCCATCACCGCTCAAAGCTGGCCCGACCGACTCAGCCGCAGAATCAATGAAATGGGTAAAAACAACGTGGCTGTGGTGCGTAAGGCTATCAGCGGCAGCAGAGTGCTCAGAGAGTATCCCTGCACCGCTTACCAGACCTATGGCCCTAAGGGTGATGCACGTTTTGAGCGTGAGGTTTTAAGAGCAGGTGTTAAAAAGGTGCTTATTCTCCACGGCATCAACGACCTTATCCACCCCGAAAGAAACGGCAGTATTTTCCGTCCTATTTCCCATATGCCCAATGCTCAGCAGCTGATTGAGGGCCTGATGTATTACATCAACACAGCCCACGCTAATGGCATTGAGGTTTATCTCTCACCTATTTTGCCTTTTGAGGGTTGGCGTACTTATAATGAGGAAAAAGAGGCTATTCGTGTTGAGGTTAATGAGTGGATATATAACGAGGCGCCGGTTGAAGGTGTGTTGCCCTACGAAACCGCCTTGCAGGACCCCGAAAATCCCAAGCGCTTTTTACCTCAGTTTGATGCAGGTGATCATCTGCACCCCTCTGATGCAGGTGCTCAGCAAATTGCAGACTCTACTCCTAAGGAATGGCTATAATACCATCACTGATAAAGGTGAGTGAATTTATGAAACAGAACATTTTAGTAAGTGCTTGTTTGCTGGGTATAAACTGCAAGTACAACGGCGGCGCTAACACAAGTGAAGCTCTGATAAAGCTCAAGGACAGCTACAACCTTATCCCCTTTTGCCCCGAGGTTTACGGCGGTCTGCCTACTCCCAGAGAGCCCTCGGAGATAGTTGGCGATAGGGTTATATCCTGTGACGGCACAGACGTTACTGAGTGTTTTGAGCGTGGTGCTAAAGAGGCGCTGAAAACAGCACAGCTTTACGGTTGCAAATTAGCTGTTTTAAAGCAGCGCAGTCCCTCCTGCGGGTTTGGTGAGGTTTACGACGGCAGTTTTTCAGGAAAAACCATAAAGGGTGACGGCATCACCGCCCGTTTGCTTAAACAAAACGGCATTGAAATTATCGGCGAAGATAAAATACAGGATTTTTTTGAAATTAACTGTTGACAAAGCATCACATATGTGATATTATGTTAGAGCTGTCCATTCTAAAGACAGCAGGTGCATTGAAAAATGCTGAAAGGTTTTGACCGCCTGCCGAGGAAAGGTACGCTTTTAAAAATTCATTTTGAATTTGTTAAATGTGTATTCACCCTTTCCTTGCGGAAAGGGTTTTTTGTTGTTTAAACAACACGTTCGGTCAGAAACCTCAAATTTCTTGGAGGTGAATTATTTTGCCAAGTGCAGCTGTTTTAGAACAGAAGAAACAAATCGTTGAGCAGCTCTCCGAAAAGCTTAAAAACGCTTGTGCCGGTGTTGTTGTTGATTACAAAGGTATCAACGTTGCTGATGACACTACTCTGCGTAAGAGCCTTCGTGAAGCAAATGTTGACTACTTCGTAGTTAAGAACACTCTGCTCAAACTTGCTGCAAGCAACGCAGGTCTGGAAGGACTGGATAACGTTCTCGAAGGAACTACTGCTCTCGCTCTCAGCAACGACGATTACATCTCTGCAGCAAGAATCCTTAACGGATTTGCAGAGAAAAACGAGTTCTTCAACATCAAATCCGGCTTTATGGACGGAAAAGTTATTGAAGTTGAGACCGTTAAAGAGCTTGCAGGTATTCCTGCTAAAGAAGTTCTCATTGCTAAGGCTCTGGGTAGCTTCAAGGCTCCTATTTCCAACCTTGTTTATGCTCTTAACGCTATTGCTGAAAAGCAAGGAGCATAAATCCATTAAAAGCGTAAATTAAAATCAAAAACATATTTTGGAGGTAAATTAAAATGGCATCTGAAAACATTTTGAAAATTATTGAAGATGTTAAAGCTCTTACAGTTTTAGAGCTTAACGATCTTGTAAAGGCTCTTGAGGAGGAGTTCGGCGTTTCTGCTGCTGCTCCCGTAGCTATCGCTGGCGCTGCAGGCGCTGCTCCCGCTGCTGAGGAGAAAACTGAGTTTGACGTTGTTCTCGCTAACGCTGGCGCTGAGAAAATTAAGGTTATTAAAGCTGTTCGTGAGATCACAGGTCTTGGCCTTGCTGAGGCTAAAGCTCTCGTTGACGGCGCTCCCAAAACTCTTAAAGAGGCTGCTTCTAAAGATGATGCTGAAGCTATCAAAGCTAAGCTCGAAGAAGTTGGCGCAACTGTTGAACTTAAATAATTCACCAAATTTAAGTAAAATCCCCGACTCTATCCGAGTCGGGGATTTTTTTGTGCGGATTTTTCATGCATCGGAACGGATAAATCCGTTCCCTACTTATATAAGCATCATGACTCGTAGGTAGTGCGGAAACATTGAAAAATTCATATTTCTATGTTATAATAATAAAAAATGTTCGGAGTTGATTCAATGGAATATATTGTAATTCCCGATACTGCTATAATTGCAGTTAATCGTGGCAAGCAAGAAAATGAATCAAGCAATATTGTTTATCGTGATGAAAAAGGTGAATTGCATTCCATTGATTTTGAGGTGTGTGCAACCAATTTCAAAGCAAAATACGAAACCTCATCGGGCAATTGCGTAGGCGAACGGAAAATGGATGAATATTATTTCGTTTTCTACACAAGCGGTATCAAAACAAAAATAGTGTTTAAGAAAATGCGCGTAAGCAACATATTCCGTTATCACCTGTTAAGTGGCTCAAAAGCAAATCGTTTTCTACAACTGCAAAAATTAATAGGCGAAACAAGATACACCACCTATGACTTATCATAAAGGGGAGGAAATATGGACTACATTTTACCCGAAGAACAATTAATTGAATATGCAAAGCCATACCTAAAAGCAAAGGGCTTTAAGAAAAAGAGCAAGCGATGGATGAAAGATATCGGAGAATTTACCCTTTGTTTTTATATTCAAGGCAGTTGTTACTCAAAAGAAAATTATTATATCCGACCTGGTGTTTTTGTTAATTCATTATTGCCCACAG
>JAFQWA010000038.1 GCA_017407705.1 Clostridia bacterium
AATATGATCCGCTAAAGATTCTTAGCACTTTTGTTAGATTGACCTTTTTAATACAACGCCCCTCTCTAAATTATTGCAATTGGGGAGGGGCGTTATTATGACCACATATCATCCCACTTCCAGAACCGGAACAGACGGAGACAACGGAAATAAAAGCGTCAAAGAGGATGTGCTTTTGATTAGAAAGGGTTAGAAATAACCGGAAACGTCTATAAATCAGGTATCTTTTACCATTTGGGAGCAGGATGCCGCAGGTTCAAGTCCTGTCATCTCGACCAAAAAAAGAGCATCGACCAAAGGGTCGGTGCTGTTTTTTATTTTAGATAAGGACTTGAATCTGCATATGCGGATGTCTGTCGGTTGCCGTGAAGCATGAACGGCGAGACAGACTAGCAATAACGCCGCCCACAAAGTGGGCTGAATTGGATTCATTGTCCTTTTAATTGGACACAAAACATAATATAATTGACATAAAGAGGGGGGTAAAGTATATGAATTTAGTGCAGCAAATTAAAGAAATATTCTGGCAAACGCCTTCTGACTTAAAAAAGATCAGAAGACTGTTGATGATGCGAAAATTTACAAAAGATGAACTGGCGGAATTAGCCGTTGGTTTTGTGGGTAATTGCTTTGGTGAATACCGGGATGCTCTCAATCCCGAATTCAAATTCATCACAATAGAGAACATGCACAGCAATTATGTTGTTGAAGCAATAGATTTGCTGCTTGAATTCGGCCTTGATCCAAACACTATTGTTCATGACGAGAATGTGCTGTGGAACACTAAGTGGATAGATGCTCCTAATGTTGCTGCATCGGTTATGAGATTGCTTTTGGAGAATGGAGGAGATCCCAATCATTTCATACCTGCTGAATTTGAAACTCTTTTTGAAAATATTACTTATAAAGTATCCCGCGATGAACAAGAAAATGATTATCTTTACACCGTTAGATGTTGGTTACTGTTAATGGCTTATGGTGGATGCTGGAGGATCGGTAAAATTCCTATCACGATGCTGAACGGAAAATCAGTAGAAATCTTCAAAGAGTTTGAACTATATGACTATGGAATCGAGTATCTGCCGCAAGAGTCGGGGAAATACGGTTACTGGATACTGCATATATTCAATATCAAAACTAAAGAAGAAGTTGCAAGATATGGATAATCAATCGATTGCTATATAAAAATACAATATAATTAAAAACAGCATCGACCAAAGGGTCGGTGCTGTTTTTATCATTTACAATAGATTTTGATGGCTTCTGAAATAAATTCCGCGGTGCCTTCACCGTGCTTATTTATATTATTTTTGAACCGCTCATCGCAGACGTACATTTGTCCCAGCCCTGCCAGGATTTCATTAGTGCAGTGATAAAAATTCGCCGTAACATACTGCTGCAGCTTGTTCACCAGCTGCTGTGCTGTACCACTGTCAGCACTCTCACCGCTGCTCATACACACCGCAAACTCACTAAGCATATCATTTAACCCATCATTCACCGCGGCCCACTTTTCCTTGGAATATCCGGCAGTCTTTGACTGACTCTCCTTATAGGCGGCAGTATCACCCCAACGCTGTTTTACCTCGTCTTGATACTGCTTATGGGATATATCGTATTCACTCATTTGTTATCTCTCCTTTTCCTGCTCAACTGAAAATATGCTATAACGTTATATCAGAGTCAAGCTTATTTTACACTATTTTTCGAAAAAGGTAAAGGGTGAGGTGCGGGGTGCACCAACGTTAGGAGAGGGCAGGCCTGTTCAGTCTGTTAAAACAACCTAAAATTTTTATTTTGAGGTTTCCCGATTTCTATCGCATAATTAACAAGGTCTGCTAATGCGGGAGGCGGTAAATAATTACAAGAATAATTTTTCATAGTTAATATTGGCAATCCGTTGTCGCTGGTAAATTGAACATTCCAATGGATTCCATCCAGAAGATATGCAGTTTTTTTGCTTTCTTTCCATTTTTCGTCACGAAACTCTTCAAAGATATTTGGCGAGGAAAGCTTTTTAATGCGTTTAATTTGATTGCGATTTAATCGAATTCCATTTATTGTATAACCGCCGAAAGAATTTCTATATATTAACGACAGTTCTTCGGAAATCAGATCAATTTTAAAAGAGCAAACATCAAAAAACCACGCATCAATCGCCTCAAAAATTATTGTTGTGTAAGCCATAATAATTCCTCCTTTACGTTATTACATAGCCATAGACGGCGTTTGTGCTGACGGTATGCTAAGCGAATCTATAAGGTCGAGCACATTTTTGATTGCTTGTTTACGCTTGTGCTTTTCAATTCTTTTCTGAGCACTCTTGTATCGTTTTGTACCTTTTCTTGGAGGGGGAGATACCTTTTTCTTTTTAGGAATATACACAGGATGAAGCATACGATAATAGTCGTGCCTAACTATGTACTTCAGATATTCAACAACACTGCTTTTGCGAATGTCTCCTTGCAGATGATAGCCGTTTATTTCACTAAGACAATCCTTGTTTTTTTCAAAAGAATTTTTGTGATAAAGAATTATCCTATTATCTTTATCCAGTACGATTTTCCATTGACTTTGGGCAGAACAAATAGAAATGTATTTATCTTTCAAATAAACAGACAAACCGTTTTCATGACAAAATTCAATTATTTCACGATTTTCCTTATTATAATGCTTAAAAAGCGGATTGCAGTGATGGCAAAGTCGGTATCCTTGCTTGTATGCTTCAGGTAAAGTTTCAAACCATCCGATATCATTGATATCGGTGCTGTGAATATGAAAACACTCGATCATATGAATAATCTTTTGGTTGCTCTTTTTGCTGTAGTAATACACTTCAAAACCTTCTTTCTTTATTTGCTGATTACATTGTAAAGCAAGAAGTGTACCATAAAACGGACTTATCACAGTCCCAAAATACAAAAAACGCAAAAACCAGGTTGTGCATACATTTTATGCGCAACCTGGTTTTATTTGTTTGCGGCTATCAGCCTTACATACCATACAACTGGGATGTTTCGTTGTTTCTGTACTCGTGCTTTTCGTAGTAGCCGATGAGTGCGCCCTGCTCATCTCTAAGGGCAACCATATATACGTCCTTGTTCTCTTTATTGTTCCGGGAGGTGTAAACTATATTGTTATTCTTGCTTTTTTTAAACCAGTCAACCACCCTTTGGATTTTCTCGTTAGAGTCGGCGTTATGACAGGCTTTTAGGCTCTTGCCGGTAAGATCGTGCTTATAACGGGCAATAGCGGCGGGGTTCATATAAACCACCGTGTGTTCTAAATCGCAAAGCACAACGGGTGCGGTATCCTGCTCCAATACACTTTTAAAAAACAAGTTCAGATCCATAATTTCCTCCTGAAAACCTTTATTTTGCAGACTTTCTTTTCGGCATAGTATAAGTTAAATCAAAGCTTAAATCCAGTAGCCATTTCACCTTATCTGCATCAACACTGCCGTCAAGACACAGGGTTATCCAGTATGACTTGTTCATGTGATAACCGGGGTAGATGCCTTCGTCGTTAAGCAGTGAGCCAATAAGCAAGGGGTCGCATTTAAGGTTGACCACGTCTATAATGCCGTCGCCACTAAGTCCCAGCTTGGACTTAGGCAGTCCCATAACAACCGCAAACCACTTGCGGTTACTTTGATGACGGTAAACGGCGTAGTCGGGGTATTTGGGCCAAGGATACTCGGCTAAGGTGTTGTAATTTTGGGATATATACTTGTCTAACGTTTGTCTGTTCATATAAATTTTCCTTTTAAAACGGGGGCGTTAGTTGCTTCTTGAACATTTTTCTGCGTCGATAGCCAGAACCAGCATTAAAACAAAAAGAGCGTCCTGCGGGTTGAATACGTCTATAACATAGGTGTCGGTCAGCTTCCACAGCTCCTTTGACACGTTGGCAATGTTTTTATCTAAGGAGTTATAGATGCTGTAATCCCATTCAAACCAATCACCGTCAACCCACCAGCCGTTGTAATCAATATTAAACTTGGGTTTAAAGAAGGTAAACTCCTTGTTAATGTTTCCTATGTACTCATTGCCAAAATAAATTTCAAACTTAGGAAGCCAGGACAGCACTCTCTCTTTAACAGTACCCACTTCACGTCCCTCTGCATCATAAATTTTAAGGCAGTGGCCCCAGGCGAGCTTACCCTTAACGGTATATACTGTTTCGCCCAGCTCGTTGTAGATATCGTAGCTGTCAAACCAAGAAAAAAATCTCTGTTTAAATAAAAGTTTCATATTCATTCTCCCAACACTAATATATATTTGTTATTTTATTTACACATACCTTACTGCCTGTTGGCGTCACGGTATTCTTTTGGCGACATGCCCGTGTGTCGCTTGAAAATTTTCGAGAAATACTGCAGGTCCACTATACCGCAGTTCAGGGCTATAGTCTGCACCTGCAAATGGGTGGTGCTCAGCAGATGGGTTGCGTGTTTGATACGCTTTTCCCGTATGTATTCGGTGACGGTTTTGCCGGTCTCACGCTTGAATGCGGTGGATAAATATCCTGCACTCACTCCCAGCGCCGACGCCAACAGACTTAACGACAGGTTTGCCGATAAGTCCGACTCAATAAATATTATTGCGTTTTGCACCAGCGCAGAATAGCCCTTCATAGAGTGCTTTCGCACCAGTCGGCAGTAGGAACGGAACATTTCGTTCATCAGGTTAGCTATATCCGAAACCGCCGATATTTGCTCGATTTTAACTGCAAAAGATGAGGACACACTGTCAAGATACACAGGGTGTACTCCACCTCTTTCTGCCGCTTTACGAAGCAGAGTGTTCATTATTATACAATAATTTTTCATATTACGCAGCGGGTCGGAGGTACGTTTTTCAAAGGTAAGCTCACTAAATCCGGAAAACAGAAGGTTTGCCTTGTGCATCTGACCTAAGGTAACCGCTTGTATCAGCTGATTTTCGTAATGATAACGCTTTTCCATCAGCTTCATATTCAGCATCATTTCGTCTAAGGATTCGTTTTCTTTTACATTATTTATGGGAGATGCAGGGAGCTTACGGTCTTTATCCACGTCCACCACAGCAAAGGGTTTTCCACTCCATATACGCTCACAGAAGGTATCCAGCATGGTAAAAATCGCACTGCCGTCGGGAATTAAGGGCACGTCGGCACAAACTCTTTCCAAAAGCTTTTGATATTTGGGTAAAAGCTTTTGCTGTTCGCAAAGCTCGATTATATTAAAACGAGAAATGGCGGTGGAGGTGTAGGGACCCATAAAAAACAGTATATCCTGCTTTAAATCGGGCAAAATAAAATAGATATAACAAAATTTAAAGGAATCTGTAAGCTTATACATTGTGTAAGGCTCAATGTCACCTAAAAATTCAGTGATGGGTCTGTCATTCCACAAACTGCGGTCCAAGATAAATTCCAGACTGCTTTCTAATATTTCCTGAACGGGTGTGTCTAAAGCCACCGCAAAGGTCTGCACACTGCTTTTGGCTAAAGTATCCCGTAAAAATTGCAGCTCACCGCTGTAAAACATACCCATCACCTCACCTTATAATTTGTATATTACTACTAATATAATATCATTAAGTCCACACATTTACAATAGGATTTTTAACAATATAATTAAAAAAATACAAGTTTTGTCGAAAATAATACTAACACCTATTATGAAAATATATTAAAATGATATTGCTAAAGTATAAAACTTTAGTGCGTATTGCCAAATCTCTCCAAAGGAGAGCATATTATAACGGAAAGAGGAAATTGTTATGAAAAAGCAAGCAAAACTGGACGCTAACGGAAATCGCAAGTTCGGTATTTTAGACAGTATTTCCTATGCAGCCGGTGACTTTGGATGTAATATGAGCTTTGCACTCAAAGGCACACTTACTATTTTCTGGTCACAGTTTATGGGATTAGGTGACTCTTTGTATGCACTGCTTTTGATCATTGTGCAGATCTGGGATGCTATCAACGACCCGCTGATCGGTTCAATGATCGATGCTGACCGTCGTCAGTATAAGAGAAATAAATTCCTTGCGTACATATGGGCAGGTTCTATCGGCCTTTTGATCGCAGGTGCGCTTTGCTTTATCCCTGTACCCAACGCACCCCACATTATTAAAGTTATTCTGTTTTTAGCAGGATACGTTATCTGGGATGCCTTCTACACCGTGGCCAATGTTCCTTACGGTTCATTGCTTTCATTGATTTCTAACGATACTAAAGACCGTGCATCTCTTTCAGCATGGCGTTCTATCGGCTCTTTGGTAGGAAACATGGTTCCTATGGTTATCCTTCCTTTCCTTATTTGGAAAAACAGAGTAGATGCCAGCGGCAACCCCGTTTTGGACGAAGCCGGAGAGGTTATTAAAGACCTTCAGGGTTACAATGTATTCTGGGCAGCACTTGTTATGGGTGTGCTTGGATTCATTTCCTTCCAGTTTATGATTCGTACAACTAAGCTTCGTGTAAACACTGACGTTAAGCTTAACGAATCTGCACCTAAGTTCAACGTTATAAAAGCTTTCGGTAACTTTATGAAAAACCGTCCTGCTGTTGGTGCAACACTTGCAGCTATGGGTATGTTTATCGGTATGCAGGGCGCTGCTACTGCTGTTACCGTTCTTTTCCAGACCTACTTTAAGAACCCTGAAATGTCAGGTATCGTTCAGCTGTTCTCAATGATCCCGATCCTCTGCTTCACACCTCTTGCACGTAAAGCAGTTGCAAAGTTCGGTAAGAAAGAGCTCTGCGTTGTAGGTTCACTTTGCTCAGTTGTAGCAGGTATAGGACTTGTAGTATTACCCATCACTCCGGATGCTACCGGTCTTGCAATCTATATCGTTTGCCAGTTGGTATATAACTTAGGCTTGGGTATCTACTCCACCGTTTCTTGGGCACTTATGGGTGACGCTATCGATTACAACGAGTGGAAAACAGGCAACCGTGAAGAAGGCGTTGTATATTCACTGCATTCATTCTTCCGTAAACTTGCACAGGGCGCAGGTCCCTCTTTGGTGCTGATAATTATGACATACTTGGGTTATGTTGGCGCAAACGGCGGCGCACAGACCGCAGAGGTTGCACTCAATATGCGTTATCTGGTTGCAATATTGTTCCTTGTAAGTGCTGTTCTCGAGTTTATCGGTTTGGCAGTTATCTACAATCTTGACAAGAAAACTCTTGCTAAGATGAACGAGGAATTGGGACGTAATATCAGTTCAACAACTGAAGGCTAATAATTGCAAAATTTAAGCGCCTGACAATATTTATTTGTCAGGCGCTGTTTAAACCCAAAAGGAGATAAAACTATGAGATCTGTTATTAACTTTAACGCTAAATGGGCATTTACAAAAATGGTAAATGAAGTACCCTCTGAAATGCCTAAAAATTGGGAGTGGGTAAACTTGCCCCATTCCTGGAACGCTATTGACGGTCAGGACGGCGGTAATGATTACTTCCGTGGCACCGGCTACTATGCAAAAGCCTTGGATAAAATGGATCTGCCTGAGGCAGATAGATATTATCTGGAGATAAACGGCGCTAACTCTTCTGCCGATGTATATGTCAACGGCCAGAAGCTTACTCACCACGACGGCGGTTATTCCACCTTCAGAGTAGATATTACCGACGTGCTCCAGCGTGACAACCTTTTCGTTATCGCTGTTGACAACTCCGCTAACGACAGAGTTTATCCTCAGGTTGCCGACTTTACTTTCTACGGCGGTCTTTACCGTAACGTAAACATCATCTGCGTTAACCAGTCACATTTTGATCTGGACTATTTCGGCGGCAGCGGTATTGCTGTTACTCCCGAAATTGTGGGTGCTGATGCTAAGATCAATATTAAAACATATATCAGCAACACCAAAATGGGTCAGAAGGTGGCTTATACCATTACCGACGCTAACGGTGACGTGGTCGCAACTACCACTGCAGAAGATGAGGCTGTGCTTGAAATTAAAGACGTTCATCTGTGGCACGGTAAAAAGGATCCTTATCTTTATACCGCTAAGGCAGAGCTTTTGGAGGATGATAAGGTCATAGATGCAGTTTCCACCCGTTTTGGTTGCCGCACCTATAAGATCGATCCCGAAAACGGATTTATCCTTAACGGTGAGGAGTATCCCTTGCGTGGTGTATCCCGTCATCAGGACAGATGGGGTGTTGGTAACGCACTGTTGCCGGAGCATCATAAAGAGGATATGGACCTTATCTGCGAGGTGGGTGCTACAACTATCCGTTTGGCACATTATCAGCACGATCAGTATTTTTATGATCTTTGCGATGAGCGTGGATTGGTTATCTGGGCTGAGATTCCTTACATCTCACAGCATATGCCCACAGCCCGTGAGAACACCATCTCTCAGATGAAAGAGCTCATCATTCAGAATTACAATCATCCCTCTATCGTGGTTTGGGGACTTTCCAACGAGATCACTATGAAGGGCGATACCGACCCCGATCTGTTGGAAAACCACAGAATATTAAACGATCTTTGCCACGAAATGGATAAGACACGTCTTACCACTATGGCGGCAGTTTCTCCCTGTCCTACTGAGAGCCCCTATATCCAGATCCCCGACGTGGTTTCATATAACCACTATTTCGGCTGGTACGGCGGCGAGACCGATATGAACGGTCCTTGGTTTGACAATTTCCACAAGCGTTGGCCCAATATCCCCATTGGTTGCTCAGAATACGGCTGTGAGGCACTTAACTGGCATACCTCTAACCCCATGCAGGGCGACTATACCGAAGAGTATCAGGCATACTACCACGAGGAGCTTATCAAACAGCTGTTTACCAGAAAATATATGTGGGCTACCCACGTTTGGAATATGTTTGATTTCGGCGCTGATGCACGTAGTGAGGGTGGCGAAAACGGTCAGAACCATAAGGGACTTATTACCTTCGACCGTAAATACAAGAAAGACGCTTTCTATGCTTATAAAGCCTGGTTGTCAGACGATCCCTTCGTACACCTTTGCGGCAAACGTTATATTGACCGTGTGGAGGAGGTTACTAAGGTTACCGTTTACTCCAATCTTTCGGAGGTTGAACTGTTTGCAAACGGCGTAAGTCTTGGCAAAAAGACCGCTGAGGATCATTTCTTCTATTTCGACGTTCCCAATGCAGGTGAAACCAAATTGGTGGCTGTTGCAGGTGACTTTAAGGATGAGGGAATTATCCGTAAGGTAGAGAAATTTAACGAGGAATACCGTTTGAAGGAAAAGAACGCTGTTCTTAACTGGTTTGATATCACTGAGGTTGAGGGTCATTTCTCACTGAACGACAAGATCGGTGACATTTTCTCAACCTTGCAGGGTAAAATGGTTATGATGGGCCTTTTAGGTAAGCTTTTGCCGAAAAAAGGCGAGAAGATGATGGGCGGCTTTGAAATGAATGATACCATGATGCAGATGATGGGCAGCTTTACTGTGCTCAGAATTTCAGGTATGATCGGCACTATGGGCGTAAATCTTTCTAAGGAAGACTTATTAGACCTTAACGCTAAGCTCAACAAAATCAAAAAACCTAAGAAAAAGTAAAAATAAAAAGACCACCCCACGAGGCACACTTCGTAAGGAAGTGTGCCTCAACTAAGTTTGCCCTTACGGGCAAGTGAAGTTATCTTCGATAGTGAAGTTGTCCTGCGGACAGCGAAGTTTCGCTTACGGCGAAGCGGGCAAACTTAACTTCACTTGGACTAAAATTCCATACTTCACTGCGAGTAAAACGAGCAACTTCAC
>JAFQWA010000006.1 GCA_017407705.1 Clostridia bacterium
AACCCCACCCGTTTCCAGCATCCTGTTGCAGGTACCTACAAAAAGTGGTGTAACGAGAACGGCGTAAGCTACTTCTCAGTTGCTTCAGGCGGTGGTACAGGCCGTACACTCCATCCCGATAATATGGCTGCAGGTCCTGCTTCTTACGGTATGACCGATACAATGGGCCGTATGCACGGTGATGCTCAGTTTGCAGGTTCATCCTCTGTTCCCGCTCACGTAGAGATGATGGGACTTATCGGCGCAGGTAACAACCCGATGGTTGGTATGACTGTTGCTTGTGCAGTTGCTGTTGAAGAGGCTGCAAAATAAGTTTTAAAAAGTTAAAGGACTTGGAGAACACTCCAAGTCCTTTTTGTTTTATTTAATAAACTCTGCTATGTCATCTAATTTACAATCCAGAGCGATACATAGTTTATCTAAAGTTTTTGTTTCTATATTTTCATTTGCTTTTAATCGGCGAATTGTTTTACTGTCAATATTGCACTGTTCTCTTAATTTATATGTGGAAATACCCTTATTTTTCATAGTTATCCATAATTTATCAAAAACTATCATATTACCCCTCCTTGACATTTTATTATTATGGGGGTTATAATCTAATTTATTAAGGGGATATAATCCCCATACAGAGGATAAATTGATGGAGATTAGGATTGTTATAGCAGGCAGCAGAACCTTTAATAATTACAAAGCAGCAAAAATTTATATAGATAATTGTATTTCAAAAATACGAAAGCAAAATAAAATTATCATTATTTCAGGCGGTTCAAGAGGCGCTGACTCGCTTGGAGAAAGATACGCAAAAGAAAACAAAATGCAAGTTGAACTGTATCCTGCCGAATGGAATAAATACGGAAAAAGCGCAGGACCAAAAAGAAACGAAAAAATGGCGCAAATTTGTAATTTTGTAATTTGTTTTTGGGATGGGAAAAGCAGAGGAACAAAATCAATGATAGATTATGCTAAAAAATATGAAAAGCCCATTAGGATAATCAATATTGCAAATTTAAAATAAGCAATAAAAAAGTTAAAGGACTTGGAGAATACTCCAAGTCCTTTTTGTTTTTCCAAATTATTATCTTATCTCTTGTTCCAAATTATCAAATTCAGGAGTGGAGAAAAATTCGCCTAAGGTTATCTCCAATCCGTCACAGAATTTTTTGATCGTTAATATAGACACATCCCGTCTGCCCTCATTCATCATACTATATGCTGTAGAAGGGGTAACTCCCGACATATTAGCTAATTCATTGATTTTAATATTTCTCTCATCACACAGTTCTTTAAACCTTTTAGCAACAACATCTTTGACGTTCATTTTGCTCACCTCAAAAACATTGTATGTAATTTTACACTTTTGCGTATACGCACTTGCGTATTTAGTGGAAAAATGTTATAATTTTAAAAACACGATTTGCTTTGAGGTGATAAGCAATGAACTGCGAAAATTTCTTTTGTATTTACCAATCCAACGGAAAATGTACCGTTGATAATATCAGCATAAACAGTTTAGGAATGTGCACAGAATGTATTTTTCCTGATATAGATAAAGAGATTTTAAATAAAGCAAAACAAGAACTTTTGAAAAAATATGAAAGTACTAATAATAACTGAAAGTAAAATCATAACCACCCGTTAAACGGATAGTTATGATTTACCTCTGCCCTGATTAGCCCTCTTGATTTTTCGCTGAATAAGTTGTAATATAATTATAGCAAAATTTATTTTTAAGGGAGAGATTTTTGTGAAAAAACTTTTATGCGTATTATTGGCGGCATTACTTTTTGTTACCTGTCTTGCCTCTTGCGGCGACAAGCCTGCAGAAGACAAAACAACCGTAACAACAACCGCAAGTACCACTGCACAAACCTTTAAAAAACCCGATAATTATGCGTCGGTGGTTTTGGTTACCATCAATCCCCAGTTCAAACTGTATCTTGACGCAAACGGCACTGTTTTAGCGGTTGAGCCCGTTAATAAGGATGCAAAATCTATCGAAACAAAAATTTCCTTTGAAAACAAAAAGGTAGATACAGTTGTAAACACTATCATCCAAGCCGCAAACGACAGTGGTTTTGTTAAAAAGGATGTTGTGATTGATGTTAAGGTCACTGAGGTTGTAAACAAGGAAGTTGCCCCCACTCAGATCTTGGATCAAATCAAAACATCGGCAAACGACAAGCTTGAGGAATTGGAGATTAAAGCGGAGGTTACAACCTCTGTTGAGATAACAGAGCAACCCACATCAGAAAGCACTACCGCTGCTCCCACCACAGTTCAAAACACAACCACCGCCAAGCCTGTATGTAAGCATACTAACGTGAAATTCTCCACTGTTACCGGCAGCAACACCATTGATTCTTCAAAGCTGGATATAATAAACCACAAGAAAGTATGTGCTGATTGCGGTGAAACTATCGCACTTGAAAAGCATACTGTGAAAAACGGTAAATGTGCTATTTGCGGTCAGTCCAATTTCAACACATCCAAAATCACAGCTAAAAACGCAGGTGTTTCAGGTAGTGACATCGGACACGTGGCAGTTGAAATAAACGCTGACGGTACTCCTGATTTTGATTATATGATGCAAGAGGCTTATTATAGTATAGGCTTTGATAATTTGCAGAAATACCTTAATGAGGAAGATTGGATGTATGAAATTCCCGAAGCTGATTTTTATAAGGCATTAAAGAGTGTTTTTGTGATTGATGACGCCATGTTTGCTAAGTTAAAGGCAAAAGCAAAATACCATTTCTTCTGGTGCGACCACACATATTCTAACGGATATTTCTATATTCCCTATATGGCGGCAGGCGACGTTGCTGATTACACTCACGATCTGATTGGCTATAAGGATGACAAAAAAGGTACTTTAACTGTATATTATGATTACTTAAAGGGCGGCGCAGATTTTGAAGCAGCCGACCGTGTACATCAGTTCTATTACGCTATGGAATTTACTTACAGCGGTGCGTCTAACTTTGCTATCAGCAAGGTGGACGACGAGGGCTATGTTTATTATGAATTAACCGGTTGGACCCCTGTTGTAAAGTCTTTGAGAATAAAATCAATTAAAAAGGTTACCGACATTTCAGGAATAACAAAAGTTAAATAGCAAAAAGGACTTGGAGGTTTCTCCAAGTCCTTTTTAAAATTATGCATTCTCCTTTGCGGTGTTGATAGAGGCAATTAAGATGCGACGGATCGTTCCAATTGATTCACAAGGGAATAGTGACCTTTTATAGTTTCACAGAGTTTGATAATTTTGATAGCAAAATCTATAGATAAATCTACAAGTTTATTTTCTTTCACAAAGATCACCTCAAAAAACATTATAGCATATTGAATGAAATATTGCTAAGCAATATGAAATAATCCTGCGGATTATGAAATATTTTGCCTTGACGGCAAAATGTGAAATAAAATAAATCCCTCATACGCCACAGCGTATTTCATAGCGTCAGCTATTTCATATGCCGCAGGCATATTTCACAAATCCCGCAAGGAATTTATTTCATTGAAAAGAACCCTCTTTTGTCTACCGACAAAAGAGGGTTCTTTTCTGGTGGAGATAAGCGGGATCGAACCGCTGACCTCTTGAATGCCATTCAAGCGCTCTCCCAGCTGAGCTATACCCCCATATTCGACGAAATTTATATTAACACAACTGAATACAAATTGCAAGTGTTTTTTTTATAATTAAATATATATTAATTTAATGTTAATTTTACTTTTTGTGCTTTACTTTACGGTAAGAATATAGTAAAATATTCTAAAACGGAGGTGCTGAAAATGAAACCGGTTTATAAACGTATCCTTATTAAGCTCAGCGGCGAGGCTCTTGCCGGTGCTAATAAGTTTGGACTCGATTTTGACAAGGTTCTTGAAATTTGTGCAAGTATTAAAAAATGTGCTGATTTAGGTGTAGAGATCGGCATTGTTGTAGGCGGAGGTAACTTCTGGCGTGGCAGAAGCAGCGGTAAGATGGACCGTACACGCGCTGACCATATGGGTATGCTGGCTACCGTTATCAACTCACTGGCTTTGGCTGACGGCTTGGAGCAGGTTGGTGTTGACGTTCGTGTGCAGACAGGTATCTCAATGCAGCAGATCGCTGAGCCTTACATCAGAAACAGAGCAACACGTCATTTATCCAAAGGCAGAGTAGTTGTTTTCGGTTGCGGAACAGGTAACCCCTTCTTCTCTACCGATACTGCCGCTTCACTGCGTGCTGCTGAAATTGAAGCTGAGATCGTATTTAAAGCCACAAACGTTGACGGCGTTTACGATTGCGATCCCAAGAAAAATCCCGATGCTAAAAAGTATGATGAGTTATCCTTCCTTGACGTTTTAAACGAAGGTCTGCAGGTTATGGACAGTACTGCTGCTTCCCTTTGTATGGATAACAAACTGCCTATTTTGGTATTCTCACTGGATGATCCCGACAACATCGTAAGAGCTGCTTTGGGCGAGAATATCGGTACTATTGTAAAATAATTGTTTGGAGGAAATATACAATGGGTGAAATTTATAGTTTATGCCAAGAAAAAATGAACAAAGCTATTATCGCTTTGGAAAAGGAGTATGCTTCTATCCGTGCAGGTCGTGCAAACCCTGCTGTTTTGGATAAAATCCAGGTAGATTACTACGGCGTTCCTACTCCTATCGGCCAGATGGCTGCTATTTCAGTGCCGGATCCCCGTACTCTTCAGATCCAGCCTTGGGATGCTTCTTCCTTAAAGGAAATCGAGAAAGCTATTCTTGCATCTGATCTGGGTATCAACCCCAGCAACGACGGACGTTCACTTCGTCTTAACTTCCCGCCTCTTACTGAGGAACGCAGACGTGAAATCTGCAAGGATATCAAGAAATACGGTGAAGAATGCAAGGTTGCAGTTCGCTCTGTAAGACGTGATATTTTAGAGAAATACAAGGCTCAGAAAAAAGAAGGCATAATCACTGAGGATGACCTTAAGAGCAGCGAGAAAAAGGTTCAGGATCTTACAGATAAGTTCTGCAAGGAAATTGACGAGCTTGCCGCTAAAAAAGAAAAAGAAATTATGTCAATCTAAGTTTATTATATTCAGGGGCTTGTTGTATAGCAAGCTCCTGAATGTGATTTATAGAATTCAAGAAGCATATAGCTTGTATTGCATAAATCACATTGAAAGGCAGTAAAATTACTATGAATGACCAAATCGATCTTAACAGACTGCCCCGACACATCGGCGTCATTATGGACGGTAACGGACGTTGGGCAAAAAAGCGTCTTTTACCCAGAATGGCGGGACATTCGGCAGGTGCTAACAACTTTAAAACTATTGCCCGTCACTGTAATGAGCTGGGCATCAAATATCTTACCGTTTACGCCTTTTCCACCGAAAACTGGAAGCGTTCTAAGGATGAGGTGGATAACCTTTTTAACCTTTTCCGTGATTATCTTATTGATTCAAGAAATTTTAAAGACGAAAATATGCGTCTTAAGGTTATCGGCGATATTGATATGCTGCCCAAGGATATAGTTGAGCTTATCCACGAGGCTGAGGAAAACTCTAAAGACGCTACCGGTACTGTGGTTAATCTTGCTATCAATTACGGCGGCAGAGACGAGCTTGTGTATGCGGTAAAGAAGATAGCACAAGAGTATAAAAACGGCGATATTTCCATTGAGGATATTACCGAAAAAGCAATTTCAGATAGGATCTACACCGCAGATCAGCCGGATCCTGATCTGATTATCCGTCCCAGCGGCGAATTCAGACTTTCTAATTTTATGATATGGCAGTCGGCTTACAGTGAATTCTGGTTTTCCAACGTTCTGTGGCCCGACTTTAAACCCAGTGACTTAGATCAGGCTATTATTGCCTACCAGCAGCGTGACCGCCGTTTTGGTGACGCTAAATAACCAAAGGAGAAAAAAGATGAAAAAACGAATAATGTCGGGGCTTTTAGGCGGCGCCCTTGTTATTATTTTGCTGACTTTAGGTAATACGATCATATTCAACGTTATGATCTCTTTCATCTCAGTTATAGCATTATACGAAATTTTTGTCACAACTCACTTTGTAAGGAACAAACCTCTTTTAATTATAGGATTTTTATTTGCGGCGGTAGTTCCGTTCTTCCCGGTTATCGGATTTTCGAATTACGGCGTGGCAATATCCTGCTTGTTTATTTTAGCTGCCTTTTTTGTAATGCTGCATCAACACAGCACCATTACAATTTCTGAAATCTCGTTTATGTTTATGATGTCTATTCTTATCCCCTTTGCACTGACATCTGTTCTTTACATCAACTCATTACCTACCTTCTTCCCTGAAAAATATGCGCAGGTTGACAGCTTTTTCTTGTGTTTATCAACCTTAGAGATTGCCTGGTTTGCTGACATCGGTGCTTACTTTGTGGGCAGCTTTTTCGGTAAACGCAAATTAGCTCCCTCTATCAGCCCTAAAAAAACGGTGGAAGGTGCTATCGGCGGTGTTATCATTGACGTTATGTTAGTGCTGCTGTTCGGTTTGTTCTGGGATTTGGTAATTCTTAAGGATGCCGGTCATATCCAGTACGGATATTTGGCATTGGTAGCCTTCTTAGGCTCTATCATCGGAATTATCGGAGACCTTTCCTTCTCCTTTATTAAGCGTGAATGTCATATTAAGGATTTCGGCAGTATTATCCCCGGACACGGCGGAATCTTAGACCGTTTTGACAGTGTTTTACTGGTATCACCTTTTGTGTTACTTGCTCTACACTATGTCCCCATTATCGTCAGATAAGAGGTTTTTATTATGAAACTTTCCATATTAGGCTCAACAGGTTCTATCGGTACTCAAAGCTTGGACGTTGCCCGTCTTTGCGGTATTGAGATAAAGGCTTTGTGCGCCAATAAAAACGTTGATATAATCGAAGCTCAAATACGTGAGTTTCACCCTGAGATTGCAGTTATGGCTGATGAAGTCGCTGCAAAAGAGTTGAAAATAAAAGTAGCAGACACCGGTACAAAGGTTTTGTCCGGTGTTGATGCTTTAAATGAAGCCGCTGCACTTGAAAGTGCGGATACTGTGCTTAATTCACTGGTGGGTATGATCGGTTTGGTGCCCACTGTTACCGCCATAAACGCTAAAAAGACTATTGCTCTGGCAAACAAGGAAACATTAGTTGCCGGCGGTGACTATGTTATGGCACTGGCAAAGAAAATGGGCGTTGATATTCTGCCTGTTGACTCTGAACACTCTGCAATTTTTCAGTGTTTGCAGAGTAAGGCACCTAATAATGCTCTTAAAAAATTGATACTTACTGCATCGGGCGGTCCTTTTTTTGGGTATAATAAAGAACAACTGAAAAATGTTACTGCAGCTGATGCCTTAAAGCATCCTAACTGGGATATGGGTGCAAAGATCACTATCGACAGTGCTACTATGATGAACAAGGGATTTGAAGTTATCGAGGCTGTTCATTTGTTCGGCATTTCACCGGATATGATCGACGTTGTGGTGCACAGAGAAAGCATTATCCACTCTATGGTGGAATACGCTGACAACTCAGTGATCGCACAGCTTGGCGTACCTGATATGCGTGTGCCTATTCAGTATGCCCTCACCTATCCTAACAGATATCAGTCACCCGTTAAGTCCCTTGACCTTACCGACATAGCAAAGCTTACCTTCTACAAGCCCGACACCGAGGTTTTCGGTTGCCTTGAAGTTTGCAAAAAGGCTATTGCAAGGGGCGGCTTGGTGCCTACTGCCGTTAATGCGGCAAACGAGGTTGCTGTGGGTCTTTTCTTAAAGGGTAAGATTGGCTTTTGTGATATTGAACAGATCGCTTTTGACGCCTATGAGAGTCAAAAGCAGGTAAGCTACGATAGTATTCAGCAGGTGCTGGATGCTGATAAGGCAGCAAGAATGGCTGTGCTCAACAAATACAATTAAAGGCGGTAGATTGTCATTAACTTGTTAAATATATGGAATACAGTTTGGCCTATACTGGTTGCAATTTTAGTATTTTGCATTATCATAATTATTCACGAGCTTGGTCACTTTCTGTTTGCTAAGCTGTTTAAAATACGAGTAAATGAGTTTGCTCTGGGTATGGGCCCTACCCTTTTTAAATTCCAAAAAGGTGAAACCAAATATGCTATTCGTCTGTTGCCTATCGGCGGCTTTTGTGCCATGGAAGGTGAAGACGAAAACAGTGAGGACCCTCGTGCTTTTTTCAGGGCAAAGGTTTGGAAAAGAATAATCGTTGTTGCGGCAGGTGCTGTGTTTAACATTATTTTGGGATTTGCTTTAATGCTTGCCGTTGTGGGCTTACAGCCTCAGCTTGCATCTACCACAGTGGGCGGTTTTTACGAAACCTCTACCTCTAATTTAGACGGTGGATTTATGGTTGATGACAGGATCGTTGAGATAAACGGACGTGCAATTTTCACCGCTGATGATATATCCTATATGCTTGCTACGGATGAAGACGGTGAGATCAGTGCACAGGTTATTCGTGAGGGTAAGCGTGTTAAACTGGATAGCGTTAAATTTGCTATGCAGGAGCAAAACGGCAGAAGCTTTATTATTTTAGACTTCAAGGTTTATCCCATTGAAAACAATATCGGTGCAACTATATCAGAAGGTTTTAAACGTACTGTTTCAATGGGCAGAATGGTTTGGATGTCGCTGGGCGATATGATTTCGGGGAAATACGGACTTAACGATATTTCAGGTCCTGTGGGTGTAACCCAGATAGTTTCCGATGCTGTATCGGGTATTACCACTAACGGTATTGACGGACTTATTTATCTTTTAAGAATACTCTGTCTTATTACCGTTAATTTAGGCGTTTTCAATCTGCTTCCCATTCCCGCTTTAGACGGTAGCAGAATTTTATTCCTTATCATTGAGGGTATCAGGAGAAAGCCTGTGCCCCGTGATAAAGAGGCTATGGTGCACTCTATAGGTATGATACTGTTGCTTATATTTATGGCAGTTATCATTTTCAAAGACCTGTGGGTGTGGATTTTTAAATAGGAGGAACAAATATGGCAGGATATACTAAGAAAGTTAAAATCGGAAATATTACTATCGGCGGCGGTAACCCCGTTGCCATTCAGTCAATGCTTAATATTCCTGCCAATGATATAAAGGGCAACGTAGCGCAGGCTGTGGCTTTGGAAAAGGCAGGTTGTGAGATAATCCGTACTGCAGTGCCTAACTTGGAAGCAGTAAAGCTTGTTGACGCATTAAAGCAGGCAGTAAATATCCCCGTCGTTGCCGATATCCATTTTGACTATAAAATAGCATTAGAGTGTGTGGCGGCAGGTGTTGACAAAATCCGTATCAACCCCGGCAACATTGGTGATAACGACCGTGTTAAGGCTGTGGCTAATGCCTGCAAGGCTAACAACGTGCCTATTCGTGTGGGTGTAAACTCAGGCTCTGTTGAGAAAAATATTCTTAAAAAATACGGCGGTGTGACTGCTGATGCTTTGGTAGAAAGCGCTTTGTATCACACAGATTTGCTGAATAAATTTGATTTTGACGACATTGTTATTTCTATGAAAGCATCTGATGTTAAACTTATGTTTGATGCTTATAAAATAGCGGCAGATAAAGTAAACTATCCCCTGCATTTAGGCGTTACCGAAGCAGGTACACAGAAAATGGGTACTATTAAATCAGCGGCAGGTATTGGTGGACTGTTGCTTTCGGGAATCGGTGATACTATCCGTGTTTCCCTGACTGATGACCCTGTATATGAAATTAAAGCCGCTAAGGATATTCTATCCGCTGTGGGACTTCGCAGATTCGGTGTGAACGTTGTTTCCTGCCCTACCTGCGGCAGAACCAAGATCGACCTTATTGGTCTTGCAAAACGTGTGGAAGACGCACTTAGCGACTGTGACAAGCAGATAACCGTTGCGGTAATGGGTTGCGTGGTAAACGGACCCGGTGAAGCAAAGGAAGCGGATATCGGTATTGCCGGCGGTGATAACTGCGGTATTATCTTTAAAAAAGGTGAAATTTTGCGTAAGGTTGATGAAAGTCAGCTTTTTGATGAACTGATGAACGAAATAAAAGGAATGTAATTTTAAGATGAACGCGAAAACTGTTAGAGAAGTATTTGAAAGATATATAAAAGATGATAAATTGCTTTCTGTGTTCGGTGGCTTTAAGATATCAAGCTGCCGTATTGCCCGTGAGCAAAGATATATGCAGTGTGAGTTTGTGGCGGATAAATACATCTCCGGCTCTGATATTGCTGAGTTTGAGAACATCATAAAGTCTGCACTAAATTTATCCCTTGTTAAAATTTCCGTAGTTTACGAAAACGTTGAGTTTAAAGCAGAATACTGCAACGATATTATTAATGATTTACGTCGCTCCAGCGCCAGAATGAACGGCTTTTTTGACGGCGCTGAGTACAAGTATGAAAACAACGTACTGACTGTGAACCTGAAAAACGGCGGTATGTCTATCATTGAGCAGCTTAATATTCCTGAAAAAATTCAGCGTTATATAAGTGTTCATTTTAATAAGAGCGTCGAGATAAAATTTGAGGGTACTTTAGAAGCTACTGCTCAGATGAGTGAGCAAAACGCTGTGGCGGCAGCTGAAAAGATCAAGGCTGAAAAAGAGAACAAGAAAAAGGAGCAGAATAAAAAGCGTAGTGATCTGCCCCCTGATGGCTATCTTTATTACCCCGATAGTGCAAAACCTGTTTTTGGCTATCCTATTAAAGATCAGCCTACTCCAATTAAAGACGTTTCCCCCGACCTTGGTGTAGTTACCATTTGGGGTGATATATTTAAGTGCGAATTTAATCAGACTAAATTCGGCAACCGTTGGCGTGCCTCTATTTACATTACCGACTATACAGGCTCATATATTATAAAAGGCTTGTTTGAAAACAGTGATTATCAGCGTATGGGTGACCTTAAATCAGGCACTGCTGTAATCGTTAAGGGTATGATAAATTACGATGATTACGAGCGTGAGTACGTGCTTAATCCACGTAATATTTCGACAGTTCAGCGATATGAGCCCACCGATACAGCGGTTGATAAACGAGTTGAGCTGCATCTGCATACAAATATGTCCACTATGGATGGTATGACCCCCGCTGAGGACCTTATCAACACTGCATACAAATGGGGTCACAAGGCTATTGCCATTACCGATCACGGTGTTGTTCAGGCATTCCCTAATGCTATGAATGCTGTTGAAAAGATCCGTTCTAAAGGCGGAGATTTCAAGATAATTTACGGCGTTGAAGCCTATTTTGTCAACGACCTTATCAAAGCGGTAAAGGGTGATGATGACACTCCCTTTGACGGTGATTTTATCGTTTTTGACGTGGAAACCACCGGCCTTTACGCTACCAGTGACCGTTTGACTGAAATAGGTGCTGTTAAGGTAAGCGGCGGCAAAGTGGTGGATAGCTTTAACACCTTCGTTAATCCACAGATGCCTATTCCTGCAAAAATCACCGAGCTTACCGGCATTAACGATGTAATGGTAAAGGATGCACCTCTTGAAGGTGAAGCTATTGCAAAATTCATTGATTTTTGCGGCAGTTGTCCGTTGATTGCACACAATGCAGAGTTCGATATGTCATTTATCAACGCCGCTGCAACCAGAAGCAATATAGCCTTTGCTCCCACATACATTGATACTGTTGTTATGGCACGTGCACTGTTGCCTGACAGTAAAAACCACAAGCTGGATACTGTTGCAAAAGCACTTAATTTAGGTGAGTTTAACCATCACCGTGCTTGTGACGATGCGGCTATTTTGGGTGAGATATTCATTAAGTTTTTGAATATGCTTGCAGTAAATACCGACTGTAAAAGTGTGTCGGGTATTAACTCAGCTTTAGCCGGTGGTGATATAAAAAAGCTTAAGCGTTATCATATGATAATACTTGTTCAAAACAACGTTGGCCTTAAAAACCTCTACAAGCTTATTTCCAAAGGCCATTTGGAATACTACCACCGCTTCCCTCTTATCCCCAAAAGTGAGCTGGATAAACACCGTGAGGGACTTATTATCGGTAGTGCTTGTGAGGCCGGTGAGCTTTACCGTGCTATTTTAATGGGCAAACAGTGGGGCGATCTGCTTAACATTGCTTCCTATTACGACTTTTTAGAGGTTCAGCCCAGAGGTAATAATGAATTCCTTATCCGTGAACAGTCGGTGCGTTCTGAAGAGGATCTGAAAAACCACGTACGTACTATCATCAAGCTTGGTGATAAATTAGGTAAGCCCGTTGTAGCTACCGGTGACGTGCATTTCTTAAAGCCCACTGATGCCGCTTTCCGTGCTGTTTTAATGGCAGGTCAGGGATTTTCTGATGCTGATAATCAGGCACCGTTATATCTTCGTACCACCGATGATATGCTTAAGGAATTCAGCTATTTAGGTGAGGCTCTGGCTAAGAAGATAGTTATTGAAAACACCAACAAAATCGCCGATATGATAGACGGTGATATTCGTCCTATTCCTGAGGGTAACTATCCACCGTCTATTGAGGGCAGTGATGTCAGCCTTAGAGAGGACAGTATAAAACGTGCTAAAGAGATTTACGGTGACGTACTTCCGGAAATAGTTGAAAAGCGACTGGAAAAAGAGCTTAACTCCATTATTTCAAACGGCTTTGCAGTTATGTACGTTACTGCACAAAAGCTGGTTGCTGACTCTAATGCCCACGGCTACCTGGTTGGTTCACGAGGCTCTGTTGGTTCCTCATTTGTTGCTACTATGACGGGTATTTCCGAGGTTAACCCCTTAGCACCCCACTATGTATGCCCCAAATGTAAGCACAGCGAGTTCATTACCGACGGTTCTATCGGCTCAGGCTTTGACCTTCCGCCTAAGGATTGTCCTCACTGTGGTGAGCCTATGAACCGTGACGGCCACGATATCCCCTTCGAGACCTTCCTTGGCTTTAAGGGTGATAAGGTTCCTGATATCGACCTTAACTTCTCAGGTGAGTATCAGTCCTCTGCCCATAAATTTACCGAAACGCTGTTCGGCTCAGGCAACACCTTCAAGGCGGGTACTATCGCCACTGTTGCTGACAAAACTGCCTACGGCTTTGTTAGAAAATACGCTGACGAGCGTTCGAAAGTGTTTAATAAGGCGGAAATTGAGCGTTTGACTCAGGGCTGTACCGGTATTAAGAGAACTACCGGTCAGCACCCCGGCGGTATGATAGTTGTGCCGTCAAATATGTCGATTTACGACTTCTGCCCCGTTCAGCATCCTGCTGACGATACTAAGTCTGACACAGTTACAACCCACTTCGACTTCCATTCTATCCACGATACTATCTTAAAGCTGGATATTCTCGGTCACGATTCGCCCACAGTTTATAAGTATCTTGAAATAAACACAGGTATTCCCGTTATGTCTGTTCCTATGAGCGACGAAAAGGTTATGAGCTTATTCTCATCTCCCGAGGCGTTGGGTGTAACCCGTGAACAAATCGGCGTTGAAACGGGTACCCTCTCACTGCCTGAGCTTGGTACCAGCTTTGTTCGACAAATGCTGATCGACTCACAACCCAAAACCTTCTCCGATCTTCTACAGGTTTCAGGTTTGTCCCACGGTACCGACGTTTGGCTGGGAAACGCTCAGGAGCTTATTAAAAACGGTACCTGCACCATTTCTGATGTTATCGGTACCCGTGATAATATCATGGTTTACCTTATTCATAAGGGCGTTGAGGAAAGTATGGCCTTTAAGATAATGGAGATTGTGCGTAAGGGTAAGTCACAGGCTTTGCTGACTGACGAGCACAAAAAGGCTATGAAGGAAAACGGTGTGCCTGATTGGTATTTGGAAAGCTGTATGAAGATCAAGTATATGTTCCCTAAAGCCCACGCTGCTGCATATATGATCGCGGCTTTAAGATATGCCTGGTATAAGGTGCATCGCCCTGCAGAATATTACGCCGCTTATTTCACCGTTCGTGGCGAGGATATGGACGCAATACTGGTTATGAAAGGTATTGCGGCTATCAAGGCTAAAATGCGTGAGATTGAGGAAAAAGGTAAGTCTGCCAGTGCCAAGGAAAACGGCACATATACCATTATGCAGATAGTTAATGAAATGCTGTGTCGTGGCATTGAATTTTTGCCGGTAGATTTTTATAAGTCTAAGGCAAAGGTGTATGTAATGGAAGACGGTAAGATCAGACTTCCCTTTGCCGCAGTGCCCGGTGTTGGTGAAAACGCCGCTATTGC
The DNA here is from genome assembly GCA_017407705.1 of Clostridia bacterium. GTDB lineage: Bacteria > Bacillota > Clostridia > Oscillospirales > Acutalibacteraceae > RGIG2202. Next base: position 14,237 of record JAFQWA010000006.1, read on the forward strand.
TTTGGAGGAAGCCGCTAAAAAAGGCGGATTTATCTCCCGTGATGATATTCAGCAAGCAGCAGGTGTTTCCAAAACAGTTATTGAAGCATTGGTTGAAGCAGGAACACTGGACTTCTTACCAAAATCAAACCAAATAAGCTTGTTTTAAAAAGTAAAAAGCATCTGATAAATATCAGATGCTTTTTATTATTTTATCATCTCTATAAACTGATTTTCGTCGATGATAGTAACGCCTAAAGACTGGGCTTTGGTCAGCTTACTACCTGCATCCTCACCTGCCAAAACGTAATCCGTTTTCTTAGATACGCTGGATGAGGTCTTACCACCCATCTTTTCTATGATTTCAGAGGCCTCGTTACGTGTCATAGTAGGCAGTGTGCCCGTTAACACAAAGGTAAGTCCTGCAAATCTTAAATCATCAGACTTTTCAGCGCTTTTCATATTAAGCCCTAAATCTTCAAGTCTTTGTATAAGCTCTTTTGACTGGTCTAAGCTTAAAAAGTTATAAATACTCTCAGCCATTATCTCGCCAAAACCGTCAATAGCATAAAAGTCGGACTTATCCGCCTGCAAAACCTCTTGCATACTATCAAAATTAGCCTCAATAAGCTTTGCTGCCTTAGCGCCTATCATTCTTATACCCAGCCCGAAAATCAAGCGATACAGCTCGTTAGACTTGGATTTTTCAATGGCATTAACTAAATTCTCCGCAGACTTTTCACCCATACGCTCAATAGATGCAATATCCTGCACACTAAGAGTGTAGATATCTGCAGGAGATTTTATCATACCTGCATTAACCAGTGCAACCACGTTTGCCTCACCCAGTCCCTCGATGTCCATAGCATCGCGGGAAGCAAAGTGAATAAGATTTCTTATAAGCTGTGCAGGACAAGCGGCATTAACGCATCTTATTGCCGCCTCGCCTTCCTCACGTACTACCTTAGCACCGCAGGAAGGACAAATTTCAGGCAATTTATAAGTCTCGCCGCCATTATGCACTGAAACCCTAACCACCTCAGGAATAATATCTCCTGCCTTACGCACGATAATCTTGTCACCGATAGCAAGCTGCATATTGCTGATGAAATCCTCGTTATGCAGTACCGCACGGGACACGGTAGTACCGGCTAAGGTTATAGGCTGGAAAACAGCTGTGGGAGTAAGGGCACCTGTTCTGCCCACGTTTATTTCAATATCAGTAAGGGTAGTTTCCTTTTCCTCAGGTGGGTATTTATAAGCCACCGCCCATTTGGGGAATTTGGATGTACTGCCCATTTTCTCTCTTAACTTAAAATCATCTACTTTAATAACTGCACCGTCAATATCAAAGGGCAGTGTTCCACGAAGCTCACCGATTCTTTTGACTTCCTCAGCGGCCTCCTCAATGGTACTGCACTTTTTATAAAAGGGCAACACATTAAGTCCTTGAGATTTCATATACTGAAGTGACTGAATATGAGAGGATAACTCATCGCCCTCTATTTGCTGAACGTTAAAGAGTAAAATATCCAACTCACGGGATGCGGTTATCATAGGATTCTTTTGCCTTAAAGCGCCAGCAGCGGCATTTCGTGGGTTCTTCGGCAGTTTACCACCTGCCTCCTCTTGAGCCTTTGTAAGCTTCTCAAAGCTGCTGTGGGGCATATAGACCTCACCACGCACTTCCAAGCGTGGGATAGGATTGTTAAGCTTTTTAGGGATAGCTTTAATGGTGGAAAGATTGGCAGTAACGTTCTCACCTACCACACCGTCACCTCGTGTAGAGCCTCTTACAAAAACACCGTTTTCATACTCTAAGGACACTGAAAGTCCGTCAATCTTAGGCTCAACGGAAAAATCCACCTGACCGAACATATCATTAACACGCTTGCCGAAATTATAAAGGTCTTCCTCACTGAAAACGTCCTGCAAGCTTTCCATTTTAACGGTATGCTCCACACTCTCAAACATATTAAGTGCGGCGCCACCCACCTTTTGAGTGGGTGAATCGGGGGTTACAAGCTCAGGGTTTTCCTGTTCTAAAAGCTTAAGCTCCAGCATAAGCATATCGTATTCATAATCATCAATTTCAGGATCATCGTCAACATAGTAGCGCTTATTATAATACTCAATAAGCTCACACAGTTCACTATGTCTTTTTCTGTCGGTGTCTTTCATTTAATCTCGCTCCCAAAATTTTTTAACTTTCGTTTATTGCCTTACTTAAATCAACTGTGGTAAAAGAACTTGGTACATCCCCTACTATCACCGTTTCAGCTATAATAATCTCGGTTTTCAACTGGGTTGATGTGTTATACCAAGGTATTAAAATACTGATTTTCGTGTCAATACACAGCATAATTTTATGCTTGGTCTGATTTATCCCTGCGGATACAAACGAGTCGGAAAAGCTTGACGTAGTAGTACTTAGCATATCAAATTTAAAGTTAAGCTTAGGCCCTCTGCCAAGCAGATACTCGTTTCCTATCAACGTACCAAGTCTGATACTTACTGATGCTCTATCGTAATCGGAAATAGCCGTAGAAACAGCGAAACCAACGTCTGCCTTAAATCGGTTAAGCTTTAAAACATCACATTCAACGGCTTTAACGCTATTATTATCGTCATAAGTAATGCGGATTATGTTTTTATATGATATATCCTCACTCTCAATCAGCTGAGAAACTGCATTGTTAATAAGCCTTGTGGCGATCATCTTTGCCCTGTCCTGCACTGATGATATAATAAGCGGACGGATATTCATATCAACAAAAAACGCAACTACGCCTATCACTGCAACAAGGCAGAGTATCCCTGCCCTTAATTTTGCTTTCCGGTAGCGTATTGACCGTTTTCTCATTATAATCACCCTATTTTATTGTATTCACAAATAAAAATCGGGTGCGTGTCTATTAAAGTTTGCTCTGTGACTGTGCTTTCAGATAGGCGTTTATAAAGCCGTCAAGGTCACCGTCCATAACGGCGTTGATATTACCGTTTTCAAAGCCTGTTCTATGGTCCTTAGCCAGAGTGTAAGGCATAAACACATAAGAACGGATCTGTGAACCCCAACCGATCTCTTTCTGTACGCCCTTAATATCCTCGATCTTGTCAAGATGCTCACGCTCTTTTATCTCCAGCAGCTTAGACTTAAGCATACGCATAGCAACCTCACGGTTCTGATGCTGTGAACGCTCATTCTGACAAGCTACAACGATGCCTGTGGGAATATGAGTAATTCTGATAGCAGATTCGGTTTTATTAACGTGCTGACCACCTGCACCACTGGAACGGAAGGTGTCAACCTTTATTTCATCGGGGCTGATCTCGATCTGAATATCGTCGTTAATTTCGGGCATAACCTCAAGAGATGCAAAGGAGGTATGACGTCTGCCTGAGGAGTCAAAGGGAGAAACACGAACAAGTCGGTGAACACCGCTTTCGCTTTTCAAATAACCGTAAGCGTTGGTACCTTCAACCAATACAACGGCACTTTTGAGTCCTGCCTCGTCACCGTCCAAAAAGTCTAAGGTTTTAACCTTAAAGCCGTGACTTTCACCCCACTTAGAGTACATACGGAACAGCATTTCTACCCAGTCCTGAGCCTCGGTACCACCTGCACCTGCGTGGAATGTTAAAATGGCGTTATTAGAGTCATACTCGCCGGTAAGCAAGGTGGTAAGACGCATATCCTCAAATCTTTTAATAAAGCTGTCAACACCGCTTACGACCTCGTCTAAAAGGGTTAGATCCTCTTCCTCATTTGCCATATCAATGAGGGTATCCATATCGTCAAACTCTTGTTTTAAGTCCTCATATTGCTTGATAACAGCCTTTTTCTGGCTTGTTTTTTTAAGAACCTGCTGAGAATTTTCAAGATCGTTCCAGAAATCCTCTTTAGCAGCCTCAAGCTCTAAGGCTTCAACCTCTTTATATAATGCCTCTAAATTAAGGGCTTCACTAAGCTCTGTAAGCTCACTTGCATAAGCCCCAAGACGCAATTTTTGTTCTTCAAACTGAAGCATATATCATCACACGGCACGGTTTTTATATGCCGTTCCTTTCCTTTTAATTATTTCTTTTTAGCGACCATACATACCCAACCGCCACACTCATAACGCTCAACTATCTCAAAGCCAATACCTAAAATAGCGTCGACCACTTCATCCTCACGGACGTCAATAATGCCTGATGTAATGAAATATCCGCCGTCTTTAAGATAGTCGGATATATTATCGCAAAGACGGATAATAACGTCAGCAACGATGTTTGCCAGGCAAACGTCATATTTAGCGGTAATTTTATCGGCAAGGTCACCCTGTATCATAGTGTACTCAGGCTCTTGCATATTGTTTTTCAAGCCGTTTTCACGGGCTGTTTTAACTGCCAACGGGTCAATATCCACACCTGTAACAGAATTTGCACCAACCAGCATGGCTGCAATGGATAAAATACCACTGCCGCAACCGATGTCCAGCACGTCATCACCGCTTTTTATATGCTTCTCCAAGGCTTCCATACACAGTCTTGTGGTAGCGTGGGTGCCGGTACCAAAAGCCGCACCTGGATCAATATGGATTATTTTACGGTCAGTTTCAACTTGGGGCTCCCATTCGGGTAAAATAAACAACTTTTCACCCACCGGGGTTGGTTTAAAAAACTGTTTCCAGTTGTTAGCCCAGTCTTCCTCACTGATGCCCGATGTGGAAACTAAATAATCAATATTTTCCTCTTCAAGACGCACTTTAAGATAGTCCACAGCCTCAGCGGGATTTTCCTCAGGGGAAATATAAATATGAATTATAGCCTTACTACGGTCTTTCTCGATAAGCTCCTCATCAATAAGGTCAATATGTGCAATTTCTCTTGCACCCTGCTCTAAATCGGAATAATCCTCGATATAAAAGCCGTAAGGCACCACCATACAGGCTATATTCGACGCTGTTTCAATATCCTCAACGTTTATTTCAAGTAAAAGTTCAGTCCACTCCACGGGCTTATGCTCCATTCTGATGTTAAATCAAGTAATATACCATAATACAAATGGAATCCGACAAAATGCCGCCAAAAGGCGTTAATTGCCGGATTCTCAATTTATCTGTTTATTTTATTTATTTGCGAGAAAAGATCTGAGTTACATCGTAGTAATCTTCGTCGTTATTCTCAACCTGCTCACCAAGACCTAAAAGCTCAGCTGAATGATCCTTTTTCTTGATGTCAGAAGAACCTGTTGCAATAACAGTAATTCTGATAGTGTCTTCCAAAGTCTCATCAATAGCAGCACCCCAGATGATGTTTGCATCGGGATGAGCAGCATCAGCGATGATAGAAGAAGCAAGCTCAACCTCTTCAAGGCCGATATCTGCAGAACCGGTAATGCTGATGATAACGCCCTTAGCACCGTTCATAGAAGTCTCGATCAGAGGACTTGTAATAGCAGCGTGAGCAGCAGTTTCAGCCTTATCACGGCCTGTTGCAACGCCAACGCCCATATGAGCATAGCCTGCATCCTTCATAACTGCAGTAACGTCAGCAAAGTCAAGGTTAACCATTGAGGGCAACTTAATAAGTTCTGAAATATTCTGAACGCCCTGACGGAGAACGTCATCAGCGATCTCGAAAGCATTTGTCAAAGTGATCTTCTGCTCTGAAACTAATTTCAAGCGCTCGTTGGGGATAACAACCAAGCTATCAACGTGCTCAGCTAATTCAGCAATACCTTCCTCAGCCTGAGCCATACGACGCTTACCTTCAAAACCGAAAGGCTTTGTAACAACACCAACAGTAAGGATACCCATTTCTTTAGCGATCTCTGCAACAACGGGAGCTGCACCTGTACCGGTACCACCGCCCATACCTGCAGTGATAAATACCATATCGGTACCTTTCAAAGCAGCGATGATTTCGTCTTTAGACTCTTCTGCTGACTGCTTACCAACCTCAGGCTTAGCACCTGCACCCTGGCCGTGTGTCAGCTTTTCGCCGATCTGAATTTTATGTGATGCCTTTGAACGAAGCAATGCCTGTTTGTCTGAGTTAACAGCAACAAATTCAGCACCCTGAACGCCGGCAACAACCATACGGTCAACAGCGTTGTTTCCGCCGCCGCCAACACCAACAACTTTAATCTGAACTACATCACCGAGTTCGTTTGAAATTTCAAAACTCATTTTTTTGTCCTCCTAAATATGTAAATCCGCTGAAATCGCATTTATACTCGTATATTTTAACATACATAATATGAAATTTCAACCTTTAATATACATTTATTTTAATTTTTTTACCTATTTTTTTATAACATCTGCTATTTGTTCGGCTAAAAGGTCGCAGGATGTGAAATATGCCTGATGTTTATCGTTTGGAATACGGCTTAAATTCAGTATTCCCGTTTTCTTGCTACCCTGCTGTTTTTCCAAGGTCAGTGCTGCGTGTTGCAGCTTTTTATCAAGATTTCCGGTAGATCCCAGCTTCAGCACTACCCTATTATCCACCGTTACAAACACATCCTGAAGATCCTTTAAGTTTATAACAGTTGTGTTTTTGATTTCATTCTTATCCAGCAGATCAGTTATGCTGTTTAAAGGCTCAATACAGTCTGTGTCCTTAAATGTAACCCTCACTCCGGGAACGTTTGAGGTCAGCGAAATACCTCTCAAAACCGGAATTCCTTTTACCGGCACATCCGATATTTCAAGACACTTTCCGCTTTTGTTTATCACTGTATATTTACCGCCGTTTTCCACCTGAACGTACTTCTCTGCTTTAGTAACAGTCAGCTTAATGGTGGTGGGGAAAACTCGGTTTATTTTTACGCTCTCTATATAAGGCAACGCCTTGCAGATATTATCGTTTACCGAGCTTAAATCAGCGGTGAAGATATTAACGTCCTTTTTTATCTGAGAAGCAGTGATTATCTGCTCAGAGGAATACATACTATCCCCTGCTACCTTCACGGTATCAATATGAAAAAATACAGTCAAAGACAACACAGTCAGGGTGATGACTGTTGCAAGTCCTAAGGCTATATATAAAAACAAGAAATGACTTGCTCTTTTCTTTCTTCTTTTTTTCTTTACTGCTTGTTTTTCCATTTTTACCTTCCTTTAAACTTCTCTCTTAATATCAACGCCAAGCTTTGTCAGTACCTTTTCCATACTCTGATAGCCTCGGTCGATGTGATATATATCCGTAATACGACTTACTCCCTCTGCACACATTGCAGCAATTACCAGTGCTGCACCGCCACGCAGATCGGTTGCTTTAGCTTCGGTGGCATAGAGCCTCTCAGTGCCCTCAACCACTGCCACACGTCCTTCAACCTTAATGTTAGCGCCAAATCTTAAAAGCTCATTGGCGTGTTTATATCGGTTTTGGAATATGGTTTCTATAAAAATACTTGTGCCCCTTGCCACAGTGCACATAGTCATTATAGGTGCCTGAGCGTCTGTGGGAAATCCAGGGTACACTAAAGTGCGTATTAGCTTTATTCTTGATAATCTTTTAGGGGCTGTAAGTTTAATGGTGTTTTCCCCTATTTCCATATCGCAGCCTGCTTCTCTGAAGGCGTAAAACACCGGCTCAATGTGATCGGGTATAACGTTTTTCAACAGTATCTTACCGCCAGTTGCCGCCGCAGCAGCCATATAAGTAGCCGCTTCTATTCTATCGGGAATAATACTGTGCTCACAGCCGTGTAAATGTGCCACACCCTCAACGGTAATAACACTGTCCCCTGCACCTTGTATTTTTCCGCCGCAACTGTTCAAAAACGCAGCAAGATCAATTATTTCAGGCTCTCTTGCAGCGTTGTGTATCTTGGTAGTACCTTTAGCAGTAACCGCCGCAAGAAGTATATTTTCAGTAGCCCCAACACTGGGAAAGGGCAAATTTATGGTTGCCCCGCAAAGTCCGTTACAGCACTGACAGTTAATGGAGCCAAACCTCTCGTCCACCTCCACACCCATTTTCTTAAAGGAATTCAGGTGTATGTCAATAGGACGTGGTCCCAGCTCACAACCGCCGGGATAAGACAGTAAAGCGTTACTGCACTTAGCCAGTATTGCCCCTAAAAACACAATGGATGAACGCATCTCACGCATTAAAAAGTCGGGTATTTCTTTCCCGAATGCGTTAGAGGGGTCGATCTCAACGGCATCACACTGTCTATGTATCTTGCAGCCCAAATACTTCAGTATTTTCAAAGCTGCATCCACATCAGACAGCTCAGGGCAATTATAAAGTGTGCATTTAGAGTTGCACAAAAGCGTTGCCGCCAATATGGGCAAAGCACTGTTTTTTGCACCGTGGATATCCACCTCACCGCATAAAACAGACCTGCCGTTTACAATAAAATCAGCCATTTTTGCACCTCAAATCTCATAAAATCAACTTTTACTTGCAGTTTATTCTATGAAATTTGAGGTAGCTGTGTTAAAACTTATTTTTTCAAATACAAATTCATAACCACTTCGTAAATTCTCTCATTAGAGTCAAACACTGCTGTTTCTAAAGCCTTTTTACCCATCTGAGTGAGTTTTTCCTTGTGGTTTATCAGCTCATCAACGGCTTTTATCAGCACATCGCCGGTAAGATCCTTTTCCTCGATCAAAACCGACGCACCTACGTCAGCCAGTGTTTTAGCATTGTAATACTGATGATTTTCAGCTACGTTGGGTGAGGGTATCAAAATAGAGGGTTTGCCCTGCACCTGCAACTCGCTAATGGTAATAGCACCTGCCCTGCCGATAACAAGATCAGCAGCAGCCATACACAGATCCATATCGTTGATATACTCTGTGATTCTCAAATTATCTAAATTCTCATAGTCCACGCCTTTAGACTTAATAAGCTCAGGTACAAAGCTCATACCAAACTTACCGATAGCGTGGTAGTGATAATATTTTTTACTGTTTGCGTGCCAACCCAAAACCGATGCAACCGACTCATTTATTCTTCTTGCACCAAGACTTCCGCCAAAGGAAAGTATCATGGGACGTTCATCCAAGCCTAAAGCCTTTCTTGCTTCCTCACGTTTTGTGTTGATAACCGAAGGTCTTACAGGGTTTCCCACAACTGTGTATTCACGGTTTTTAGGTAGTCTGTCGATAGCCTGAGGCATTGCAACCATTACCTCATCAACCAGCTTACAAAGTGCTTTAGTGGTAATTCCGGGAAAAGCATTTTGCTCGTGGGTAGCGGTTTTTATTCCCATTTTAGCCGCCTTACGAAGCACAGGTCCGCAGACATAACCGCCCGTACCGATAACCACGTCAGGCTTTAACTTATTAAGTATTTTACCTGCCTGAACAGTGGATGCAAACATTTTATAAAAAGCGTCGATATTACGCTTGATATTGGTAAAATTAAGCTTTCTCTGAAATCCTGCAACCTCAATGGGATAAAAGTCGTAACCCGCCTGAGGCACAAGCTTTGCTTCCATACCTGTCTTGTTGCCGATAAAGCTGATTTGGGCATCGGGGTGCTTTGATTTTATTGTGCCTGCAATAGCCAGTGCAGGATTGATATGTCCACCGGTACCACCGGCTGCAAATACAAATTTCATAACATCACCCTACTATCCTTACAATTTTTCCACTGTACTCTGCCTTGAAACAGAGAGTATAACTCCCATTTCAGCCAACAGCATTATCAGTGCAGTACCGCCTGAACTGAAAAACGGAAGACTAATTCCGGTATTGGGAATGGTGTTTGTAACAACTAAGATATTCAAAACTGCCTGAAGTCCTACCTGGAAGGTAAGTCCGATAGCCAGTAATGATCCGAATTTATCGGGAGCACGCATTGCTATAACAAAGCCACGCCATACCAGTAATGCAAAAGCGGCAACGATAAGCAGTGCGCCGATAAGACCAAGCTCCTCACAAACTATGGCAAATATAAAGTCGTTCTGAGGCTCGGGAACCCACAAATATTTCTGGTTAGACTCACCTATACCCTGACCCATCAGTCCACCCGAACCGATAGCAAGCAGTGACTGGATAGTCTGATAGCCTTTACCTGTGGGATCAGCCCAAGGATCCAACCAATACTGAATACGGTCACTACCGTAGCTGACGATACCTGTTAAAATAGCCAAAGCACCTAAGGAAATTCCACCAAGTCCACCAAGTGCTATCCATCTTGCCTTGATACCGCCGATGATCATCATAACGATACCGATAGAGAAGATCAAAACAGTAGCAGACAAGTGTGTTTCAACCACAACTAAGGCACATACTAAACCTAAAAGTCCTGCAAACAGCAAAACGCCGTATTTGAAGGTCTGCATTTTCTTATAGTTTAAGGATATAAGGTTTGCAAACAGCACTACTATGGCAAACTTTGCAATTTCAGAAGGCTGGAAGTTAATCGGGCCTATTACTATCCAACGGTGAAATCCGTCTTTTAACGGAGGTAATATCAAAACCAAAATAAGCAACGCTACTGCTATGCCGTATATTATCCAAGCAAATTTACGCAGAATCTGATAATTTATGCGTGATATACCGTACATCAACAGCAGACCGAATATGGCAAAACCCAGCTGTTTTGTAATGAAATAGTAGCTGTTACCATAGTAAGTGGAAGCATAGGGAGCGCTGGCTGAAAACAGCATAACAAGTCCTGTTACCAAAATACCCACAACAAACAGAAAAAAGGTTATATCCATTTTCCCCTTATGAAAAAAGGTTATTTTCTTTCTTCCGACGGGTAAGTTTTCGTTTTCCATTTTTGCTCCCTCCTTAATTTATAAAAGTTAATTTCATTCAAATATAATAAATAACATTGCCGCAATACATCCTATAAGCGCTACCAATGAGAATATCACCACGATTTTATTCTCTTTCCAGCCGCTCATTTCGAAGTGGTGATGTATAGGACTCATCTTAAACAAACGCTTTTTGGTACGTTTGTAATATGCAACCTGAATAACAACCGACATAGCCTCTGCAAAATAAAGTATTCCTGCTAAAAGCAAAAGTACGGGACGTTCAATGGCAAAAGCAAATGCCACTACGATTCCACCCAAAAACATTGAGCCGGTATCTCCCATAAACACCTTTGCGGGATGCAGATTCCAAACTAAAAATCCCACTAAAGAGCCTATAAGTGCCGCCGCTGCAAGATTATAGCCGAAATAACCCAGTGTTGCGGTGGCTACTAAGTAGAACAGCGAAACCACAAAGGTTACAGAGGTTGCAAGTCCATCAACACCGTCGGTAAGATTTACTGCATTGGTAAAGCCGTAAATAAACACAAGTGCGATCGGCCAGAAAAGCAGACCAAGTCCGCTGGTAAGGTCAACTCTGCCGATAAATGGAAGAAATGTATATTTCATTCCCGAAAGCAGCATAGTTAAAAGGTAACCTGCCGCTACAAGTAACTGCAAAAAGGTTTTCTGACTTGCTTTAAGACCTAAATTCTGCTTTTTAACGGCTTTTATGTAGTCATCCATAAAGCCGATACCTGCCATAAGCAGTGCCATCACAAGACCTGCTATAAGCTGACACAAACGGTCCTTGCTTGCCATCTCACCGATTATCTGCTGTCCACCGGGCATAACTGATGCTAAGAAAAATCCGATGCACAACGCCAAAAATGTGCCGATCATAAACATAAATCCGCCCATAATGGGTGTACCCTCTTTTGACTTATGCCATTTTGGGCCTATATCCAGAATAGTCTGACCGAAATGTATTTTTTTAAGAAACGGGATAAAGAATATTCCCATTGCCGCTGTAACAGCAAAACCTATAACTGCTGTGATAATCGGTATTAAACCTGTCATTTACATCACCTGTCCGTTAATTATTTTCCAGTGCCTTAGCTATTATCTCACGCTCATCAAAATGCACTGTTCCACTGTTTAATATCTGATATGTTTCGTGTCCTTTTCCTGCAAAAAGGATAATATCATCAGTCTGTGCGTTTTTAATGGCATATTCAATAGCTTCTGCACGATTTTCTATAACCTTATAAGGAGTTTTTGACCCCTTCATACCCACCAATATATCCTTGATTATAGCATCAGGATCCTCACTTCTGGGGTTATCGGAGGTAACGATAACATAATCCGAAAGACGTGCCGCTATCTCTCCCATAATAGGACGTTTGGTCTTATCACGGTCACCGCCGCAACCAAACAAGGTAACTATTCTGCCCGACTTGATTTTATGGAGCATATTGATAACATTCTCGAGCTCGTCAGGCGTGTGGGCATAATCTATTATCATTGTGAAGTCACGGTCACTGTTTACAACCTCTACTCTACCCTTAACTCCGCTTACGTTTGCAAAGCGTGAGATAACGTCGTAAAAGCACATACCCAGTGCAATGCCCGTTACTGCCGCACACATACTGTTATACACCGAGAATATACCCGGAATTTTAACTCTCATTCTGCCAATAACACCGTTTGACACCAGTTCATACTTCACTCCGTCGGGATAGAAATTTATCTCCTTTGCGGTGTAATCAGCACTGTCGTTTTCTGTCGAAATGGTTATTACCTTACAGTCACAGCCGTCAATTATCTTATCTGCATAAGCATCGTCTGCATTAACGATAGCAGTATCGCACATCTTGAAAAGCAGCTTTTTAGCCTCAAGGTAATTTTCCATTGTGACATGGTAGTCAAGGTGATCCTGAGTAAGGTTAGTGAATATACCCACTGCAAATCGCAGTCCGAAAACACGCTTCTGATCAAGTGCGTGGGAGGATACCTCCATAACCACATACTCACAACCTGCTTTAAGCATCAAAGACAACAAAGAATGAAGCTCGTAAGCATCGGGTGTTGTGTTTTTAGCAGGCATAGTCTGTTTATCAATAATGTTTTGGATAGTACCGATAAGTCCAACCTTATGCCCTGCCTGTTCCAGCAAGGATTTAGTCATATAGGTAACACTGGTCTTACCGCTGGTACCTGTAACACCGATTATCTTAAGCTTATCGGCAGGATTGCCGAAATATGCCGCACACATAGTGGCATATACCGCTCTTGAATCCTCAACAACAAGCTGATTATCAAGCCCTAAATCTCTTTCACAAACAATTACTGCTGCACCGCTGTTATAAGCAGACTGAGCGAAGCTATGACCGTCACTCTGTGTACCGCTTATACATACAAACACCGAACCCTCACGTACTTTTCGTGAGTCGCAGGTGATACCTGTAATTTCTTTATTGCAAAATATGTCGGGAGCATCTTTATAAATATTGCAAAATTTCATATTACAACCTCCACATTATTCAACAACTATATTTTCCCTGAATTCTACTGTAATAACCGTACCGATCTCAACCTCGGTATCTTTTTCAACAGATTGATTATACGCTACTGCATTTGTCGTAGAACCGCTAAATTTGATGTTCAGTCCCATATTTATTGCAGTACTGTTTGCCTGAGACACTGTCATACCTATAAAATCAGGTACCTTTACTGTCTTTTTCTCACTGTCGTTTTCAGTGTAAATGACCACTGTACCGCCCTTAGGAATAGTCTGATATGCTGAGGGCACCTGTCTTACAACAGAGTCGCCGTCGCCAACAACTTTAAATGACAAACCTGCTTCTCTGATAGCATCCTTTGCCTTTTCAACAGTTTTGCCCATAACGTCGGGAGTTTTACGCTCGATCTTTTCAGCATCATCTTCGGAGTATTGAGGTGTAACGCCCATATAAGGAAGAATTTCCTCAAACATCTTACCCACCATAGGCGCTACCAAAGTACCGCCGTAGGGATTTGCCACGCTGGGTTCATCCAGCAGCATCAAAATAGCGATCTTAGGCTCGTTTGTAGGAGCAATACCGCAAAAAGATGCGATATATTTATTTATCTCGCCTTCCTCGTTTTGTGTATCAATCTTCTGAGACGTACCTGTTTTTCCGCCAACACGGTAACCGGGTACGTAAGCATTTTTACCTGTACCCTCACTTACTACCGCTTCCAAAGCGTCACAGATCTTTTTAGAGGTCTCCTCAGAAATTACCTGACGAATGGGAGAGCCTTCCATATTTTTAATAATATTTCCGTTCTCATCCAAAACCTGTTTTACAATATGAGGCTTATACAAATATCCACCGTTCACTGCCGCTGAAATAGCGGTAATAAACTGTATAGGGGTGATTTTGAAGGTCTGACCGAAGGACTCAGACGCCAACTCAACGGGGCCCATTTTAGATGCTACGTGGTAAATAGGCTCAGATTCACCGGGTAGGTCGATGCCTGATATGGTCTGCAAACCAAAAGACTTTCTGTAATTAGTAAAACTGGTAACTCCCAAAGACTGACCTATTGTAATAAAGGCAGGGTTGCAGGAATTCATAAATGCCTGAGTGAGGTTTTGTGTGCCGTGACCCTCGTGCTTATGACAACTAATTCTGCGGTTAGCAATAACTATATATCCGGGGCAAGAAAAAGATGCGTTCATGGAGGTCTTTCCCTCATCCAGTGCTGCCGATCCGGTTATGATCTTGAAAACAGAACCGGGCTCGTAAACGTCGGATACGCACTTGTTTCTCCACTGCTCCTGCTGTGCCTTTGCAATAGCTGATGATCTTTCATCACCGGTAAGCTTTGCAATAGCTTCAGCAGTTGCTGCGTCGTAAATGGTAAAAGGCTCGTTGGGGTTGTAGTCAGGCTTGGTTGCCATGGCTAAAACACCGCCGGTGTTTACGTCCATAACAATGCAGCAACCACGGTTTTTTACTCCGTTTTGGATAACAGCCTGATCTAGATATTTCTCTGCCACGTGCTGGATATACTCGTCAATGGTAAGCACCAATGAGTTTCCTGCCTTCGCATCAACTACTTTTTCGTAGCTAAAGGGCATATCCGCACCTTTTGCGTTTTTAGCAGAAATAACTCTGCCCGGTGTTCCGGTCAAAGTTGAATCATACTGATATTCAAGTCCGTTAAGACCCTGATTGTCGGTACCCACAAAGCCCAGCACGGTAGATGCCAGGTTATCGTTGGGGTAATATCTTTTGGTGGCTTCGTCTAAGCCGATGATTGAGCCAAACTCATTTTCGGAAACGAAGGCTCTTACCTGATTTGCCTTATCAATAGTCACGGTTTTACCAACAGTTTCGTAGCCTGTCTTCTTGCAGGTGATTTTATACACCTTTTCATAGTCCATCTGGAGGATCTCGGCAAGTCCCTTTGCCACTGCCTGACGCTCAGCGTCGTCCTCGAAATCACTTGGTGTTATGTAAACTTGCCAAACGGTAGAGCTGGCGGCAAGGACATTCATTGAAGCATCATAAATAGTACCTCTTTTAGCATCAACAACCACATCACGAAGCTGCTGCTGTTCTGCAAGAGTCCTGTATTTATCGGCTTTTACAAGCATTATGTTACTAAGAGAAACGCCACAAGTACCAAATCCCAATATAATAACAACTAAAAGCACTATCAAAGTACGTTTCCACATTTGCTTTGTAGGTCCCTTTGCCAATTCCGCTCTTCCTTTCTTATGTAAACCTAAATTAGTAATTACCTTTATAATTCGGCAAAAACGAGAGCTGACTACAACCCTCGTTTAATATATAATATTTATTTTCTGCCGTTGCTATGCCTTTTTATTTATCGGCATCAGCATTTAAGATCTGCGCACTGTCATTTTCATTGCTGTCAATGTAATGCACCTGAGATTTTGACTTTTTGTGCATACCAAGCTGTGCTGCAGCCTGCTCTAAGTTTTTATAAGAGATCTTGTTTTCCAGCTCCATCTCAAGTCTTACTGTCTCGCTGTCCAAAACCTCTATCTCACGGTCTGCCTTAGCAATAGCAGCCTTTGTATCGCTGATCTCAACACGTGTGTAAATTGTGAAGCAAACCATAAACAACACAATAGCAACTGCTGCTATCTTTGCAAAAACTGATAAATTATTTGTTTTTGCCTTCTGGTGTGTTACAGGCAGCTGCTTTATAACTGCCTTACGTCCGGGAGCTGTTTGCGGTACTACGTTGCTCTTAGGTGCAAACAGGTCAAGGTCGTATGCTGCGTTATTTGAATTGTAGTACTGCAACTAAAACTCCTTCTTTCTTTATAATATCTTTTCTATGGCACGAAGCTTAGCGCTTCGGCTTCTTGCGTTATCACTGAGCTCCTGCTCAGATGCCTCTATGGGCTTTCTGAACACTAATTTTGCTCTGGGTTTCTTTCCGCATACACAAACGGGAAAGTCTTTAGGGCACTCACAACCCTTACAAAGCTCTGCAAAACTTTGTTTAACCAGTCTGTCCTCAATAGAATGGAAGGTTATGATAGAAATCCTTCCGCCCACCTTCAACCGTTCAAAGGCTTTTTCTATTGCGGTCTGTGCCTCTTGCATTTCGCCGTTAACGGCAATTCTCAGCGCCTGGAACACTTTTCTCGCCGGGTGTCCGTCACGCTTGAATTTGGCTGGATAGCAATCTGATACGATCTGTGCAAGTTGTGATGTAGTAGTAATTGGTGTTTATTCTCGAATTGTTACTATTCTTTGTGCTATCTTGTTTGAAAATTTCTCATCTGAGTATTTGAAAAATATATTACTAAGCTCTGCTGCTGATAAGCTATTTACTAAATCTGCAGCGCTTGTTCCTTGCTTACTCATTCTCATATCCAGCGGTGCGTCACCGTGATATGAAAAACCACGCTCTATGGTATCTAACTGATAGGATGAAACTCCTAAATCTAATAAAAGTCCGTCGATCTTATCAATGTTCAGATCATTTAGCACTTTATCAAGCTCTGAAAATCTCGACTGCACTACTTTTACGTTACTAAACTCTTTTAATCTTTCAGTAGCGGCTTTTATAGCATCGGGGTCACGGTCTAGTGAAATGAGCATTCCGTCTTCAAGACGTTTGGCTATTTCAAAGGAATGACCTCCGCCGCCTGCAGTACCGTCAATATAAATTCCGTCAGGCTTTAAATCAAGGGCGTCGATGGACTCATGCAGCAAAACGCTTTTGTGAACAAACATCTTTATCCACCCTTTTATAAATTACAATCTTCAAGTATGTTAAGGATCTCTTCCTGAGAAACGTCCTCGTTTTCTTTAATCCAGTTCTCACTGCTCCAGATCTCAATACGGTTTGATGCACCGATGATAGTAGCAGATGCAGAATCCATAAGCTGTGCAAACTCTCTTAAAGTCTGGGGCAGCAATACCCTGCCCTGTGCATCCGGCTCTAACTCTGCGGCACCTGAGAACAAATATCTTTGCAACTTCCTTGCTTTAACGAAGGGTTGTTCGTTAAGCTTGTCCACCAGCTTCTGCCACTCTTCCATTGAATAAATGAACAAACAAGGTGAACTGTCAAGTGATTTGGAAATGACGAAGCGGTCGCCTAAATCCTCACGAAGCTTCGCAGGAATAAATACGCGACCTTTTTTGTCGATATTATGTTGAAATTCACTCATCAACATAACGGGCTTCCCTTTCACTAAAAACATTGTGGAAAACTTGGTGGAAATTGTTCAAATTCACCACTTTCCACCACTTTGCACCACTTTTGATTTAATTATAAGTACAAAACTGCATCTTTTCAACCCAATTTTTAAGTAATTTTTTACAAATCCCGAAGTTTTTTTAGTGACTTGTGGTACAATAAAATCCCAACCACAATATGTTGTGGTTGGGTGAAGAACAAATTTTCGAACAGATTTTGGCGATAAAAAAAGACGGGCACCCCCATCTTGAATAAAAATAAAAAAGGCACTAGCAAATGCAAGTGCCTTTAAAAGGTTTTATTTTATTTTCTTACCAGCTTTGTTATCAGCTTTACTATCTCAGTTACAACGATAGGAACGATGGATAACAAGAAGATCTCACCGAACTCAGCAGTACTGAGTGCTGCAACGCCGAACACGTCT
Organism: Clostridia bacterium; assembly: GCA_017407705.1. Classification (GTDB taxonomy): domain Bacteria; phylum Bacillota; class Clostridia; order Oscillospirales; family Acutalibacteraceae; genus RGIG2202. The sequence goes on from JAFQWA010000006.1 coordinate 32,086, forward strand.
CTGATAGGCGGAATAACAAGCACAAACAGCATCAGGATAAATGATGCGGCAAATGCCAACAGCATTGTCTTGTTCTTGAACCAGCCTACAACAAACAGTGAGTTATCACTTCTGCAGTTCATAGCGTGGAACAGCTGAGAGATAGACAAAACAGCAAACGCCATTGTCTGAGCATACATAAGAGCTTCCTCAGTAAAGGGTACGCCCAATTTCCAACCGGGCTCGTGAGCTATAACACCCAGAACAAAGGCAACCAGAGTGATAATACCGAACATTACACCCTGCCATGCAGCGTTAATACCAAGACCGTGAGCAAACACACTCTCATCCTTCTTACGGGGAGCATGGTTCATAACGTCAGCCTCAACAGGCTCAACACCAAGTGCCAATGCAGGTAAGCTATCGGTTACAAGGTTCATCCAAAGAAGCAGGATAGGTGTTAGCGGAGCAACACCGAACAACAGCATACCGATAAATACGGTTACAACCTCACCTAAGTTACATGAAAGCAAGAAGTGAACTGACTTACGGATATTATTGAAGATACCTCTACCCTCTTTAACAGCGGTAACGATAGTTGCAAAGTTATCGTCTGTAAGAGTCATAGCGGCAGCACCCTTAGCAACGTCAGTACCGGTAATACCCATAGCACAACCAATATCAGCAGCCTTAAGTGCAGGAGCGTCGTTAACACCGTCACCGGTCATAGCAACAACGTGACCCTTCTTCTGCCAGGTCTGAACTATTCTGATCTTATCCTCAGGTGAAACACGTGCATAAACTGAAACGTTCTCAATCTTCTCAAACAACTCGTCATCGCTCATAGCACTAAGCTCTGTACCGGTGAGAGCAACGTCGTTCTCGTCCATAATATTAAGCTGACGAGCAATAGCAGAAGCAGTGATAACGTGGTCGCCTGTGATCATAACAGTACGGATACCTGCACGCTTACACTCTTCAATAGCAAGCTTTGCTTCCTGACGGGGCGGATCGATCATACCAACCAAGCCAACAAAGTTAAGACCGTATTCCAGTTCCTCTGATGTAGGATTACTGGGAGCCTCAGCCAAAGGCTTAACAGCAACGCCCAGCACACGCAGTGCATCGTTTGCCATTTCAAGGTTAGCCTTAGTAGCAGCCTCTTTATCAACGTCAACACAACGGTCGATAACGATATCAGAACCACCCTTTACGATAGCGTAAGGCTTACCGTCGATCATGCAAACGGTGGTCATAAGCTTTCTATCGGAATCGAAGGGGATCTCACACATTCTGGGATAGATGCTATCCAGTGTGGCTTTATCGGTTTTAAGTGCTTTCATAGCGGCAGCAACGATAGCGGTTTCTGTGGGGTCACCCTTATGAACCTCTCTGCCGTTTTCAATAGAAACGTCACCGTCGCAGCAGAGTGTACCCAAACGGAGCAGCGCTGCAACATCATCAGAAACGGTTTCACCAACGTCCTGAATCTGTTTGTTTGAATAAACCTTAACCAAGGTCATACGGTTCTGTGTCAAAGTGCCGGTCTTATCGGAACAAATAACAGATGCACTACCCAATGTCTCAACAGCGGGCAAACGACGTACAATAGCGTTTTTCTTAACCATACGCTGAACGCCCAGTGACAAAACAACTGTAACGATAGCAGGAAGTCCCTCGGGAATAGCGGCAACAGCCAGAGAAATAGCTGTCATAAACATTTCAAGGAGTTCCTGACCGGTGATAATACCGTAAACAAAGATGATCGCACAAATAATCAGGGCGATCATACCCAATTTTTTACCAAGATCAGCAAGCTTTATCTGCAAAGGAGTGATAGCGTCATCAGCACCCTTAAGCATAGTTGCAATCTTACCCATTTCGGTGTTCATACCGGTTTCGGTAACAATAGCTTTACCTCTACCGTAAGCAACGGTGCATCCGCTGAACACCATATTCACACGGTCACCCAAAGGAGCAATATCAGTGCAAATCTCACCGGCATCCTTCTCAGAGGCAACTGACTCACCTGTCAGCATAGACTCATCACTACGCAAGCTGTAACCCTCAATAAGTCTTGCATCGGCAGGGATATAGTCACCTGCTTCCAGTAAGATGATGTCACCGGGAACAAGCTCAGTAGCATCAATAGTGATGTTAAGACCGTTTCTGATTACCTTTGCAGAGGGAGCGGCAAGATTTTTCAATGCCTCCAAAGCAGCCTCAGCCTTGCTTTCCTGAATGACGCCCAAAAATGCGTTAAGCAAAACGATAGCTACAATAACCAACGGCTCCAAAAAGTCGTTTTCACCCTCTAAAATGGTGAGTACTGTTGAAATAACAGCTGCGATCATCAAAATAATGATCATTACGTCTTTAAGCTGTGCAATAAATCTTTCAATAAAGGTTTTCTTGCGTTTTTCAACAAACTGGTTTTTTCCGAATACTTTTTGCTTTTCCTCGACAGATGCAACGGTTAATCCGTTTTCAATATCGGAGCCAAGCTCAGATACGATATCTGTTGCAGTTGAAGAATGCCAAATCAACATTAATTCCTCCTAAACAATAATAGATATATTTTAACCTATTTTCCAGTTTTTTTCAATACGTATTTAATAAAATTTACAATTAGTCAAACAATTTTTCAAAGTCTAAAACGTTATCCGCCACAGCGTTGCAAAACTCCTTGCTATGGGATACAAAAAGCACCGCACCCTCAAATAGCTTGATAGCAACTTTCAGCTGCTCGATGGCATTAACGTCTAAATGGTTGGTGGGCTCGTCCAACACTAACAGGTTGTAATCGGACAATATAAGTTTGCAAATTTTCACCTTAGCCTGTTCACCGCCGCTTAAGGTACAAAGCTTTTGCAATACTTGTTCGCCTGACAGTCCGCACCTTGAAAGAGCGGTTCTGACATCCTTATCCACCATTTTAGGATAAGTGTTTTTTATTTCCTCCATAGCGGTAATGCTGTCGTTTTGCCAGATATTCTCCTGCTCGTAATACCCTATCTTCACGTTATCCGCCAGCTTGTAGCTACCCGACAAAGGCGGCACGATACCGCAGATAGTTTTAATAAAGGTAGACTTACCAATACCGTTAAATCCGGTTACCGCCAACTTTTCACCGGCGTTCAGCTCCATAGTTATGTCCGGCACCAGCTGGTCGTAATATCCTATTGCAAGTTCATCAGCAGACAAAATTATCTTGCCCACAGCAGGGGTATAATTAAACAAAAAACTGGGTTTTGGCGCGTTATTTGGTTTTTCAAGCAGTTGCATCTTTTCAAGCTTTTTACGTCGGCTCTTTGCCATTGCCGAAGTTGATGCCCTTACTATATTCTTATCAATAAACGTTTGGAGTTTGGCTATCTCCTTTTGCTGAGAATTATAATTTTTCTCATACTCCAGTCGCTTTGCCTCTTTTAATTTGACAAACTTCTGATAATTGCCGTTAAACCTTGTAATGGTACCGTTTTCAATATCGCAGATGCAGTTTACCACCTTATCCAAAAAGTCGTAATCGTGACTTACCAATATGAATGCACCCTTGAAATTAGTAAGGAATTTAGTGAGCCAGGCAATATGCTCTTTATCCAAAAAGTTGGTGGGCTCGTCTAAAAGCAGCACATCGGGTTGTTCTAACAGCAGCTTTGCCAGTAGCACCTTAGCACGTTGACCGCCGCTTAAAATAGACACGTTAGTATCCATTCCAAAAGCGGTTATACCAAGTCCTGCGGCAACCTTATCAATGGTGCTGTTTATAGCATAAAAGTTGTTAGACTCAAGCTGTGCAAGTATTTTTGAGGATTGCTCACACAACTCCAACTGCCGCTGCTCATCCTTGCACACACTTATTTCGGCGTTTATCTCGTTATACTGTTTTTCCAATTTAAACAGGTGGTCGAAAGCACGTTTCAAATATGCTCTTACAGTGATCTCTTCTTTTATCTTAGCCTGCTGATCCAGATAGCCCAATTTCACCTTAGGATTCCACTTAACATATCCCTCATCGGGAACCACTTCACCGATAAGTATGTTGATAAAGGTGGATTTTCCTGCGCCGTTAAGGCCGGTAAGACCTAACTTATCGCCGCCAAAAAGCTGCATATCTGCGTGGGAAAACAGTTTTTTATCGCCGTATATCTGAGTAAGATTTTTTACATCTAAAATGCTCATTACTTATGATCCTATCAATTATTTTAAGGTGGGCTCGTCTGCATATACAGGACGTGTGCCACCCTTTCGTTTATACCAGCCTTCCGGGAAAAGCTGATTTTCATTAACGCTTGCCTTTGATACATCCACCGAAGGGTCCTCCCCTTCACGGACTAATCTGCCCATAACTACTAACCGCCAGTCGTTGTCTATTTCATAGTCGCAGGTGGATAAGGTGAGTATCTTATCGTCTGCCCTTATATCCACAGGGCAATCTATATAAGAACGGCGTTTACAACGTTCAATGAAATGCAAAAACTCTTCGTCGGTTTCGTAGTCAGGCTCACGGTAGTTGAATATAACCCCGTCTTCCCCTTTTACATTGGTAATAAACACCGCAAATATCTTCCATTGGGCTTTTTTATCTAAGGTATCAAATTTGATATATGGACTTTGCTTATAAAAATCAAGCTTTTTGTATTTATTAAGCTGACCAAATAATCTGCTGGTATCACGAAGATTGTGTCCGTAAATAGTGGTGTTTTGGCTCAAATTCACCATATCGCATCTGTAATCTGCAAAATAACTACCTGCAAATCTGTAACTGCCCGAAGGTGAACGACGCAGGTAATAGTCGTTATCCTCAGCCTGTACCACCACGTCATCTATATTGGTATCAGAGATACTGATATACCCAACAATATCCTTATATTTTTTCTTTAGTACATCAAAATCCTCGTGGTCGGTACCCTCTATAACATAAGTGGGTTTTTGGGTGGTGGGTACCGTTGTAGCAACGGTAGTTGGCTCCACGGGAGTTTTGCCTATATTAAAGGGGTTTGTAAAGATCAAAGCCGCAGCGATACAAACAACTGCCACTGCAGCAATTATGTAGTAAACATATTTTTTCATACAAATCTCCCTGCGTTAAAAAAGCGGTCGGACAAACTCATTAGCCTGTCCGACCGTTAAAATCAGTAAATATTAGTGGTCGCAGCAACCGCAATCGCAATCATCATCTTCACAATCGCAATCGTCAAAATCGAACTCAAGCTTTGTGCCGCAAGCAGGACAGTTGATAAACTCATCCTCTAACATATCGTCATCTACAAAGATGTCTTCGCCGCACTCAGGGCAAGTTACCTGAAAGAACTCGTCATCGCAATCGCAATCGCAGTCACAATCGTCATCCTCGTCCTCATAAAGGAACTCTTCAACATCAGCGAGATCCTCGTCAACAGCGTCAACCTGATCGCTGATATCAGCAACATCGTCTTCAATGTCGCACAAAGTAAGAGCCATGTCATCAAGAACATCAATGATAGCACTGATAAGCTTGTCGGTTTTGTTGTTCTCGTCAAGACCTAAGCCCTCTGCAAGACCTTTAAGATAAGCTACTTTTTCAATAACAGTCATGGTAGTAATCCTCCAATTATTAAAATTAAGCACGTTCCATATATTCGCCTGTACGTGTATCGATTCTGATCATTTCGCCTTCATCGATAAACAAGGGAACACGAATTTCTGCACCTGTTTCAAGAGTTGCAGGTTTGGTTGCGTTAGTTGCGGTATCACCCTTAAAGCCGGGCTCTGTTTCGGTAACCTGAAGCTCAACAAAGTTGGGAGGCTCAACACCGAAAACCTTACCTTTATAAGAAAGAACCTTACATACCATATTCTCTTTAACAAACTTAAAGTTGTCGCTAAGCTCTGATGAGTTAATAGGAATAAGCTCAAAGCTTTCCAGATCCATAAAGTAGTAAAGATCACCGTCGGAATAAGAATATTCCATATCCTTACGCTCAACAAAAGCGGTGGGGAATTTTTCAGTGGGGCTGAAGGTTTTTTCAACAACGGAACCGGCAATTACGTTACGGATCTTTGTACGAACAAACGCTGCACCTTTTCCGGGTTTAACATGCTGAAATTCAATGATCTGATATACGTTTCCTTCCATTTCGAAAGTAACGCCATTTCTGAAATCACCTGCTGTAATCAATATATTTCATCCTTTCCTTTATAATGCACCTAAATCCGCATTATATACTTACAATATTTTACCTTAAATTTCATCTAATTGCAAGTATTATTTCATAGGTTTTACTATTTTTCTTTTACTGCATCAAAACAAGCTGCAAATCGTCTGCATAGCAGGTCTGACCACTTGCCCAGGTTGCTACAAAGAAACGTATCTTATTACAGCCTTCCGGCACTGATACCAAAGTGGTAAGATCAGTGTAACGCTCATTGGTTACCATATAAGCACCCTGAGATATAATGTTATCTCCGTTCATAAAGTGTACACCGAACTCAATAAAGCCCCTCTGGATGTTATAACCCTTAACCTTACCTGAAATACGGTAAACCTGTCCGGGTGTTGCTGAAATAGACTGCTCTATCCAACCCTCGGTGATGCAAACACTGTTGCTGCCGGCGGTTGCATGAGATGTAGTTACAGTAGCATTGATAGCACCCCATCCGGTAACGCCGTTTTCAAAGCTGGGGTTAGTAAGCTTGTTAGCACCTGCTGTGGGTTCTAAGAACATCTTACCGTAAACGGGTTTAAATCCGCTCTTTCTATCAGTCAGTGAATAAGTTGTGTCAAATTCCTTTGTGAAATCACAACCTGCTTTCCAAGCCTCTTCACCGTATTCGAAGGCACCAATGTCAGGTGCACTGCCGCTATACTGCTCACAACCGATAGGTAACTTCAGTCCCTTATCAATAGCAGCACTGCCTGAGTTTAATGTGTAATCGGCGTTCAATTTCAAACGGCTGTCGGCATTCAAAAGGTTGTTAGAGCACATTACGCCCTCACCGTAGAACACGCCGGGCAGAATGTTGTTATAGAACTGGTTACCCTGCCACATAGCACCGATAAAGCTGTTGTTATCGTAAGGATTATCCAGATTACCTGTACCGATAGGTTTGTCGCACATCAATGTGTTGTTATACACACGGTTGCTGTATGATGGGTTGTTTAAGATCATAGCCTGGTCAACGTTGTATGCCAGATTATGATGCACAGTGTAGTTAAGACTTCCGTTATCAAGATAATACGCTACAAATGCGTGGTCGTTTTTAGTATCTCTAACCACATTATGGTCCACCTCAACGGTGCCTAAAGCATCAGTTGCATAGGAGCCGATACCTGAAACGTCATGGGTATTAACAGCGCACTCACTTATATCGTTGTAGCAAACACGCATATTAGCGCATCTTAAAACAATGGCAGTACGTGCCACGTTACGGATAGTGTTATGAGAAATAAGAGTTTCATCGCAATCATAGGGCTCTACTGCCGCTGCGTTGGAGTTGATGTAGTTGATATCGTGAATGTAGTTGTTAACCACTGAGCAACGGTCTGCATAGATCTCAACGCCACCCTCAGCGCCGTAAGCAATCTCACAGTTTTTAACCACTGAATCGGAGCCGTGGAGCTCAACGCCAAAGAACCAACACTCCCAAGGATAGCTACGTGCTTTAGTGGTGTGATAGTAATACAAGATCTTATTGTTATCCAAAGTCAAGTGGTCACTACCCTCGTTGGTTCTCACAGTAGCGCCGGTGATAGTAAGGCCCGAAATTGTGATATAAGAACGGTCAGCTGTGTTGAAAGCCAGACTACGTGCAGAATATTCCATTGTCATATTGTTAGGGTCAACGCCTGCTGCGGGTTTGTAATACAATGTTCCGTTCTCGTAGTAATATTCATTGGTATCGTCAAGCAAATTGAGTTTGTTGAAGAAATAGAATTTACTGTCAGTAGTGGGAGAATCCCAACCTGAGTTAAGCTTTTGATAGTTTACGCTATTGCCGTTTTGAGCTGTTACCTTTGAGGAATAATACAAATAGTGACTTGTTCCCTCAATAGCAATTTCGGCATTAGTAAAATCAAGTCCTGCACTGCCGATAGACGTGCTGTTTGCATAGCTATCACTGGCACCGCTTGCAGACAATACATTGCCCACCGCAACAAGATTATCGCTGTTTTTATTAGGATATCTTGCTATTTGTGCCATTTGTCCGTTAGCAAAAATCTGATTTTCGCTATCACGATAAAGAGTAATATTAGTTTTATAAATACCGTTCTGATATAAAGTCCAGTTGGAATCCATAACGTCTGTTCCGCTAACTGTAACATCAGCACCCTCATAAGCGGTAAATGTAATGGGAGCACCCTTTTCACCCTCATTTTGGGGAGTTACAGTTTCACGGTAAATACCTGATTTAACAAAGCAAGTGTCACCTGCCTGCATTACCTGTGCCGCTTTTTCTATGGTTTTGTAAGGATTAGCCTCACTACCATCGCCGTTGTCATTACCGTTTGCCGCTACGAAATAATGAGCACTGTTACGAATGGTCTGTACGCCCAGCAGACTGCGTTTTAAAGCAAGTAAGTCAGGTGCTGTTACGTCACCGTCACCTGAAATATCTGCTGCGCTGTTTTGTGCATCGCTAAGCTGAGCAACGCCCAAAATGCCTCTTTTCACCTGAAGCATATCGGTAGCTGTGATATCACCATCACCGGTGGCATCACCGTAAATCACAACCTGCGCTGACTGAGTTTGCAAAGCGGATTTGTAGTTAACTGTGTAGCCTGTGCCGACAACACCGCTGTCAACACGTACACCGCTGTTATCACGGATAAAAACCTCACCTGATGACTGGTCAAATCCGTCGATAACTGTGGCAACGTTGGTTTTCGGCGCAACGCCCGAAACCTCACCTTTTGATGCCACATACTTGATTTCGCCCATGGGTTTCGTTAAAAGGCCTGTGTCTTCCGGGGTTTGTTCTGCTGAAGCTGAAACAGCAGGAACTACACAACAAAGTGCAAGGATCAAAACAAATGAGATAATGCGATAGAACATCTTAGACATTTTTTATTCTCCTTTATACTCTATTAACTTATCTATTCCGGCAAAATAGCTTTTCTTTCCAAGTCCGCAGATCTGACCGATACAAGCCGGTGAGATTACGGAAACAGCGCGAAATGGTTCACGTTTATGGATATCCGACATATGTACCTCAACAAAGGGCTTTTGTGCTGCGTAAATAGCATCTAAAATAGCGTAGCTGTAATGGGTGTAAGCACCTGCGTTAAGCACACAACCGTCATACTCCGTACGAACGGTGTGGATCTTATCAATAAGCTCACCCTCGTGGTTAGACTGGAAAAAGTCAATCTCCAAGCCTAAGCTCTCGGCATACTCTCTAAGCTCATCATTGATGCTTTGCAGAGTGTCACTGCCGTAATGCTGCTTTTCACGAAAGCCCAACATATTAAGGTTAGGACCGTTCATAATCAGTATTTTTTTCATTACAAACACCCCTTGTAAATTTCTTTCATTAAAAGTGCGTCTTCCGCTTGGGTGCCACGGGATTCACATATTATGGTGGGTGAACAGTTCTTTTTAGCAATCAGCTCTGCCAAGGGATCAAACTCAGGTCCGAAAATGTCATCAGCAAAGGTTAAATGCTGCTTTTCACCACCCGTGGTGTATTCGATTTTGGAAAAGTGAGCATGGAAAGACTTTAGTCTCTCATTGCCCAATCGGTTTTCTATCTCATTCAAAACTGCTTCAAAATCAGCTTTGGTTTTAAGACCGCCCAGAGTTCGAGCATTAAGATGACCAAAATCAATACACGGAAGAAGACGCTCATCTATCTCACACAAGGACAAAACCTCGTCTAAGGTGCCCAGCTGATTTATCTTGCCCATAGTTTCAGGGCAGATTCTTATATGGGATAAGCCCAGATCATCAAGGGCTTTAACTGCGTTTTTCATTGTATTTAGCGCCAGCTCCAACGCCTGTTCACGGCTGATTTTGGAGCAGGAGCCTGAGTGGACCACTATCCTCTGGCCGCCAAGCAAGTCCACCGCTTTGGCACTCTGGATAATATAGTTAACGGAATTATCCCTTTTCTCCTTTTCCACTGATGAAAGTGAGATATAATAGGGTGCGTGGAGAGATACTTTAACATTGTATTTTTCCGCATTTAATTTAAACTGCTTTGCAGTATCGGGATTTAACTTAACCCCCCTGCCGCACTGATATTCATAAGCATCAAGCCCCATTTCGTTTACAAACTTAGGAGCGTCAATATTGGATTTATAGCCTTTCTCAGCAAAACTGTCGGAATTACCGGCAGGTCCGAACAACGCAGACATTTATATCTCTCCCTTCATTTTTGATTTTATTTTTCTCTCAAAATATCGTTTTATCCTGAAACCTAAGGATGTTTCAAGTTTAATAGGCTCTGTTAAAATGGTTTTCATCCCCGATAAATTACCGCCTAAAACATCGGTAAATATCTGGTCGCCCACCAAAGCAATGTTTTGTGGCATTACTCCCATTTTCTTTGCCGCCGACCTTATTCTAAAAGGCAAAGGCTTCAGGGATAAATAATAAAACGGCAGCCCCACCTTATCTGCAAAAGCACCTATTCTCTCAGGACGGGCGTTGGACAAAATATGCAGCCGGATTCCGTTTTCACGCATATTAGCTATCCAATCCAAAACACCGCTTATGGGCTCACGGGTACCGTACACCGCAAGGGTATTGTCCACATCCAGCAGCAGTGCAGATACGTTTAATTTTTTCAACAAATCAATATCAATATCTAAAACGCTGTTTAACAAAACGTCTGGCATAAACAACGACATAATTTGCACCTCAAAAAGAACAAAACGGGCGATAAATCGCCCGTTTTCAATTAACCTTGTTTAATTTTACTTAAACTTACGCTTACGGGCAGCCTCTGACTTCTTCTTACGTTTTACAGACGGTTTCTCGTAATGCTCTCTTTTACGAACTTCCTGAATAACGCCATCTCTCACGGTAGCTCTTTTAAAGCGACGGAGTGCGTTTTCCAAAGTTTCGTTTTCTTTAATACGAATCTGACTCACTAAACATTCCCTCCCTCCGCTGTCTTAGCAGGGGTATAAACTAATATATAAACAATTATACTATTAAAAATATAAATTGTCAATATCTTTTATGGCTTAATTACTATATTTACTAATTTTCCCTTAACATATATTTCTTTAACAACGTTCATACCGCTGATTGCAGCAGCAACCTTCTCGTCTGCCTTAGCAGCAGCAATAGCAGCGGCCTGGTCTGACTCAGTGTCGATGCTGATTCTTGCACGAACCTTACCGTTTACCTGAACTGCTATTTCAACAGTTGCCTCTTTGCACTTATTCTCGTCAAACTTGGGCCACTGTGCCTGGTTGAGCATACCCTCAAATCCGCACATTACCCACAGCTCCTCAGTAACGTGAGGTGCAAAGGGATTGATAAGGGTGATAAGGATCTTAAACTCATCCTTTGTGATGCTGCCTTTTTCATAAATAGTATTGATAAAGCTCATCAAAGCAGCAATAGCGGTGTTAAATTTGAGATCCTCAATATCGGTAGTAACCTTTTTGATAGTACGGTGCAGATCACCCTCAATATCAGCACGGATTCCCTCACCTTCAATCATCTCAAACAGATTGAACACTCTGTCAAGGAATCGGCTGCAGCCTTTAATTGAGCTGGAGCTCCAGGGTGCTGCCTTTTCAAAGTCACCGATAAACATTTCATACAAACGCATAGTATCTGCGCCGTAATCTCTTACAATATCATCGGGATTTACAACGTTGCCTCTTGATTTAGACATCTTCTCGCCGTTCTCACCCAAGATCATACCGTGGCTGGTACGCTTTGCATAAGGCTCAGCAGTGGGAACTACGCCGATATCATACAAGAATTTGTGCCAGAAACGGCTGTAAAGCAAGTGCAGAGTGGTGTGCTCCATACCGCCGTTGTACCAATCAATGGGTGACCAATACTCCAGTGCTTCTTTAGATGCCAATTCCTTATCGTTATGGGGATCCATATAACGCAAGAAGTACCAAGAAGAACCTGCCCACTGAGGCATAGTATCGGTCTCACGCTTTGCAGCGCCTCCGCAAACGGGACAAGTAGTATTTACCCAATCGGTCATCTTCGCAAGGGGTGACTCACCGTTGTCGGTAGGCTCATAAGAGTCAACATCCGGCAATACCAAAGGCAGCTGTGACTCATCAACAGGCACATAACCGCACTTTTCACAATGCACAATCGGAATGGGCTCACCCCAGTATCTCTGACGTGAGAATACCCAGTCACGCAGCTTATAATTAACCTTAGACTTACCTATTTCCTTTTCCTCAAGGAATTTGATAATAGCCTTTTTAGCTTCTTCAACGGTCAATCCGTCTAAGAAACCTGAATTTACCATAATACCGGTTTCACAATCGGTAAATGCTTCTTTTTCAATGTCGCCACCTGCAACCACCTCAATAATCGGCAGATCAAAGGCTTTAGCGAAATCATAGTCTCTTGTATCGTGAGCAGGAACAGCCATAATAGCACCTGTACCGTAAGACACAAGAACATAGTCGGAAATAAAAATGGGGATCTCTTTACCGTTTACGGGGTTGATAGCAGTAACACCGTCTAACTTAACGCCGGTTTTATCTTTAGCAACCTCAGTACGCTCAAAATCAGACTTTCTTGCAGCAGCCTGCTGATATTCTCTGATAGCGTCCATATTATTAAGCTTATCAGCCCATTTTTCGATCATAGGATGTTCGGGAGAAATTACCATATAAGTAGCACCGAACAGTGTATCAGGACGGGTGGTGTAAACCACAAGGTCATCCCCTGTTGAGGACTTAAATGTAACCTCAGCACCGGTAGAACGTCCGATCCAGTTACGCTGCTGTGCTTTAACACGGTCAATGTAATCAACGGTGTCAAGATCATCAATTAAGCGCTGTGCATACTCAGTGATTTTGAGCATCCACTGGCTCTTGGTTTTACGTACTACCTCACTGCCGCAACGCTCACAAACGCCACCAACAACCTCTTCGTTAGCCAAAACGCATTTGCAGGAGGTGCACCAGTTAACAGCCATCTCAGATTTGTATGCCAAGCCCTTTTTGAAAAGCTGCAAGAAGATCCACTGAGTCCATTTATAATACTCGGGATCGGTAGTGTTGATCTCACGGCTCCAGTCAAAGGAAAAACCTAAAGATTTAAGCTGTTCTTTAAATCTTGCCACGTTGTTTTTAGTAACGATAGCAGGATGAATATGATTTTTAATAGCAAAGTTTTCTGTGGGCAGACCAAAAGCATCCCAACCCATAGGATAAAGCACGTTGTATCCTTCCAAACGACGCTTTCTTGCAACAATGTCAAGAGCGGTGTATGAACGGGGATGTCCTACGTGCAAGCCCTGTCCTGACGGATAAGGGAACTCAACCAAAGCAAAAAACTTGGGTTTTGTATAATCGTTTGAGCACTGGAATGTACCGTTGTCATCCCAGATCTTTTGCCATTTCTTTTCAATTTCACTAAAATTGTATTTCACTTATATTCACCTAAATCTTTAAAAATTTTATTTATCTTTCTGAGTATCAAAATCATCTAAAGTAGTGTCGTCATCATCAAACAGATTGGGTCTGAATGTTGTCTGGGGCTCTACTAAAGTAATATCATCAACAGTAAGTATCTTGGTTTCGTATGGGAAAAAGTCTGCATTGATAATATCAAGATAAGACTGCTTATGTGCTGCAAAATAAGACTGACCGTTTGCATTGTAAAACTGACCGGGAAGCGCCTTTATTTTTATTTCATCAAGCTTAAGCTGATTAAGTTTCTGAGCGTATCCAAGCATTTGTCCAAGCTGCAGGTCTGTGGAAACATCGTCCATACAGTTGGTTACTATCTTGCTAACCTGAGCAAAGCTGATAGAGGTCATTTTCTTGGCAATAGCCGCATAAACCATACGCTGACTCTTTACCCTACCTATATCACTACCGTCCTCACTGTCTTTACGGTTACGGATAAGTCCCTCAACCTCAAAGCCATCAAGATGAACTTCACCGGGTCCGATGGTAATAGGAATAGCCTCTCCACCTTTATCACAAGGACGTGAGTCCTCAATGCGATATTTTTTATCAAGGGTAATGTCCAATCCGCCGATATAATCGATTATATCTCTAAAGCCGGGGATTGTAACGGTAACGTAATGGTCAATAGGCAAACCAAATCTTGTGTTGATCGTTCTTATCAAGGCGTTTATTTTTGCCTCACCCTCACGGGCGTTACTGTAAACCGCATTCAGCTTTTTGGTATAACCTGCTTCACTGCCGATATATGTATCACGGGGCAACTGCATAATGTTAAGGGAGTTGTTAGAAAGATCGTAACAAACTACCATAACAATATCCGTTAGCCGCTGACTCAGGTCAGTACCAACAACTAAAAAGTAGGCAACGTTTTCATTGGTACTGGTAATGATCTGCTCAAAATCACCGGTTTCGGTGCCTATATCAGACTTTTGCAGAATACGTGCATTAAGCAACTCAATTCCCACAAAAGCCAGAGTAGAAAACACTAAAACTACCGATAAAAACACGTTGGTTAAAATCAGTTTGATATTATGCTTCTTTTTCTTGGTGTTATGACTGAATATATCAGTACCGGTGTCAACCTTCTTTTTCTCAGACATAAATCCACACACCCATTAAAAAATTATAACAGTTCGTTTACATCTACGTCAGTACCGTCTTGCCACAGACGTTCCAAAGAGTAAAACTCTCTTGCATCTTTATAGAACACGTGAACTACAACGCTGCTGTAATCCAAAAGTATCCAGCCTGAGCTTTTTCCCTCAATATGATGAGGCTGTACTCCGCTTTCAGAAAGCTTGTAGTCCACCTCATCAGCAAGGGCTCTTACCTGAGTATTGGAATTACCTGTTGCAATAACAAAATAATCTGCCAAAACAGTAAGATCATCAACCTTGATAACCTTTATATCGTGTGCTTTTTTATCATCAAGTGCCTTTACGGCAATTTTTAAAATGTCATTAGACTCCATGTGTTCTCCTTATTCTGTTTCAATAAATTCATCAAGTGAGCCGCCATCTTCAATGTGATTCTGCTGCTCTCTGTTATGGATTTCCTCTATGCCAAGCTCGTCCACAGTAATTACAGTATCCTCATAAGGTCTGAAATAATCGTTGAGCATATCCGCCAACTGCTGCTTGTGAACAGAGTAATATGAACGGGAATATCCGCCCTGAGGCTTATAGGTTCCTGCTTGTCCGGGCACTGCCATAATATTCACCTGAGAAAGATCCAGCTTGTGTGCTTTTTCTGCATAGCCAAGCAACTGTCCCAACGTTAAATCGGTGGATATCTCGTTAATACCCGTAGTCAGTATCTCAGTAACCTGAGAAAAGCTGATAGAGGTCATTTTCTTAGCTAAAGCAGCATAAAATCTACGCTGTGCTTCCACACGACCCATATCACCCTTAGCGTAGGAATTTCTATGGCGTACAAAACCCTCTGCCTCATAGCCTTTGAGGATAACGTTACCGGGGCCGATAGTAATGTTTACAGCCGAACCGCCTTTATCCATAGGACGTGAATCCTCAACGGTGTATTTACGGTCAAGATACATCTCGACTCCGCCCATTGCATCAATTATCTTTCTGAATCCGGGGATTGTAACGGTAACGTAATGGTCAATAGGCAAACCGAATTTGTAGTTAATACATCTTATCAGCGCCTTGATCTTAGACTCACCTTTTCTGGGGTTACCGTAAACTGCATTGACCTTTGCAGTAGGGGTGTCAATACCAATAAAGGTATCTCGGGGTATTTGCAGTATATTCATACTGTTATTATCAAGGTCGTAACAAGCTACCATAATAATATCGGTAAGATTCTGGCTTAAATCAGTACCGACTATCAAGAAGTATGAAACGTTTTCGTGGGTGCTTACCACCAAATCCTCAAATGTTCCCTCTTCCTTCTGGTCGATCTCGTTTTTCTTCAAAAGATCAGAGTCCACCAAAGACATACCAACAGTAGCAATAGTAGAAAACGCAAACAGTATAGACAGCAAAACGTTAGTAACAATAAGCTTTACGTTACGCTTTTTCTTACCTGCTCTCCTGCTCATACTGCTTAAATCCACACCGCCGTCAGCAGTTTTTACAATTTTGGATTTAGCGCGTTTTGAACGGGTTTTATATACATCCGACGAAAAAATATCTCTGTTTTTCGGCGGCTTATAAACTGATTTTTTAGAAGGCTTATTTTCTTTCATTTTCTCAGTCCTTTCGAATAAGACAAATCTGGTTATATGCCTCCAACGTATCCTTGTGAATAGGTTTAAATCTTTCGGATAAATCCGTAATAGTAAACTGCAAAGCAACCTCCATTGCTTTTTCAATGCTAATGTAGGCAGCCTCTCTCATTTCATCAACACCGTTATAATCACGGTCGGCGGATATATAATCCGCAATATATAATATTTTTTCAAGTAAAGTCATATCTGCTTTAGCAGTGGTATGGTATCTGATAGCACTGATTATCTCATCATCGCAGATATTAAGCACGTTCTTAATGTAAGCCGCTCCGCTGATGGCGTGCCACAGTTTAGGCTGACTTTTTTGAACGCTATCTAATATTATACCAAACTCGTCAAACATTTGCAACTGGTTTTCTTCAGTATCATTTTTACAAATATCGTGTAACAAACCTGCAAGATATGCTCTGTCTTTATCAGCGCCGTATTTCTCTGCCAAATCAGCAGCAGAATCCGCAACGTTTAAAGAGTGCTCAAATCTGTAAGGCTTTAATCTTGATCTTAAAATTTCAATGTACTCACTATACATTTTTAACATCTCCGTATAATCGGTTTTGTTTAATATACTGCTGGATTTCAGGCAAAAGCATATCATCAACAGATAAATTTTCTGCTAATCTCTCACGTATTTGTGTGGAAGAATATGGCTTGATATCAACGGGCAGTACCGTCACCTTAGCACCAAGCTGTTCAAGCACTGACTTTTGCTGTGTCATAACGCTCATATCTTCACCTGCTCTTGGCACCGCACAAATAACAGACTGCTTGAAAAT
Source organism: Clostridia bacterium (assembly GCA_017407705.1). Classification (GTDB taxonomy): domain Bacteria; phylum Bacillota; class Clostridia; order Oscillospirales; family Acutalibacteraceae; genus RGIG2202. The sequence goes on from JAFQWA010000006.1 coordinate 49,199, forward strand.
AATATCAGGATTTTTCCAGCTTTGTAATGTAAGAAACATATCCGAGCCGCAGATAAGGTAAATTTCTGCATCCTTATACTGCTCCTTCAATGTATTCAGCGTAAGGTAAGTATAGCTTACCCTATCTTGGCTTATTTCAATATCACTTACCTCACAATTCCTGATTTTCTCAGCAGCAAGATAACACATATTCATTCTGTGCTCATCAGCCACATACTCATCTGCAGATTTGTGAGGCGGTGTTTTGGTAGGAATAAGCAGCAGCTTGTGGCACTGCAAATGCTCAGATACAGCGTTTGCAAGTTCAATATGTCCGTTATGGATGGGATTGAAGCTTCCGCCAAGCACTGCGATTTTCATACTTTCACACCTTATCTTTTTAAAAATATCTTCTGATTTTTAGGATTTTTGCGGTATAAGATCATTTTACGTCCGATAACCATAACCACCTCTGCATTTGTGGCAGCAGCCAACTCTGCAGCAGTCTCTTTTGCAGACTGAGGTGCGGTCTCCAGCGCACTCATTTTAATAAGCTCACGGGCAGTAAGTGCGTCATCCACCTGCTTGATAAGTGCATCGTTTATGCCACCCTTACCTACCTGTAAAATTGCGTCCATATCGTTAGCCAGTGATTTAAGCTGTGCTCTTTGTTTACTTGTCAGCATCAATATTCTCCTTAATATAATTAACCAATTTTTCTTTTAATTCTCTTAACGCTTTACCTCTATGGCTGATAGCATCCTTTTCCTCTGCTGAAAATTCACCAAAGCTTCTATCTCCCACGTAGAACAGCGGATCGTAGCCAAAACCGCCGCTACCTGCTCTCTCAAAGCCTATTTTACCGTAAACTCTGCCCTCGGCAGTGATCTCGTCACCGTTAGGGAAAACCAGACAAATAGCCGCCATAAAGTAAGCATCACGCTTTTCCATAGGCACGTTTTCAAGATTTTTTAAAAGCTTATCGTTGTTACTTTCGTCATCGCCGTTCTCACCACTGTAACGTGCGGAATAAATGCCCGGCTCGCCGTTTAAATACTCAACGCAGATTCCCGAGTCATCGGCAATAGCAGGCATACCGGTGGTCTGCATAGCGGAAACTGCCTTTAATCTGGCGTTTTCCAGAAATGTGGCACCGGTCTCCTCTACCTCAGGCAGAGTAAACTCACCACTTGCCTCTGACACAACTTCAATGCCCAAAGGCTGCATAATACGGTTTAATTCAATAAGCTTCTTTTTATTTTTACTTGCCGCTACAAATCTCATACTTTTATACCTCAATCAAACATAGCATCGGCAAAATCCTGTGCCGAAAAGTCCTGCAGATCATCCATCTGCTCACCTACACCGATAAGCTTAACGGGAATGTTAAGCTCGTCGTTTATGGCTAATACCACGCCGCCTCTTGCAGTACCGTCAAGCTTTGTAAGAACAATACCTGTAATATCAGCGGCATTTTTAAACTCTCTTGCCTGATTAACTGCGTTCTGACCGGTGGTAGCATCCAATACCAAAAGCACCTCAACGTCGCTGTCGGGCAGTTCCCTTGCAATAATACGGGAAATTTTCGCCAACTCGTCCATAAGGTTTTTCTTGTTATGCAATCTGCCTGCGGTATCGCAGATAATAACATCACTGCCACGGCTTTTTGCCGATGCGATAGTATCAAACACAACTGCGGCAGGGTCACTGCCCTCACCGTGCTTAACAATGGGCACACCAACTCTGTCTGCCCATATCTGCAGCTGCTCGGATGCAGCAGCACGGAAGGTATCAGCGGCACCCAGTATCACTGACTTGCCTTCGCTCTTTAAACGTGCGGCAATTTTACCGATACTGGTGGTCTTGCCCACTCCGTTTACGCCGATAACCAGAATAAGTGAAGGTTTAGTTGATATTTTAAGGGAATTATCCACATCCAAGGTGGTTGCAATTTCCTCTTTAAGCATCTGCTTTATTAACGCAGGATCAGTCACACGCTCATCTTTAACACGCTTTTTCAATTTTTCACAAATACGCTGTGCGGTGGGCACACCTGTATCTGCCAACACCAAAATTTCCTCCAGCTCCTCAAAAAGCTCGTCATCTATTCTGGTAAATGCCGAAACCACGCTGTTAACAGCATTTGAAAACTGATCTCTGGTTTTTTGCAAACCGCTCTTGATCTTACTGAAAAGTCCCAAAAATATCCATTCCTTTCAAACTATTTATTGCCAAGTGTCTTTTCAATCTGCGATACGTCAATGGACAACAGCTTAGATACGCCCTTTTCCTGCATAGTTACGCCGTAAAGCACGTCTGCCTCTTCCATAGTACCACGTCTGTGAGTAATTATAATAAACTGTGTAGCGCCGCTCATACGTCTTAAATATGCGGCAAATCTGTCAACGTTTACCTCGTCAAGGGCTGCCTCAACCTCATCAAGCAAACAGAAGGGTGGCGGATTTACCTTCATAATAGCGAAGTAAATTGCAACCGCAATAAGTGCTTTTTCACCGCCGGACAGCTGCTCGATAATAGATATATTCTTTCCGGGCGGCTGAGCGATGATCTCAATTCCCGTTTCAAGCACCTCTTTAGGATCGGTAAGACGAAGCTCAGCAGTACCGCCGCCGAACAGCTCTTTAAATACCTCGGTAAAGTTTTTGTTTATAAGATCAAACTGAGTTATAAACATTTCCTTCATAGTGCTTGTAAGCTCACTGATAAGCTTATACAGTTCACTTCTTGACTTCTCTACGTCATCTATCTGAGCCTTCATAAACTCGTATCTCTCAGCTACCTCTTTATACTCCTCAATAGCGGAAACGTTAACCGAACCAAGCTTTCTGATACTCTGCTTTAATTCGTTAAGACGTTTGGTAGCTTTTGGGATATCGTCAATAACAATACCCATTTGCTCTGCTTCATTTCGGGTAAGCTCATACTCATCATACAGCTTGCCGATAATGTCATCCAGCTCTTTTTCCATAACGTCCTTGCGCTCGGTCAGTCGGGCAAGTTCACCGCTGATCTTCTCACGGTCAGAGGTCTTTTCACGCTCATCATTACGCAGCTTGTAGTTTCTCTGCTCCAATTCAGTACGTTTCTGATTAAGCTGAGCAATCTCCTGCTCTGATGAGGTGGACTGCTGTGAAAATCCTGTTGTAAGCTGATTAAGTTCACCGATTTTAACGGTATTCTCTTCATTTTTCAGGTTAAGCTCAGCGATCTCGCTGTTAAGCTGTGCAACTCTCGACTCACGGTCTGTTTTTGCCGACTCCAACTGAGCTATTGCTTGTTTTATTGCCTCAGTATCTTTAGTATATCCAATAAGTTCAAGTCTGAGCGCCGATACCTGCTCGGACAGATTATTTCTAACCTCGCTAAGCTTATCTCTGCCGCCTGTAAGCAAGCTGATCTCAGCTTCGATCTCGGCCTTTTTAGCCTCTGCCAAAAGAATTTCTCCGGATACAACCTTAGCTTCCTCTAAGTATGTATCAACTCTGCCCACCGACTCAGATTTCTGCTTTTTAATAGCATCAAGCTGTGCGGTAGAGGTTAAATTCTGTTCGGTCAAACGTTTAAGCTCACCGTTTAATCTAATTTTATCCTCATTTGCAGTGGTAAGCTCACTCTGAGCGGCTATCAGCTCGGCATTCATCTTAGAAAGCTCTTCGGTGATCTGCTTAAACTGCTGAGCCTTAGAGTCATACTCCTCCTGCATTTTTTGTGCTTGTTTTCTGATATCCTCTATCTGACCTGCACGGTTTAAAAGTCCTGCATTTTTAGCGTGGGAACCACCGGTTAAGGAACCGCCTGCGTTTACCACCTGACCGTCAAGGGTAACCACCTTAAAGCGGTAACCGAACTTTCTTGCCATAGCAACGGCACTGTCCATATCCTCAGCCACAACAGTTCTTGCCAACAACGAGCCCACAACGTCCTTATACTTTGCATCGTATTTGATAAGCTCTGCCGCAATACCCACAAAGCCTACGCAACCATCAAGTCCGCTCTCTTTTAAGGGGTTAGACTTAATATTGGTAAGAGGTAAAAACGTGGTACGTCCGCCGTTGGAGGTTTTAAGGAAGTTAATAGCACGTTTAGCGTCTTCTTCAGTCTGTGTAACGATGTTCTGCATAGCCGCACCCAGTGCTATCTCAATGGCAGTGGCATACTCAGAGGGCACACTGATAAGTCGGGAAACGGGTCCGTGAATACCTTTAAGCATACCGTGGGCTGCCTGTTTTGAAACAGCCTTAACAGCATAAGAAAAGCCTTCAAGATTTTTCTCCAAATCCTCAAGTATCTGTGCTCTACGCAGTTTTTCACCTATATCCAGCTGCAACTTATCCAGCTCTGCCTTTTTCTCTTCTGCCTTGTTTCTACGGCTCTGAACCTTAAACTCGTGGCCCTTTACTATGTTAGCGCACTCTTGTATCTGATTTTCGCAGTTTTCAAGGTCTTTATTTATAGCACCGATCTCCTCAGTTGCCGCCGCTATCTGACTTTCCAACTGCAGCATATTAGCATCCAGCAGTGAAAAGCCCGACTCGATCTCGCTCTGAGATGTCTGTGCAGTTACAAGCTTTACTCGTTTTTCCGAGATTTGAGCAGTAAGTAAATTCAACTGATTATTTTTATCCTCAATTTTTTGAGAAAAGTCGCCTGAATCGTCTGCTAAGCTGTTAAGCTTTTCTAAAGCGGCATTCAGCTCATCAGCCTTTTTACCTGCTGTTAACTCAATTTCCTCAATATTTTTCTGTTTAAGCGCGATCTCACGGTCCACCGACTCATCATCGGAATTGGCAGTTTCAATATCACGGTTAAGTCTTGCAATGGTTTCGTTGTTATGGAAAATGGTGTTCTCCAAAACTGCGATCTCACCACGGATTTCAGCCGCCTGCTCCTCTGCCTGAGCCGCTGCACGTCTTATAGCATCTATCTGAACGATTATCTTCTGACTATCCTGTGAGCCGATCTCAAACTCCTGCTCAATAGCCACAAGCTCACGCTCAATCTTCTCATACTGAGATTTTGCAAGGGTAATTTTATAGTCCTGCTCACGAAGCAGTTCCTTAGAATTATTAAGAGTATTCAGCCACAAGCCGATCTCCAGCTCACGCTTTTCTCCTGAATAGCTTAAAAATTCCTGAGCCTTTTTGCTTTGCTCAGCCAAGGGTCCTACCCTGCTTTGAAGCTCAGCCATAATATCACGCAAACGGATAAGATTTTCCTCAGCGTGGTTTAACTTACGCTCAGCCTCTATCTTACGGTATCTGAATCTTGAAATACCGGCAGCCTCTTCAAAAATATCACGGCGCTCATCAGATTTAGAACCAACTATCTCGTCAATCCTACCCTGACCTATCATAGAATAACCGTCTCTACCAAGTCCGGTATCCATAAACAGCTCGTGAATATCCTTAAGTCTTACAGTTGCGCCGTTTATTTTATATTCACTGTCTCCCGAACGGAAATATCTTCTGGTAACGATAACCTCGTCGTTATCATATTTCAGCTTACGGTCAGTATTGTCCAAGGCAAGAGATACCTCAGCAAACCCCAATGCCTTACGCAGTGCGGTACCGCCGAAGATAACATCCTCCATTTTCTGTCCTCGTAAAGACTTGCTGGACTGCTCACCCAAAACCCACCTTACAGAGTCGGAAATATTACTTTTTCCGCTTCCGTTAGGTCCGATAACGGCGGTGATATCCTTATCAAATGTCAGCTTTGTTTTGTCAGGGAAAGATTTAAATCCCTGTATCTCAATAGATTTAAGGCGCATCTGATTTTTCCTTTCATCCTAAATTTTTATATCTACATCATATTGTTTTATACTGTCATCAGGCACAACCGTACAGTTATAATCTAAAGCCTTAAGCTTTAAAATATTACTGCGTTTTTGCCCTATCATTTTAGATATATCACTGCTTTTCACCGAAATAACATAATCACCTTTCGACTTATTACTCAGCTTATTCACAGCAATATTGTAATATATCTCGGAATACGCCAGCTCAGCAAGTGCAGGATGCCATGGCCCTGCCACAAAGCTATCTTCATCAATGGTATGTAAGCCAAAGCGTATTACGTCAATACCTTTATCAAAAAACATTTTCAACAGCACTGCACCAAGTGTTGCCGCTTGCTCCACTGTTTGAGGGGTGTATTCGCCACTGCGATAAAGTGCGGCAAGGTCGGTGTTTTTCAGCACAACGGTGGGATAAACACGCACTGTATCCGGCTTTAGCTTGATAAACTCCTTTGCCGTAAATACAGCACCTTCATCGTTATCACCGTAAAGTCCCGTCATCATCTGCAGACCCAGTGAAAAGCCGTTACTTTTTATAAGCTGCGATGCCTTTATAACAGCATTTGCATCGTGGCCACGGTTGTTCATTTTCAGCACTTTATCCTGCATAGACTGAGCACCCAGCTCAATAGCAGTAACGCCGTATTGCTTTAATATTTTCAGCACCCTATCATCAATACAGTCAGGTCGGGTGGAAATCCTTATACCCGAGATGTTACCTGCATCAATATGCTTTTTACCCCATTTGAGCAGATTTGTCATATACTCACGGTCAATGGCGGTAAAACTGCCGCCGAAATACGCAAGCTCTGTTTTGTTGCAGTCGTAATTTTTAGACTGCATTGCTACCTTTACCGCAGTATCCACGTCCCGCTCAGTGGGAGTGCTTGTCTGCCCCGTGATGTACCGCTGATTGCAAAAAGAACATTTGCAAGGGCACCCTAAATGAGGCACGAAAATTGAGATGTTGGCGTGTTTCATAGTCCCATCAGCTTTAAGGCTTCACCTGCTGCTGCCTGCTCTGCATCCTTCTTACTCTTACCCTCACCAACTGCGATAACGTTGGAATTAAGTCTGATCTCAACGGTGAATTTCTTGTTGTGATCAGGGCCCGACTCACCAACCAGCACATACTCAAGTCTTTCTTCGGGGTTTTTCTGGATAATCTCCTGAAGCTGAGTTTTATAGTCTTTAAAGCTTATTTTACGACGGTCGTTAAGATCGTCTAAAACAAATTTCAATATAAACTTTCTGGCAGGTTCCATTCCACCGTCCATATATATAGCAGCAATAACCGCCTCAAAAGCATCTGCTAAAATGGATGAACGCTGATTACCGCCGTTTTGCATTTCGCCTTTGCCAAGCAAAATAAAGTCGCCTAATTGAAGCTGCTTTGCAAAGTCAAACAACGCTTTTTCACACACCAAAGATGCACGAAGCTTAGTAAGCTCACCCTCTGCAATCTCGAAATTGTTGTAAATATAATCCGAAACCACCAAGGAAAGCACCGAATCCCCTAAAAACTCCAATCTCTCGTTGCTCATACGGGGGTTTTTCGCTTCATTTGCATAAGATGAATGAGTTAGCGCTTGTTTTAAAAAGGCTTTATTTTTAAAGGTATAACCAAGTCTTTGCTCTAATATCTGCATTATTATTCAGCCCCTTGTGCTTCTTTCTCCTTCGAAAGCGCACTCTTAATTTCGTCGATAACACCGGTCTTGGCAAAGCTGTTTGCCTGACGCAATGCGTTTTTAAATGCCTTTGCATTACTGCTTCCGTGTGCCTTTATAACCGGCTTGGATATACCAAGGAAAGGCGCACCGCCGTGTTCATCGGCATCCATCATCTTTTTAAGATTAGCTATGCCCGGTTTTAAAATCAAAGCACAGAGCTTTGTGATAAAGTTTTTCATTAAAATGTCTTTAAACATTTTAACAAAAGACATCGACACACCCTCGGTTAATTTGAGCACTACGTTACCTGCAAAACCGTCTGCCACCAGAACGTCGCAAACGCCTTTAGGCACGTCTCTTGCTTCCACGTTGCCGATAAAGTTAAGGTCTGAGTTCTTTAACAGCTGATAGGTCTCAACCAAAACTTCGCCGCCTTTAGTATCCTCAACGCCGTTGTTAAGCAGTCCTACCTTAGGATTTTCAACTCCCATAACCTTATTCATATAAATTGAACCTAAAAGTCCGAACTGATACAGCATATCAGGACGTGTGTTAAGGTTTGCGCCGCAGTCAACCAACAAACAAGGATCACCTAAAGTGGGCATAACTGCACCTAAAGCACCTCGTTTGATACCCTTTATGCGTTTTGCAATAAAGGTTGCGCCAACCAATACAGCACCTGTACTGCCGGCTGAAACTATAGCATCACCTTTACCCTCGGCCAGTGCTTTAAAAGCAACTGCCAAAGAGGTGTTGGACTTTGATTTTAATATCTCGTTAGGCTCATCGTGCATATCCATAACTTCGTCTGCGTGGATAATCTCCATACCCTCAATGCAAACGTTGTTTTCCTTTGCACATTCCTTTATTTTCTCCTCATGACCGCAGAGTACGATTTCCATTCCCTCATACTCTTTAACTGCCATTTCGCAGCCTTGTAAAACTGCTAAAGGCGCATTATCTCCGCCGAAAGCGTCAACTATTATTTTCATAATTTTTCAACTCCCGTATTTTTCAGATCCTCTAAGGCTCTGTCTGCCAAAGCCTGATATCTTTGCTTTTTATCACGAATGTTAACATTCAGTGAGGGCAACAGTCCAAAGCTGGCGCCCATAGGCTGAAAATTCTCCACAGTATCGTCACTTATGTATCTTGAAAGGGCACCCATCATGGTGGTGGCAGGTAGAGTTATTAGCTCTTCACCCTTTAGCACTCTAAGTGCATTGACCGCCGCTAAAATGCCCGACATAGCCGATTCCATATATCCTTCCACACCTGTTATCTGCCCTGCAAAGAATATGTTAGCATTCTCACGCATATTAAAGCCTGAGGTAAGCAGTTTGGGTGAATTGATAAAGGAATTACGGTGCATAACACCGTATCTTACAAACTCTGCGTTTTTCAAAGCAGGAATCATAGAGAACACTCGTTTTTGTTCGCCGAATTTCAGATTAGTCTGAAATCCCACCATATTATACATTGTACCATCACTGTTCTCTTTTCTCAACTGTAAAACTGCCCAAGGACGGTGTCCTGTTTTGGGATCACGCAGTCCCACAGGCTTCATAGGACCAAATCTTATGGTATCAGCGCCACGCTTTGCCATAATTTCAATGGGCATACAGCCTTCATAAACAGTGGGTGCTTTATCAAAGCTTTTAAGCGGTGCTATTTCAGCAGTAATCAGTGCTGCGTGAAACGCCTCGTATTCCTCTTTATTCAAGGGGCAGTTGATATAATCGTCTTCGCCTCTGTCGTATCTCGACTGAGCAAAAGAAGTGTCTTTATCAATGCTGTCAGCCGAAATTATAGGGGCTGCAGCGTCGAAAAACGACAGTGAGTTTCCACAAAGACGGGATATTTCATCAGCCATTTCCCCATCGGTCAACGGGCCTGTGGCAACGATCACCACACCATCGTTAGGAATAGTCTGCTGCTCTTTATAAACCACCTCTATATTTTCGTGAGCCTTGATCTTATGGGTAATTATCTGCGAAAATATATGACGGTCCACCGCCAAAGCGCCGCCTGCAGGGACTCTGCACTCATCTGCCGCTGCAAGACACAGTGAACCGAAAAGACGCATTTCTGCCTTTAAAAGGCCTCCTGCACTGCTCACACGGTCTGCCTTTAAGGAGTTAGAACAAACCAACTCCGCAAAATTTTCATTATGATGTGCAGGTGACATTTTGCTTGGCTTTTGCTCGATTATAGTAACTTTTACCCCACGATTTGCCAGGTAATAAGCCGCCTCACAGCCTGCCAGACCTGCTCCTATTACAGTAGCTTTCATTCTTCTGAATTTGCCTTTGCTTTTGATTTTGTTGTTTTCTTAGTCTTTTTCTCAGCCACTACCTGATATCCGCAGCCCTCGTTCAGACAAACGGTAATGCCGCCACGTCTTTTAAACAGAGTCTTGCCGCAATCGGGACAATTCTTTGCGGTGGGCTCATCCCAAGTCATAAAACCGCATTCCTTACCCTTTTCACAAGCGTAATACTTATTACCCTTAGGTGACTTTCTAAGCAGTATCTTACCGCCGCATTTGGGACAAGCACCTGATGTTTCGGTAACGATAGGTTTAGTGTTCTTGCACTGGGGGTATCCGGGACAAGCAAGGAACTTGCCAAATCTTCCGGAACGAACCACCATTGTCCTTCCGCATTTTTCGCAAACCACGTCGCTTTCCTGCTCGGGCACTTTAACTCTGGTACCGTCCATTTTCTGTTCAGCGGATTTTAAGGTCTTATCAAAATCGCCGTAGAACTTCTTAAGGACCTCCACCCACTGCAGCTTACCTTCCTCAACGTTATCCAGCTGAGTTTCGATTTTAGCGGTAAATTTCAAATCAACGATGTCTTTGAACATATCCTTCATAAGTCCTGTGATTATCTCACCCAAAGCAGTGGGAACCAACAGCTTTTTCTGACGCTCCACATATTCTCTGCTGATAATGGTAGAGATAGTGGGTGCATAAGTTGAAGGACGGCCAATGCCGTTTTCCTCTAACGCTTTGATAAGGGTAGCCTCGGTGTATCTTGCAGGAGGCTGGGTGAAATGCTGATTGGGAGTAAGCTTTTTCAGGGTAAGCACGTCGCCAACGCTTAAAGCAGGTAACGCCTTCTGAGCTTCCTCATCCTCATCCTTACCCTCTTCGTAAAGCACGGTATATCCCTCAAACTTAACGGAATATCCGCTGGCTTTAAAGGTATATTCACCTGCTGAAATATCAACGTTAACTGTGTTCTGCAAACAACACTCCATCAAGCTTGCAATAAATCTTTCCCAAACCAGCTTATAAAGCTTATACTGATCGGTGGTAAGACTTGCCTTAACGCTTTCGGGAGTTAATGACGGGTTGGTGGGGCGAATAGCCTCATGACCGTCCTGTGCACCTGATTTCTGTTTGTAATAACGGGGCTTTTCGGGTAAATATTTATCTCCGTAGGTTGATTTGATATAAGCATTACCTGCATATCTTGCATCCTCGGAAATACGCAGACTGTCAGTTCTCATATAGGTAATAAGACCTGTTGCGCCTACGCCGTTTACGTCAACACCTTCATAAAGCTCCTGAGCCACTTTCATAGTGCGTTGTGCATTGAAGTTGAGCTTTCTGGAAGCTTCCTGCTGCATTGTGGACGTGGTAAAGGGCGGTGCAGGTTGCTTTTTACGTGTACCCTTTTTAACGGATTTAACCACATACTCAGCGCCGTCAAGAGCTTTCAATATACTCTCTGCCTGCTCACCGCTCACAATACTTATCTTTTTACCGTCGGCACCGCTGTGCAGATGTGCCTCAAACTTAGATTTTTCCTTTTGAAGCAGTGCGTCTATCGACCAATATTCCTCAGCCACAAAATCACGGATCTCGTTTTCTCTGTCAACAACGATCCTAACTGCAACTGACTGAACACGTCCTGCAGATAAGCCTCTTTTTACCTTTTTCCAAAGGAACGGACTAAGCTTATAACCCACAATACGGTCCAGCACACGTCTTGCCTGCTGAGCGTCAACTAAATCCATATCTATCATTCTGGGATTGGAAATTCCCTTTTCAACACCGCTTTTGGTGATCTCGTTAAATGTAATACGGTTGTTATCCTTTTCATTCAAGGCAAGAATGTGGCACAGATGCCAGGATATAGCCTCACCCTCTCTATCAGGGTCAGTTGCAAGATAAACGTAATCACTGTCTGATGCTTTATCTCTTAACCTTTTGATAACGTCCTTTTTATCTTTCATTTCAATATACTTAGGCTCGAAATCCTTTTCAATATCCACACCGATAGTAGATTTGGGCAGATCACGAATATGGCCCATAGAAGCAATAACTTCATAGCCGCTGCCTAAATATTTCTGAATTGTTTTAGCTTTAGCCGGAGACTCAACTATAACAAGCTTAGACATATTTTATTCTCCATTCCTCTGAGATTATAAGTTAACTTTATACCTTTCGCCGGGTAAGGACTTAATCAGCCCATAAATTTCAAGTTCAGTAACTGCCGCCAGTACTGTTCCGATATCCATACCGCTTCTACTGATAAGTATATCTATTGTGACATCCTCTTTTGTAAAGCAGTTGTAAATTTTACTTGTTTTTTCGGAAAGCGGCACATTAGACCGGGGCAATACAAACTCGCCGTAATCCTCTTTTACATCTGCCACCTTCTCCATAGGCTTTGCCTTATCTACAGGCTTTTTCACAAAGTACCCCTCATTGTCTTTTGGGATATATCTTTGTGCGATTTTATTAAACAGCTTATCCTCTGAAATGGGGATCGCTGCGTTTTTCAAATTTAATCTATGCGGATACTCACTAACATATTCAGACAAAATGTCATAAGGGGTGTAAACCGCAGTAGCACCGTCTTGCAGCATAGCGTTATTACCTGCATAAGCTTCTGACATAATATCACCGGGTATGGCATAAACATCCTTACCCTGCTCCAAAGCGTGATCTGCAGTAATAAGGGATCCGCTCTTTTTGGGCGACTCAACCACTACCACACCCAAAGCTAACGCCGACATAATTCGGTTTCGTCTTGGGAAGGTGTAACGTGAAGAGGAATATCTGGGCTGATACTCACTTATAACAGCACCGTTTTTAGCCACGTTGTTTCTTATCTGCAGATTGTCAAGCAAATAAGGATGATTAAGTCCGCAACCAAGTACAATAACCGATGCAGACTTAGCGTCAACAGCACCCTGACTGCAAGCAGTGTCTATTCCTTTGGCACCGCCGCTGACTATAATACCACCTGCCTGAGCAATACGGTAGCCCAGCAGCTCAGCCACTATCAATCCGTTTTCGGTACATTTACGTGTACCCACCATAGCAATGGTAACGTTATCGTCAATATCCGGTAACGTGCCCCAAACGTACAGCACCACCGGTGGATCCTTGATCCTGAGCAGCCTGACGGGATATTGGTCGTCATCAGGTGTGATAATACTGTAACCGCATCTGTCACACTCTCTTATTACCTGATCAGCCTGATTTAACGAGGCTTTTTTCAGTCGCTCAAGCTCTAAGGACGTAAACATTTTCATTTCACGCCACTTGTTTTCACCGGCATTATAAAAATCGGCAACGCTATCAAAATGCTCTAAAACTCGGATAGCTTTTGCAGACCCATAGCCTAAAGCAGTTTGGAGCCATATCCAGTATCTGGCATTTTTCACAACGTTTACCTCCTTTTATCTTTTTATCTCATACATCAAAATCGCTGCCGCAACCGACGCATTAAGCGACTCTGCCCTGCCCTCCATAGGAATAGTCACAGTTTCATCACATTTAGCAATTACTTCATCGCTGAGCCCGTTAGCTTCGTTGCCCACAAGCACTGCGCAGGCTGATGAAAAGTCACAATCCTTTAAGGGCGTTGCAGTAGTTCTTGGAGTGGAAGCGAAGGTTTTTATGTTATTCGCCCTAAACAGCTCAAACATTTCATCCTCACTTACACTTACAGCGCATATTCTAAACAGCGCACCCATAGACGCACGCAGTGCCTTAGGATTATACATATCACAGCCGCCGCAAACCAGCATACCGTCAATCCCCAGTGCCTCTGCCGTACGGCTTACTGCACCTAAATTAGCAGGGTCTGCCACGTTGCACAGTGCAACGTATTTGCCGCCTAATTTGAGTTGAATCTGATTCTTCATCATAGGCAAAACACAAACCACGCCCTGAGGTGATACTGTATCTGATATTTTATCAAAAATATGCTCATCTGTCAAAAATGAACTGTTTGATGCAGCTGTAAGCTCCTGCAATTCGTCGGGATGCTTGTCCTTAAAGCTTTGGGTAAAATACACCTCACAAGGGGCTATTCCCGACCTTACCGCATCCAGACACAGTCTTAGTCCTTCAACGGCAAACAAGCCGTTTTCAGTCCTTGTTCGGCTTGAAGAAAACAGCTTTGATACTAATTTTATTCTTGGATTATTCCTGCTTGTAATGGTCTCAAACAAGGCAAATCTACTTCCTCTACCTTGAAATTTAAACAAAAACGCACCCGAGTGCTTGCTCAGGTGCGTTTGTCTTATTTGCTCAAAGCAGCCTTTGATTGTTCAACGAGCGCTGCGAAACCGGCAGCGTCATTAACTGCAAGCTCAGCCAACATTTTACGGTTCATCTGGATACCTGCTTTTTTAAGACCGTTCATAAATGTGGAATAGTTCATTCCATTGATCTTTGAAGCAGCAGAAATACGTGTGATCCACAATCTTCTGAAATCTCTCTTTTTCTGCTTACGGCCGATATAGGCATAGTTGCCTGATTTCATAACAGCCTCTTTAGCAGTTTTGAAAAGCTTATGTTTAGAGCCAAAATAACCCTTTGCAAGCTTTAATACTTTGTTTCTTCTTTTGCGCGTCATCATAGCGCCTTTAACTCTTGCCATTTTAATCTTTCCTTTCTCGGCAAACGGAAATAACCGTCAAATTTTATTTGTAAGGGATAAGACGCTTAAGTTGAGCCACATTAGTTACGTCAGCCATTGTGGTCTTTCTCAAATTTCTCTTTCTTTTAGTCGTCTTCTTGTTAAGAATGTGTGACTTGTTTGCATGTGCACGTTTAACTTTACCATTCTTAGTGAGGCTAAAACGTTTTTTAGCACCGCTGTGTGTTTTAATCTTCGGCATTTAGGTTTCCTCCTTGATTATAATAGGTTAATTTTTCTTAGGCGCTAAGAACATCAGCATATTGCGCCCTTCCATCTTAGCAGGTTTTTCCACAACGGAAAACTCAGCACAGGTTTCAGCAAATCTGTTCATTGTTTCAAGACCGATCTCAGGATGTCCCATCTCACGACCTCTGAAGCGGATAGAAACTTTAACCTTATCACCGTCTTTAATAAAACGCTGAGCATGTTTTGCTTTGGTGTTGAAATCGTGAACGTCGATATTAAGACCTAAACGGATCTCCTTAGTCTCAACAACCTTCTGACTCTTTCTTGCTTCCTTCTCACGTTTAGCCTGTTCAAAACGGAACTTACCGTAATCCATAACTTTACACACCGGCGGAACTGCGTTAGGCGCAATTTTAACCAGGTCAAGGTCACGGGCTATCGCTTTTTTCAAGGCCTCTTCGATTGAAACGATACCAAGCTGTGAGCCATCGGAATCGATCAGTCTGACTTCCTTGTCTTTGATTTCCTCATTGATGGAATGCTCTTGTTTGCTAATGGTCAAACACCTCCGAAAAATATTTCTACAACAAAAAAAACGGACAGATAAAATCCGCCCGAAAAAACCGATAAAATCGGTGTTCGTATGACCTTGTTAAGCCAGTGCCACAAGGTGAGAACGGACGGTTCTTCTTTGTTGTTAACAAAATAATACCACCTCTTGCCCCTTTTGTCAAGAGGTTTTTTATTTATTTTTACAGTTGACAATCGTCGAATTATAGCATATACTGATAATACAAAAATAAACAGTGTCTTCAGGGCGGGGTGTAATTCCCCACCGGCGGTAATGCGATGTGTATCGACAAGCCCGCGAGCTTTTTGCTGATTTCGGTGTGATCCCGAAGCCGACGGTTAAAGTCCGGATGAAAGAAGAGTAATCAGTTAGATTTATTATGCCCTGACCGTGTTGTACGTTCAGGGCATTTTCTTTTCCGAAAAGGCACAAGAAGGAGTTATTATGAACAAGTCAAGAAATCAAGTGGTAAAGTTAGTTGCTGCTGCTATGCTGTGCGCCATCTCCATTATTTTAGTGTACCTTGTCCACTTCCCAATTTTCGCCGCAGCGCCTTTTTTGGAGTATGATCCTGCTGACATTCCTATTTTAATAGGATCATTTCTGTTTGGTCCCGTAACAGGACTTATTATGACAGTGGTCACATCCATAATCCAAGCACTTACCGTAAGTGCAAGCAGCGGTTGGATCGGCTGTCTGATGCACGTTTTTGCCACCGGTAGCTTTGTTATCGCATCGGGACTTATATACAGAGGTAAAAAGACCTTAAAACGTGCTATTATCGCACTTTTGGTGGGCGTTGTTGCACAGGTGGTTGCAATGGTTATCTGGAATCTGATATTCACACCCATATTTATGGGCACTCCCGTTAACGTGGTGTTACAGCTTATGCTCCCCGCTATTTTGCCCTTCAACCTTATTAAAGCAGGGGTAAATGCTGTGCTTACATTTGTACTTTATAAGAGTGTAAGTAAGGCAGTTTCAAAATTTTTGTTGACATAATATGTCGATTCTGTTACAATAGCATACAGTTTAATAGTATCCTTATCAAGAGTGGTGGAGGGAATGGCCCTATGAAGCCCGGCAACCTGCGTTTTTGCAAGGTGCCAAATCCTGCGGCGTTTGACCGTGAGATGAGGTTTTTAAAAAAACTTTATCCACGGCTGCTGAAAGTAGCCGTGTTTTTTTGTGTAAAAGAAAGGAAGGAATATATATGAAGAAATTATTTACATCGGAATCCGTTACAGAAGGACATCCCGATAAAGTATGCGACCAGATTTCCGATGCTGTTTTGGACAGCATTATTGCCAATGATAAAACCGCACGTGTTGCTTGCGAAACCTTTGCAACCACAGGTGTTGTTACTGTTATGGGCGAGATCACTACCACTGCTGATGTGGATATCCCCAAGATCGTAAGAAAGGTTTTGTGCGACATTGGATATAACGATGCCACTCAGGGCTTTGACGGTAATACCTGCGCTGTTATGACCTCTATTGACGAGCAGTCACCCGATATTGCTATGGGTGTTAACGACTCTTACGAGCTCAAAGCAGGTGAACAGGACGAGCTTAACCAAAACGGTGCAGGAGATCAGGGTATGATGTTCGGTTTTGCTTGTGATGAAACTGAAGTGCTTATGCCTATGACCGCTTACTATGCAAATCAACTGGCTATCAAGCTCACTCAGGTGAGAAAAAACGGAACTCTCCCCTACTTGCGTCCTGATGGTAAAACTCAGATCACTGTTGAATACGATGAAAACAATAACCCCTTAAGAATAGATGCAGTTGTTGTGTCTTCACAGCATAATGAGTCGGTTACCACCGAGCAGCTCAGAGCAGACATTAAAAAATACGTTATCGACGCTGTTTTGCCCTGCAACTTAGTTGATGCAAACACCAAGTATTACATCAACCCCACCGGTAGATTCGTTATCGGCGGTCCTCAGGGTGACACAGGTCTTACCGGAAGAAAGATCATTGTTGATACCTACGGTGGATATGCCCGTCACGGTGGCGGTGCTTTCTCAGGTAAGGATCCCACAAAGGTTGACCGTTCCGCCGCCTACGCTGCCCGTTATGTGGCTAAAAATATCGTTGCGGCAAAGCTGGCTAAAAAGTGCGAGATCCAGATCGCTTACGCTATCGGCGTGGCACGTCCTGTTTCTGTTATGGTAGATACCTTCGGTACAGGCGTGGTAAGTGATACAGAGCTTGCTGATGCAGTTAACAAGGTATTTGACCTTCGTCCTGCTGCTATTATCCGTGATCTTGATTTAAGACGTCCTATCTACCGCAAGACCTGTAACTACGGTCATTTCGGCAGAATTGATGCTGACTTTACCTGGGAAAAGACCGATAAAGTCGATGCTTTAAAGGCAGCTGTAAATAAATAATATAGGGGGAAAATAAAATGTCAAAAAGAGCAACGTGGTCATCACGTTCAACATTTATTTTGGCAGCTGTAGGTTCCGCAGTAGGCTTAGGAAACGCCTGGCGTTTTCCCGGACTTGCCGCAAAACACGGCGGCGGTACGTTCCTGCTGGTGTATCTGGCTGCTATGCTGATTTTAGGTATTCCTCTGTTGATGATGGAAATTGCCATCGGCAGACGTATGAGACAAGGTGCTCCCGGTGCCTTGCGTGGCATAAACAAAAAGTTTGAGCCTATTGGCTGGGCCGCCACATCCAACGCATTTGTTATCGCAACTTACTATTCAGTGGTTTTCGCTTGGGTTCTCTTTATGATAGTAGAAAGCTTTAAATTTGCAGGTATGACCGGTAATACCGAGGCTGCAAGTAAGCTGTTCTTAACCGAGATTCAGACCACCGGCACAACCTCAGGTTTTAACACTATTTCAACCTCTGTTATAATAGCACTGTTAGTTGCTTGGGGCCTCATCTATTACTGCATAAGAAACGGCACACAGAGTGTTGGTAAGGTAGTTAAAATCACTGTATTCGCACCCGTTGTATGTCTTGCCATTATGGCTGCTAAGGGTATTACAATGCCCGGCGCTATGGAAGGTGTTGCAAAGTTCTTTGTTCCTGATTTTTCAGCGCTGTCTAATGCAACTCTTTGGGTAGATGCTTTCGGTCAGGTGTTTTACAGTATGTCGGTTATGATGGCGATTATGTTTGCTTACGGCTCGTTCCTTGACCGCAAGAGCAACATCGCTGTTGATACACTTATCATCGCTTTCTCAGATATGGCTATCAGCGTGCTTGCAGGTATTGTTATGTTCAGCACAATGGGTGGCGTAGGTATGTTGGATTCTATGACCTCATCAGGTGTTGCAACTGCCTTTATCGTTTATCCTCAGGCAATCGTTTTACTTACCAACAACGGCGTTTTAAACGCAATATTCGGTATTATATTCTATCTGTGTTTGGTAACCTTAGCTATCGACTCAGCCTTCTCTATAATCGAAGGTGTTTCTACCGCCATCGCAGATAAATTTAACTTGCCTCATAAAAAGTGCACCATCGCAACCTGCGCTGTTGCTGCTATTATCTCACTTATTTATACCACCTCAGCAGGTCTTGCTTGTCTTGATATAGTGGATAACTGGGCAAACAGCTTTAACCTTTTGCTGATAGGCGTTTTGGAATGTATTGCTATCGGTTGGTTCTTTAAGCCCTCTAAGGTTTTGAAGGAGATAAATAAAAACACCAACAAATTCAAAATGCCCTCTTGGTGGTTTACTGCTTCCGTTAGATTTATAGCACCCGTACTGCTTAGCGTACTGTTTGTTTGGAATATAGTTGTTCTGTTCCAAGGTGGCGGTGTTTACGGTGCGGCTGACGGCTATTCATTAGCGTCTAACATTGTCCTGGGCTGGGCTGTTATGGCTTTAGTTTTCGTATCAGGATTTATTGTAAAGCTTATTGTTAACAGACAAAAGAAAAAGGGCTTTGTTGAACAGGATATCACCTGGGATGACTGTGAAGATAAAGACGAATAATTCAGTATAAATAAAAATGACCGAAGAAAAATTCTTCGGTCATTTTTTTATTCTTATAAAAGAGCCTTTGGATATTGGCTCACATCTGAACTTCACTATATCCGCAGCATATTTTGCACACTCTAAAGGCTGCATATCCTTATCATAAAGACTGTCCACCTCTATAAGATAGCTGCCCTTTTTGGGGTCTAAAACGTCAAAGGTTCCGGGATAAAACTTGTTTCGCTGGGCCACTGTTGCAATACCGTCGGAATAATCCAGCACCACTGCAATAAGCTCATAATCCCTGATATAACCGCCATTATCGTAAACCTGACCCACCTTTGGTGTACCGAAATAAAAGCCCGGCGAATACACTCTGTGACTTATTTTGTTTACCTCTTCCAGCAGATCGGCAGAGGGCTTATATCCATCACCCTCACGCAAAAACTCATCTACCGCACGGCGGTAAGCATTAGTCACTGCGGCGGTATAATACTCGGTTTTTGCTCTACCCTCAATCTTAAGACTTGTAACACCTGCGTTGTACAACTCAGGTATATGCTCAATCATACACATATCCTGAGCATTTAAAATGTAGCTGCCCTTATGGTCCTGAGAGATCTCCATATACTGTCCCGGACGGGTCTCCTCCACAAGATGATATTTCCATCTGCAAGGCTGAGCGCAGTCACCCCTGTTAGCATCTCTGCCGGTAAGATAGTTTGACAGCAAGCATCTGCCTGAAACCGACATACATATAGCGCCGTGAACAAAAGCCTCTATCTCCAGGGATTTTGGCGTTTTAGCACGGATCTCAGCGATTTCTTCCAGTGTTAACTCACGGGCAACGACGATTCTGTCAGCACCCAGTTCGTGGTAAAATCTTGCCGACTCATAGTTAACTATACCCGTTTGCACCGATATATGCAGTTCGCATTTAGGTGCATATTTTTTAACCATATTGATGGTGCCGATATCGGTAACGATAAAAGCATCCACACCTGCATCACTTGCCGCCTGAATAAACTCAGGTATTCTTGCTACCTCATCGTTTCTCGGCAGGGTATTCAACGTAATATACGCCTTAGCACCGCTGTTATGAGCATATTTAACGCCTGTTGCAATATCATCTAAACTGAAATTGCCCGGTGCGGCACGCATACCGAACTCTTTACCTGCAAAGTAAACTGCATCAGCGCCAAAATCCACTGCGGCTTTAAGTCGGGTAAGATCACCTGCAGGTGATAATACCTCTAATTTTTTATTACTCATTAGTACTCCCAAATTCCTTGATTTTTCAGCTTTCTTATAATAGCATTGTGCTCTGAAAGTGAATTTGTATAATAGAATTTCATATATTTATCGGTCACAAAGTAAGTGGCTTTAACACTTGTATCGGGATAAAGAGCAGCCTTTATAGCATCAAAGCTGGGACTGCACAAGGGTCCCGGAGGTAAGCCCTCGTTTTTATTGGTGTCATATCTGCCGCTACCGTAAGGATATTCTGCGGTGGGTGTTGAGCCAAGCAGCTTGGGTTCATCCCAATTAAGACGGTTATAGAACACCTGAGCTACCTTTGCCATATCAGTGGGATTACCACTGGCTTCAAGCTCGATAATAGATGCCATTGTCATTATCTCGTGCATACTGTAACCCATTTTTTCAGCCTGAGCATACATCTCATCAGTAAGCTTGTTATCAAGCTCAGACAACAGCTTATCTATGGCACGTTTTGCATCTTTAACGCCGTCTTCCCCATCACTCTTATAGAAAATGTAGGTATCGGCATAAAGGTAGCCCTCTAAAAGGTAATGCACCTTCTCAACGGGAATGCCCTTGATAAATTCATAGTCAAAAGTAGATTTAGCCATAGCCGACTTAAAATCAGCCTTGGTACAAACGTTATTTTTTTCTAAAATAGCCATGATCTGGTCTAAATTAGAGCGCTCAGGGATAGTTACCTTAACCTCCTCAGCACGGGCACCGATCTGTTGCAACTCGTTAACGATACCCTCGTAGCCGTAAGAGGATTTCACGTAATATCTGCCGTACTGATATGTACCGTCAGCCTTGGTAAGCTTAGAATAAATTCTAAAGAACAAGGGATATCTTATAGCCTCAGCCTCGTCCAAAATCTCAGCTATTTTCTGAGTTGACGCACCTTCAGGTATAACTATTTCCCTCTCCACGTCAGCGCCAAAGGTAATGCCGATAACGTCTATAAACGCCATTATGACCAAAGACGAAAGCACCACCGACACAGTACCAATAACCGCCAGCCATATAGCCACAGTCATACAGCCCTTGCCTTTTCTTGGCTTTTTACCTTTCTTTTTAGCAGTTGCAACAGAAGAAAGCGGTACACCTGCTGCATCGTCTAAGGGTTGCTCCTCGTTAACGGTAAAGTTAGCAATAGAAAAGTCGTCAGCCTCAGCATTAGCCTCAACCGGCTTTTCAGCCTCAGGCTGCTCTGCAGGTTTACCCGCCTTATATTCATTCAAAATATCATCTAAATTGAAGGATTTGTTTTCGTTATCCATAGTTTTTCACCTCTAAAGATAAGTTCTGATAATGCCCCGTTCTGTTATAACAATATCGGATTTACGGTCAAATTTGCCGTAGATCAGGCTATGACGGATACAATTAGAATAACAAAGGCCCACTGTGGTGCCCTCGTATCCCGAAAGAAATCTATCGTAATAGCCCTTGCCGTAACCCAGTCTATACCCTCTTTTGTCAAAACAAAGGCCTGGGACAAAACAAATGCTACCCTTAAAATCCGTAACCTTCTCGTGCTTATCGGGGTTTGGCTCGTCCACAGAAAAACTGCCTTTTTCCAGCTCATCAAGTGAATTTATATAGAAAAATTCCATTTCTCTTGTATCGGGCACACATCTTGGCACCGCTACCCTTTTCCCGTTTCTTAATGCGTGATTTATCAGCTCACGGGTATCCACTTCAATGGCAGTGGATACATAGGTAACAACGGTTTTTGCCTCTTTATATTTATACAGGCTGGTGGCTCTTTTCAACACTGATGCGTCCATACGCTGTTTTTCATCAGGTGTTAGAGCCTCTCTTTTTGCCCTGCATTGAGCTCTCAAACGGGCCTTATATTCCCGTATATCTGTTATTTTACGCATTGCATTGACATCCTAACACTGTTGGATTTATGTTCACCTACAACACATTTGGCAATGGCTAAAGCAAAATCAAAGCTGCATCCCGCACCTTTTGCGGTGATAATATTACCGTCCTGCACAACGCCGTCAGCGACCACCTGAGCATCGTACAGCTGCTCCTCAAATCCCGGGAAGCAGGTGGCTTTTTTGCCCTTAAGCAAGCCCTTGTGACCCAATATAGAGGGTGCAGCACAAATGGCTCCTACCAGAATATTTTTTGAGATAGCGTAGTCAATAAATCCCTGCACCGCCTTGGATTTTTCCAAATTCAGTGTGCCGGGCATACCACCGGGCAAAACAATAGCATCAATATCAGGAGTAGGAACTATAAGTGAATCCACTGTATCGCTAAGCACGGTTATTCCGTGGGCACCTCTTACATCCTGAGAGCCAACACCAACGGTCGTAACGTCTATTTCGCATCTTCTTAAAATATCTATGGTAGCAAGTGCTTCAATCTCTTCAAAGCCGTTTGCCAAAAAAACATAAATCATAAGTTAATCCTTTCTTACAATACCTTCAATACCTCTGCCTTTACCTTCTCGAAAATACTTTCAATGGACAAGGGCTCATCACCCTCAAAGCAAGTGATAACACTCCAACCCAAACGGTTTGCCGCATACAAAGCCGCTTTTCTGCAGTGCTTTAAATACTCGGTATCACGTTCGTGAATATCCTTCTTGCCCTCATCACCCTTGTATCTATGACTCATTAAACGCTGAGAAATATCGGGGTGCATATCAAAATAAAGCACCAGATCGGGTTTGGGTATTTTTATTAAATTAAACTCAAAATCATACAACCAGTCAAGATAGTTGTCCCACTGACTTTCCTGAAGCTTACAGGTCTGATGTACGGCGTTAGAGGTGGTATAACGGTCAGCCAATATTAAAGTGCCGTTGTTGTAATCATCGCCCCAATGACGCTTATAACTGGCAAAACGGTCCACCGCATAAAATGATGATGAAGCAAAAGCGTTAACGTCATCAGGCTTGTTGCCGAAATCACCCTGAAGATACATTTTAACCAGTGTACTGGACTTATCCTCGTAATCAGGCAATTTAATTTGTTTATAGTTTATGCAATTTTCATCCAAATAGGCTTTAAGCAGCTCAATTTGTGTGGATTTTCCGCTGCCGTCAAGTCCTTCAATTACTATAAGTTTACCCAAGATCAAATCACCGACTTATTTTTTTAAATATTTGTTTCTCATTTGAAGTGCCTTGCCGCAGGTCATCTTGCCCTCAGGACAACCGCCACGTACACAAGGAGGACCTGCATATTTAAACAGATTAGGAGCAACCTCCTGCACCAAAGCCAACATTTTATCAGCTAATTCTCTTATTTCCCACTGTGCACGGTTGCAGCAGCGGTGTGCAAAAAAGTTCTGCAAGCTTCTTGCATTGAATGTAACTATCATTTTGGTATCGCAAGCGTTAGGAAGCACAAATCTTGCATCCTCAATAGCTTTTTTAGAGGCGTCACGTTTTGCCTTTTTCTCATCAACACCCTCAGCGATCATAGTATTATAATGGGTATTGGTAAGGATCTCGGCAATTTTCTCATAATGTGCCTGAGCCTGCTCCATTGCCTCTAAAAACTCAGCCTTAGCCATTGCGTCGGCCTCAATCTCGGGCGGTACCACATACTCAAACTGATTTTCGCTTACATATCTCTGACTCTGCACCGAGTAGGATGCAATTCGATGACGAGTTATCTGTGCCAACAAAGCACGGGAAACTCCTTCAATTCCAAAGGTAAATGAAGCGTGTTCAATAGGACTTTCGTGACCTATCTCAGACAGCATTTCTACAAAGCCTGCTGCTTTTTCATCGGTAAGGTCATTGAAAATATCATCAATAATCGCAGGTGAATAACACAGCTTTGCTGCTGCAGCAATAGTCTTTTCGGGACTGGGTGTATGCGAAATCAAAGTAACGTTCATTTTGCTTTTCTCCTATAAAAGATAAAATATATATAATTATACCAAATAATCACGCTTTTATCAATTATTATTTTTTTATTGACAAAATGATTTTTTAGGGGTATTATATAAATAGTTGAACAACTATTCAACTGTTTTACGGAGGTAATAAAATATGTCAACTAACGAATCAAGATGTGATTGCAATATCATACATCAAGATATTGTAAATGCTGTTAAAAAGTCTTTTCCCGATGAGCTTTTGCTTTACGATTTAGCAGAGCTTTTCAAGATTTTCGGTGACAGCACAAGAATCAAAATTTTAAGCGCATTAAGTATTCACGAAATGTGTGTATGCGATATTGCCTGTCTTTTAAATATGACCAAGTCATCTATTTCCCATCAGCTCAGAATATTAAAGCAGGCTAATTTGGTAAAGTACCGTAAGTCGGGAAAAAGTGCCTACTATTCCCTGTCTGATGACCATATTATGCAGATATTTGAGCAAGGTCTGGACCACGTTAAGGAGTAAATAAATGCAAAAAGAATATATTTTACAAGGGCTTGACTGTGCCCACTGCGCATCAAAGATAGTTGATAAAATCAATACCCTTGAAAGCGTTAAATCGGCAAGTCTTAACTTTGCCACTAAGACGTTGAAAATTGAATATAACACCGATGCTGAAAAGGTGTGTGTTGATATAATCAAAAGCATTGAGCCTGATGTAAAGGTTGTGTTAAAGTCGTGTGATGCCGCTGTTGAAGAAAAGTCTGTACTTAACGTCAAAAACATACTGGTCATCTGCGGTTTTTTACTGTTTCTCACTACCCTTCTACCCTTTATTTTCGGAACTGTAAAGCTTATCATCACCCTTATTTCCTACCTTCTTGTAAGCTACAGTGTAATTGTAAATGCCGTAAAAAAGGTGCGGTCTTTAAACTTTATTGACGAAAACTTTTTAATGCTTATCGCCACTGTGGGTGCACTTATCATAAGCGAAAGCAGTGAGGCTATTGCGGTTATGGTGTTTTATCAGATCGGTGAGTTTTTTCAAGATCTGGCGGTTGGCAGGTCTCGCAGATCCATATTAGCTTTAATGGATATAAAGCCCGATACCGCCCGTGTTGTTGCTGATAACGAAGAACGTATCGTTAGTCCTGATCAGGTCAAAATCGGCGATGTTATAAAGGTGTTGCCCGGTGAAAAAGTGCCCTTAGACGGTGTGATTATAAAAGGCAACTCACAGCTTGATACCTCAGCGTTGACCGGTGAGTCGATTCCCCGTGATGTATCTGAAAACAGCGAGGCTTTATCAGGTTGCATAAATTTATCGGGTGTTATTTATTTAAAAGTTACAAAAACCTTTGATGATTCAACGGTTTCTAAAATATTAAAACTTATTGAAACCGCCTCTGAGAAAAAAGCACCTGCAGAAAATTTCATTACAAAATTCGCACGTGTTTATACCCCCTGCGTTGTTTTAGCAGCCCTACTTATCGCAGTGATTCCACCACTTATTTTCGGCAACTTTTACAATTGGCTTTATCGTGCATTGACCTTCCTAGTAGTGTCCTGCCCTTGTGCTTTGGTGATCTCAATTCCCCTTAGCTATTTCAGTGCTATCGGAGCGGCATCTAAGCGTGGTATTTTGGTTAAAGGCGGAAACTATCTGGAGGCGCTGAGCAACGTTAAAACCGTTGTTTTTGACAAAACAGGCACACTTACCACCGGCAAATTCAAAGTTGAAAGCATTACCCCCTATAACGGATTTTCAAAAGAGGATGTGTTAAAGTATGCCGCTGTTGCGGAAAGTGGGTCTAACCACCCTATTGCAAGGTCTGTTGTAAATGAATTTAGCGGCGAAATCGATGCCCACCGCATTACTGAGTATACCGAAATAGCGGCGTTGGGTATACAGGCGGTATATGAGCAAAAGCGTATCCTTGCAGGAAATTTAAAGCTGATGCAAACGCACCATATACAAGTGCCCTCACACAACAGCGGCACAGCGGTTTATATCGCCATAGACGGCGTTTTAGCAGGTAAAATAAACATTTGCGACGAGCTTAAAAGCGACGCAGTATCAGCCGTCAAAGAGCTGAAAAACAGTGGTATTCAGCGCATTGTTATGCTCACAGGAGATAGCAAATCAGCCGCTGACGTTACCGCTAAACAAGTGGGTGTTGATGATTATCACTATCAGCTTCTGCCTGATCAAAAGGTTGAGTTAGTGGAGAAATACGGCACCCAAAACAAACCAAATCACAAACTGGCTTTTGTGGGTGACGGTATCAATGACGCACCGGTTATCGCTATGGCTGACGTGGGTATTGCAATGGGCGGTATGGGTAGTGACAGTGCCATTGAAGCGGCGGATATTGTGCTGATGACTGACGAACCCTCACGTGTTGTTGATGCGGTTTTAATAGCCAAGAAAACTAAAGGTATTGTTTTGCAAAACATAGTTTTTGCATTGGGCGTTAAGGCGATAGTGTTAATACTCAGCGGTTTTGGAATAGCTAATATGTGGTTGGCTATCTTTGCAGATGTGGGCGTTTCCCTACTGGCAGTTGTAAATTCAATGAGAATGTTAAGGTTTAATATGTTCGAATCCTGATGCAAAAAACAAAGGACCAAGTCTAACGACTTAGTCCCTTATCTGTATGGGGTGGATAGTCGGATTCGAGGTGCGTGCTCCGCACCTCATGCACTTCGTGCCGCTAATTGAAATATGTTTTTCTCGCCTTTTTTTCAAAAGGCAACCGAAAAACATTTATGTCGGTTCGAATCCTGACGCAAAAAAACAAAAGACCAAGTCTGACGACTTAGTCCTTTATTTATATGGGGTGGATAGTCGGATTCGAACCGACGGTCTCCAGTGCCACAAACTGGCGCTTTAACCAACTAAGCTATACCCACCATATAAGTTAATATGGCACGCTTGGAGGGACTCGAACCCCCGACCCTCTGCTTAGAAGGCAGATGCTCTATCCAGCTGAGCTACAAGCGCGTATCAACTTTTTGTGACAAAAATTATTTTAGCATATATCAATTATAAATGCAAGTATAATTTTCATAAAATGTAAAATAATTTTCATTTAACAAAAATTGCGGTTTTAAGGCATTTTGTATAAAAACATATTATCTTAACCAAAAAGAAAAACCTACCGGAATTAACCGGTAGGTTTTAATTATTTTTAAAGAGGGTTATTTATCTCTTTTTGGAATTGAGGAGAACCACGCCTGCTGCTGCAGCCATTACCAAAATGCTGATAGGTGCTGCTGCGCCTGTTGATGCGTTATCGTCATCATCAGTGCCTGCGTTGTTGTTGTCGTTGTTATCCTCATCCTCGTCGCCGTCGTCGATGTTGTCATCGTCGTTAGCAGGGATATCCATCTCGTTGTAGAGGTTCAACAGCTCTGTGTAAACGTCTGCTGTGATACCAT
>JAFQWA010000007.1 GCA_017407705.1 Clostridia bacterium
CATTTAAAATTTCATTGCCGAATGCGTCACATAATCTGTCAAGACAAGGTGAGCCTTTTTCCACCACCAAACGTGCAACCTCATCGGCATTTATAACATCAATGCCGCTTTTGTGCAGAATTTCGGCAAAGGCAGATTTACCCGAACCGGAAGGGCCGGTAAGACCTACAATGAATATTTTATCCATAAATTCTGCACTCCTTTTTTATAAATTTATAACTTGAAACGCCGCCGCACGAAGCAGTCGGTTAACCACCGCAAGACCAACTCCGTCAGCTTTAGGCATTCTTGCAAAAACAAGCTTTGCACCCTTTTCGTCCATACTCCTCAAAGCTGAGAAAAGCTTTGCTGCCTGAGTTTTTTCATCCTTATGCTCACCGTAGCAGATGCAGGGAACTTTAAGCTGCTTTGCATCCTCATCAAAGCAAAGGGCAAACACACCTTCATCAGCGTGTTGGTTTACATAATCACAATAGGCTTTGTCGTCACCCTCTAAAATAACTACCTTTGCATTAGGGGAATAGTGCTTATATTTCATACCCGGTGATGAGGGCTTAACGCCATCCTTTAACGGGTTTAAAATAGCATCGTCCACATCAATTTTACCGATAACACTTTCTATCTGCTCTTTGGTAATAAATCCCGGACGCAGTAAACGTGGGGTAGGGTTGCACATAAGTATAACAGTGGATTCCAGACCCACATCACAGCTGCCGCCATCCACAATAGCATCCACTCTGCCGGTTAGGTCATCAATGCAGTGCTGTGCAGTGGTGGGACTTACTCCGCCGGATATATTGGCGCTGGGTGCCGCCAAAGGCAGACCGCTGCGACTTATAATATCTCTTGCAACTTTATGTGAGGGGACTCTTATAGCCACCGTATCCATACCGCAAGTGACTTCACCGGGCACAAGGTCGCTCTTTTTCATTATCATGGTCAAAGGTCCCGGCCAGAACTTTTCTGCCAACATATAAACCTTTTCGGGTATTTCGGTAACCAATGGCTTTATTTCATCAATGCTTGTAACGTGGACTATCAAAGGATTGTCCTGAGCACGACCTTTGGCAACAAAAATGTTTTTCACAGCCTGTGCATTAAGTGCGTTGGCTGCAAGGCCATACACCGTTTCGGTGGGAATGGCAACCAAACCGCCGCTTTTTAAGATTTCAGCGGCAGTGTCTATATGCTGTGCAGTTGTGTTTAAAACTTTAGTTTCCATTATTCCTCATCACTCAGCTTTAACTTTTCTGCTCTGTCAGCAGTAATAAGTGCGTCGATGACTTCGTCCATATCGCCGTTAAGGATCTGCTCTAACTTGTAAAGGGTAAGTCCTATTCTGTGGTCAGACACACGGCTCTGGGGATAGTTATATGTTCGAATACGCTCGGAGCGGTCACCTGAGCCAACCTGAGATTTACGGTTACTTGCAATCTCATCCTGCTGTTCCTGCATCATTTTATCGTAGATTCGGGAACGCAGTATCTTCATAGCCTTATCCTTGTTTTTGTGCTGTGAACGCTCATCCTGACACTCAACGATAGTGCCGGTGGGGATATGGGTAATACGGATAGCCGACTCAGTCTTGTTAACGTGCTGACCACCTGCACCGCCTGAACGGTAGGTATCTATCTGCAAGTCGGCGGGGTTTATTTCAATTTCCACCTCTTCAGCTTCGGGAAGCACTGCAACGGTTACGGTAGAGGTGTGAATTCTGCCTTGTGACTCAGTTTCGGGCACACGCTGAACACGGTGAACACCGCTTTCAAATTTAAGACGGGAATAAGCACCGTCACCCTCTATCATAAAGCTGACTTCCTTGTAGCCGCCAAGCTCAGTCTCATTAGCAGAAAGGATTTCGAATTTCCAACGCTTTGACTCGCTGTACATAGAGTACATACGGGTAAGAACACCCGCAAACAATGATGCCTCTTCACCGCCTGCGCCGCCTCTTATCTCAACGATAACGTTTTTATCATCGTTAGGGTCACGGGGCAACAGCAGTATTTTAAGCTCCTCGGCACACTGCTCGATTTTCTCTTTGGAGCTTTCAAACTCCTCTTCCACCATTTCCTTAAAATCCTTATCCATACCGCCTGCATCCAACAGCTCTCTTGCTTCATCCATAGATGCCTTTGCAGCGGCATACTCACGGTATTTCTCAACGATAGGGGTAAGGGTTTTGGTTTCTTTCATCAGCTTAGTAAACTGCTCCTGATTGGTTACAATATCAGGCTCCATCAGTTTCTGCTGAATTTCTTCATATCTTGCCTCAACTTCTTTTAATTTATCAAACATAAAAATGAATTCCTCCGAAAAAATATAGTATATGGATCAAAGTTTCAAGCGTAGCTACAACTCATCTGCCCGAATGATCTTTTTGATGTTTTTTTCACACTTGGAACGGGGCAGCATAACCTCGTGAGAACACTGCTGACAGCGGATCTTAAAATCCATACCGATACGCAGCACAACAAACTGTTTGCAGCCGCAGGGATGCTGTTTTTTCATTTCAAGTATATCGCCTACACGAACATCCATATTTCACACAAGATCCTTTCAATACTATTCCATTTTCTATTATAAAGCATAATAATGCAATATTCAAATAAAATTTAAAATTATTTAAAAAATACTAAAAAAACAGTTGATAGTTTGACAATTTTCTGCGATAATGTAAGTTAACATATTATGCTTTGTGGAGAGATTTGATTTGGATTACAACAAATTAGCGGATTTATTATTACCAAATATAACAAAAACCCCTGATGACTATGCATCAGCTTATCCTGCAAGAGAGCTTAAAGAGGGTGCGGTGGTAACACGTTTTGCTCCCAGCCCCACAGGCTTTTTGCATATCGGAGCAATATATGCTTCCATGGTAGGTCAGCGTGCTGCAAAATCTACTGAGGGTGTGTTTTTCTTAAGAATTGAGGACACAGATAAGCTCCGTGAGATAGACGACGGTGTGACCGAAATAGTTAAAGGCTTATCGGCTTTCGGTATCGTTGCTGATGAGGGCTTCCAGCCTGACGGCGGTGAAAAGGGAAATTACGGTCCTTACAAACAGAGTGAACGTGCTGAGATCTATCAGTGCTACGTTAAAGAGCTGATTAAAAAAGGACTTGCTTATCCTTGCTTCTGTGAGGAAGATGAGATGGCAAGAATCCGTGAGCAGCAGGAGAAAAATAAGCAAACTACCGGTTATTACGGTGAGTTTGCAAAGTGCCGTAATTTAAGTCTTGAGGAAATTGAGCAGAACATCAAAGAGGGTAAGCCCTTTGTTGTAAGACTCAAATCCCCCGGAGATGAAAATAAGCGTATCAGTTTTGTGGATGCTATAAAGGGCAAGATCGAAATGCCCGAAAACAATCAGGATATCGTTTTGCTCAAGCGTGACGGTATTCCCACCTACCACTTTGCCCACGCTATAGACGATCATTTAATGGGCACCACCCACGTTATCCGTGGTGATGAGTGGATATCCTCTACACCCACTCATCTGCAGCTTTTCTGGGTGTTGGGCTTCAAACCCCCGAAATACGCTCATATTGCTCCCATTATGAAAGAGGATAACGGCGGTAAGCGTAAGCTTTCTAAACGCAAGGATCCCGAAGCGGCAGTTATGTTCTACCATTCAGAGGGTTATCCCAAAGAGGCGGTAATGGAGTATCTTACCACCATTTCCAACTCCAATTTCGAGGATTGGCGTAAGGCAAATAAATTTGAGAGTATCGACAAATTCCCCTTTACATTTAAGAAGATGAGTGTGTCGGGCGCTTTGTTTGATATGAATAAGCTGATAGACGTCAGCAAAAACGTAATATCACTTTTTGATGCAGATTACGTTTATGAATGTGTATCAAATTGGGCAAAACAGTATGATGAGGATTTCTATAACATCATATCCCGTGATGCTGAGTACACTGCATCTTTGTTCCAAATAGACCGTGGCGGTAAAAATCCCCGTAAGGATATTGCTAAATGGTCTGATGCTAAGGCTTACTGTGAGTTTTTCTTTGATGAGCTGTTTACTCCCAATGACTGTTATCCTGAGCAGCTTAGCAAAGAGGATATAAAGGCAGTTTTGACAGAGTATGTTAAAGCTTATAATGAGGATGATGATAAGGATGCTTGGTTTGCCAACATCCGCAGTTTGTGTGAGCCTTTAGGCTTTTCACCTGATGTGAAGGCTTATAAGCAGTCACCCGAAAGCTTTAAGGGTCACGTGGGTGACGTCAGCACCATTATCCGTGTGGCAACAACAGGTAGGGTAAACACACCTGACCTTTGGTCTATAATGAAGCTTTTAGGCAAACAACGTGTTTTGCAAAGACTAAATGATGCTATTAACAGAATATAAGTTTAGGAGATTTTTAAATGGACGTTTCTAACATTACTCCCACAAATTTTATCGAGGAGTTTATAAATCAGGACCTGCAGGAGGGCGTATATTCCCGTGTGCAGACCCGTTTTCCTCCCGAGCCTAACGGATATCTGCACGTTGGCCACGCCAAGGCTATCTGCATAGACTTCGGTACTGCCGAAAAATACGGCGGTGTATGTAATCTGCGTCTGGATGATACCAACCCCACTAAAGAGGATGTTGAGTATGTTGACGCTATAATCGAGGATATTAAATGGTTGGGCTTTGATATTGCCAATATATACTATGCTTCCGACTACTTTGATATTATCTACGACTGCGCTATAAAGCTTATTAAAGCAGGTAAGGCTTATGTTGACGATCTGTCTGCCGACGAGATACGTGAGTATCGTGGAACACTTACCGAGCCGGGTAAAAACAGCCCCTACCGTGAGCGTAGTATTGAAGAAAACCTTGACCTGTTTACCCGTATGACCAACGGTGAGTTTGAAACTGGTGCAAAGGTGCTTCGAGCAAAGATAGATATGGCATCACCTAATATAAATATGCGTGATCCCATTATTTACAGAATTTTGAAGGCTACTCACCACAGAACAGGGGATAAATGGTGTGTTTATCCTATGTATGACTTTGCACATCCCATTTCCGATGCGGCAGAAAAGGTAACCTTCTCACTTTGCACTCTTGAATTTGAGGATCACAGACCTCTGTATGATTGGCCCTTAAAAGAGCTTAACTGGCCTGAGGCACCCCGTCAGATCGAGTTTGCAAGAATGAATTTGAGCTACACTATAACAAGTAAACGCCGTTGCTTGGCTTTGGTAAACAAGGGTCTTGTCAGCGGATGGGACGATCCCCGTATGGCAACCCTGTGCGGTATGAGAAGGCGTGGATATCCTGCAGTGGCTTTACGTAACTTTGTTGAAAAGATAGGCGTTTCCAAGGCAAACAGTGTTATCGACTATTCATTGCTTGAGTCTTGTGTTCGTGATGAGCTGAATATCAGCGCTAAACGTGCTATGGCTGTGTTGAACCCCCTTAAAGTGGTGGTGGATAACTATCCCGAGGGAAAAACCGAGGAGATAGAGGTGCCTATTAACCCCAATCAGCCTGAGCTTGGTACACAGAAAGTGGTATTTTCAAAGGAGCTTTACATTGAAAAAGAGGATTTCTGTGAAGAGCCGCCCAAAGGCTATTTCAGACTGTGCCCCGAAAAAGAGGTACGCTTAAAGGGTGCTTATTTTGTTAAATTTGCGTCTTTAGAGAAGGATGAAAACGGCGAGATAACCACTGTTCACGTAACCTACGACCCCGCATCCTACGGCGGTGAGAGTCCTGACGGCAGAAAGGTTAAGGGTACACTTCACTGGGTATCTGCAGATCATTGCTATGACGCTCAGGTAAGACTGTACGACCGTCTGTTCAAGGTGGAAAATCCTTCCGACGAGAGCGGAGTTTCGGATTTCACCGAGCATCTTAATCCCAATTCTATGGTAATTCTTGATAACTGCAAAATTTCATCCGACGTTCAGTCTGCAAAAGTTGGAGAGACCTTCCAGTTTATGCGTCAGGGATATTTCTGCATTGACAAGGATTCCACCGATGAAAAGAAAATTATCAACCGAGTTGTAGCCCTTAAGGATTCTTGGGGCAAATAAATAAAAAGAGGTAATTGATATGTTCTTAAAGGAAAACGATGTTGTATTGTTTCAGGGCGATAGCATAACCGATTGCGGACGTGACCGCAGCAACCCCAACAGTATGGGCTACGGTTATCCTATCAGAGTTGCAGGTGAGTTTAATATGCTCTATCCTGAGCTCAACGTTAGATTTTACAACCGTGGCGTGTCAGGTAACCGTACTTGGGACCTGCTTGATCGTTGGGATGCAGAATGTACCGGTTTTGATCCTAAACCCACTGTTGTCAGCGTTTATATCGGTGTAAACGATACCTGGAGAAGATTTGACAATAACCAGATCACTACTGCTCAGCAGTATGAGGAAAATTACCGCAAACTGCTGGATGATATTAAGAATAAGCTTTCTGCAAGAATTATTATGATCGAGCCTTATGTTCTTCCTAACATCGCTACTGATGAGGAAAACTGGAATGAGTGGAGAAACGATCTTGACGCAAAGATCCGTGTTTGCAGAAAACTGGCGGTTGAATACAACGCCCTTTATTTACCTCTTGATGGAATTTTTGCACAGGCTTATACTAAAAAGCAGGGAACACATTGGTCTGCTGACGGTGTGCATCCTACCGACGCAGGTCATGCGCTGATCACAGAAAACTTTATGAAGCTGATAGGTGCTAAATAAGGAGCGTTTGTTATGAGATGGGAACTGCTTAATTCAAACGACTTTGCAAAGGCTGTTAAGGAAACAAAAGTATGTGTTTTGCCTATCGGTGTGTTGGAGCGTCACGCTGACCATGCACCTTTGGGTACTGACGTGCTGATAGCCCACAGTACTTGTGTTGAAGCGGCAGAGCTTGAACCTTGTGTGGTTTTCCCCGGATACATATTTGGTCAGATCAACGAAGCAAAGTGTTTTCCCGGTGCTGTTACCATAGAGCCAAAGCTTGCTTTGGAGCTGTTGGAAAACGTGGTAAGTGAGATCGCACGAAACGGCTTTAAGAAGATAGTTTTTTACAACTGTCACGGCGGAAACTGGAACATGCTGAACTATTTTATTCAGTATCAGCTTTATGAGAAAAGAGACTATACCATATATATGTTCAATGACAGTTTTCCGCTTGACGGCGATAAAAGTCTTGGTGATGAAGCCAGAAAGATAGTTTCCAAATACCCTTGCCACGCAGGTGAGTGGGAGACCTCATATATAATGTCGGTGGAGCCCGGCTGCGTTGACTTAAGCAACGTGGACAAAGAGCCAGGACTGCCTTTAGGCAGACTGTCACATATAAAAGGTGCCACCACTGCGGTTGACTGGTATGCTGATTTTCCCCGTCATTATGACGGCGATGCTTTAGAAGCATCTAAAGAAAAAGGTGACGCTTTAAGAGCGTTACATATAAGACACTTAGCGCAGTTTATTAAAGCGGTAAAGCAAGACACCGTAGCTCCCGCACTTATGCAGGAGATCTTTGATAAACAGCAAAAACTCACAGAAATGTAAAATATTACTTTAAGGATTATTTATATTCTGTTTACAATTAACCGAGTTCGGTTTGTTATTATAATAAAAATGACTTTCAATATGGAGGGATATCAATGATCGAGGTAAAAAACCTCACTAAAAAGTATGGCTCCCATAAGGCTGTTGACGATATATCTTTTGTTGTTAACGACGGAGAGATACTTGGTTTTTTGGGACCTAACGGTGCCGGAAAATCCACCACAATGAATATTTTAACAGGATATCTTTCCGCCACAAGCGGAAAAGCCGTTGTTAACGGATTTGATGTTCTGGAGCATCCTAACCAGGCTAAAAAGCAGCTGGGTTATTTGCCTGAGTTGCCGCCGCTTTATCTGGATATGACTGTTAAGGAGTATCTCAACTTTGTTTACGACCTTAAAAAGGTGTCTATGCCCAGAGGACCTCATATTGAGGAGATCTGCAAGCTGGTTAAGATCAAGGACGTTTATCACCGCCTTATTAAAAACCTGTCAAAGGGTTACCGTCAGCGTGTAGGTATTGCTCAGGCACTTATCGGCAACCCCAGAGTACTTATTTTGGACGAGCCTACCGTTGGTCTCGACCCCAAACAGATCATTGAGATCCGAAACTTAGTCAGAATGCTTGGTAAGACTCATACCGTTATTTTGAGCTCACATATTTTGTCAGAGGTTCAGGCGGTTTGTGATAGAGTTATCGTTATCAACAAGGGCAGAGTTATTGCCGACGATACTCCCGACAACCTTTCCAGAAACCTTTCTGATGACCATTCAATGTCAGTTATTATCGACGGTGAGCGTAAAGCCGTTGAGTCAGCACTGAAAAACGTTAAGGGCGTAAAGAGTGTTAGCTACGTACGTCCCCACGATAAGGCAAACGAATTTGTTGTGGAGCCTATTATGGGTTACGACATCCGCCGTCCCTTGTTCCAGCTGGTTACTGAAAACAACTGGCCTATATTACAGCTTAAGAGCAACGAGCTTACCTTGGAAGATATATTCCTTCGTCTTACTGATGAAACCATTGATACTTCCAATCTGGAGCGGTCACTCAAAGCCCGTAAAGAGGTTAGTGTAAAGGCTGAGGATATAATATTCGAAACCGAAGAGAAGGAGGATGCAGAATAATGTCAGCTGTTATTAAAAGAGAATTAAAAGCATATTTTACATCTCCTTTAGGTTATGTAATTTTAGCAGTACTTTTGCTGTTCGGCGGTATGAACTTTTCACTTGTTTTTGCCAACGGATATGCAGATATGACCTATGTTTTAGGCAGTATGGTAACCATTATATTCTTCGTTATCCCCATCTTAACCATGAGATTGTTCAGCGAAGAGAAAAAGCAGAAAACCGATCAGCTGTTACTTACTTCACCTATCAGCATCAGAGCAATGGTAATGGGTAAGTTTATTGCTGCGGTAACATTCTTCTCAATATTCATCGGTGTTTGTGTTATTTTCAATCTGGTATTCCAGGTTTTTGCACAGCCCGACTGGATAGTATTCTTAGGCAACGTAGTGGGTATGCTGCTGTTTGCATCATCCCTTATCGCTATCGGCGTGTTTATCAGCGCACTTACTGAAAGTCAGGTGGTTGCTGCGGTTGGTAGCTTTGCAGTTTCATTTTTCTTGATGTCACTGAACAACATCGCAAGTCTTGTTAACCTGGATTTTGTTACAAAGATTTGTGACTGGATATCCTTCAGTGCACGTTACCAGACCTTTACACAGGGTACTTTTGATATAACCAACACAGTGTTCTTTTTAAGTGTAATTGCTATATTCCTGTTCTTGACCATTCGTGTCATTGACAGAAAACGTTGGGCATAAAGGAGGGGAGAGCTATGGATAAAAAAGAAAAAGTCGTAAAGACCAAAAAACAAAAGGGCACTCCCTTTTACAAAAAGCAAGGCTTTAAATACAGCGGACTTGCTACCGTGCTTATTGTAGTATTTATTGCTTGTATCGTTGGCGTTAACGTTTTGGCTTCGGTTGTTGCCAGCAGAATGACTTTTAATATCGACCTTACTTCTTCTAAAGACTATTCTATTTCTAAGGATAACGCAGGTTTTATTAAAAGCATTGATAAAGAGATCAACATTATCGTAGCCGCAACAGAGGACTATTACAGAAACGGATACGCTCAGGCATTAGCCCAAGAGGGATATATCGTTGATAACACAGGCGGTAAGTATTTTGTTCAGACCGTTGAGCTGTTGAAAAACTACGTAAAGACCAATTCAAAGCTTAACTTGCAGTTTATTGATGCACAAACTCCTGCTTTTGAAAAATATGCAGAGAAATATCAAAACTCACAGATCTATATCGGTGATATTATTGTTGAGTGCAGCTTTAAAAACTCTGAGGGTCAGACACAGAACAGATATAAGATTTTGTCTATCAGCGACCTTTATTCTATTGAATCCTCAGGTGGATACTCAGGCAGCAGCATTACAGGTTCAAACGTTGAAAGCGCATTGACCTCTGCTTTGATGTTTGTTTCAGCAGAGCAGACCGATAACGTTACTATTATTACCGGTTACGGATGCGATAAGGTGGAAGGTCTTCAGAGCTTACTGGAGAATAACAACTACGTATTCGACGAGCTTGAAAATCTTACTACTACCGATATTCCCGAGAGAACCGACGTTCTTGTTTTAGCAGCTCCCACAAGAGATATGACCGATGATGAGATCAAGAAGATCGATGAATTTTTGCTTGGCGATAAGCTGGGCAAGAGTCTGGTTTACTTTGGCTCCAGTCCTCAGGTAAAGCTTCCTAATCTGGAAACAGCACTTAAAGAGTGGGGAATTGAGTTTGAGATCGGTACTCTTTATGAAACCGACGCTGACTATCATTCATCCAGAACTAATAACGCAATGTTCTTAGTAGATGCAGGTAGTGATTATACCAAGGGCATCAGCGAAGGACTGTTCTATTTCTGCGGAGGCTTGCGTCCTATGAAAACCACCTTCTCTGATTACGATAAATTCCATACCACCGAGATATTGAAGTCTTCTAACGGTACTGTTATTATGCCTAAGGGTGCCGAAGATGACTGGGCTCCCGCTGAGGATGCTAAAAAGCAGTCTTATTCTTCAATGGTGTTCAGCACCTACGCTACCGGCGATACCGACGGTGAAACCAGCTTGACATCCAATATTTTGGCTGTAGCTGCTTTGGACTTTGTTGACAGCGGTTATCTGTCAGCACCCTATTACGCTAATGACGACATTATGGTAGAGATGTTCAATAAATTGGTTAAGCGTGATGACGGCGTTTATAAATTCACCAACAAGGTTATAGACGTTGCTATTTTCACACCCAACCAGACAGAGTCTAATGTGATTACTATTGTTTGCACTTGGGGAATTCCTGTTATTACACTTGTTACAGGTATTGTAGTATTTGTAAGGAGGAAACGTAGATAATGGACAACAAGGACTTTGATAAAGCTAATGTTTCGGAACAAAACACTGATTTTGTTCCGGAGCAGGACGTTGCAACTGATGAGGCTAAAAAGTCTGAGCCGTTGATTATTGAAAACTCAACTATCTTTACCGCTCCCACTGAGCAAAAAAAAGAAAAAGTTAAAAAGGGTAAATACGTAAAGCTTATTGCTCTTTTGTTGGCTTTTGTCATTATTCTTACAGGCGGCATTTTTGCAGCAATACATTTTCTGCCTGAAAAAACAGAGGGTGAGGGTTCATCCGATACCGGCACTCAGACTATCGACCTTACAAGCTCGGCTGAGGCTGCCTTTGAGTCTATCACCATAAAAAATGAAAGCGGTGAATATACCGTAGTTCCTTATGTGGTGGAAGAGGAAGGCGAGAAGGTCGCTTATCTGAAGCTTAAGGGCTATGACAATATTCCCCAGTATGCTGATATGGTAACCAGTATCGGAGATTACGTTTTCTCCGTTACCGCTACCAAAAAGCTGGAGTCTAACTGGACAGAAGAGGATTGCGGTCTTGATAAGCCCACTGTTTTGGTAACAGTAAAAATATCCGACAAGGAAAGCTTTACCATTACTATCGGTAAAAAGACTCCCGAGGGCACCGGCTATTACTGCAAAACCTCGTTAAAAGAGGGTATATACGTTGTTAGCGATGATCAGTATACCCGTTTCTCATATCCCCTTACCAGCTATATCGACACAGTTATTATAGATGTACTGGAAGCCAGTGGTGATGAGGACGTTTACTTCTCAGCAGGTGAGCTGGTTAGATACGATACCATAACCTTCTCAGGCACAAGATTTGAGCAGCCTATCAAGCTTGAGTACCTTACCGATGCAAAAGAGTTCTTGACCAGTGCTATCACATCACCGGTAAGAACCTATGCCAACGATGAGAAGATTTATGCACTGCTCAGCCCCTTCAGAGAGGGTATGACAGCGGCAGACGCTTATGTTTTCAACCCCACATCTGAGGATCTGAAAGCATACGGTCTGGATAAGCCTGAAACAGTAATAACATACGTTATTAAGGAAAAGGCATATACCATAAGGCTGTCAAAAGCAGGAGTTAAGGATGCAGGATATTATGCTTGCACCATTAACGATGATCCGGTTATTTACAAAATGACTGAGGATCTTTATGAGTTCTTCAAATGGGAGCTTAAAGATTTCAGAAACACTATCTTGTTTGCAAGAGAACTGAAAAAGCTTAAATCCCTTACT
The DNA here is from genome assembly GCA_017407705.1 of Clostridia bacterium. GTDB lineage: Bacteria > Bacillota > Clostridia > Oscillospirales > Acutalibacteraceae > RGIG2202. Next base: position 12,211 of record JAFQWA010000007.1, read on the forward strand.
TTGGAGTACGGTGGAGAGTCTATTAAATATGATGTCAGCGTTACCACCGAAACAGACGAGGCCGGCAACGAGATCAATACCTATGTAATTACCCACAACGCTAAGTCGGTAAGCACTGAGGATTTCCAGAAGATGTACAGTACTATCACACTGGTTAAGGCTTCGGATTATCTGAAGATAGGTGAGAAGCAGCCCAGCGGCACACCTTACATCAAGCTGACTTACGAATATACCGAAGGCTATGAGTCTGACGTTGTAACCTTTGTAAAGTACAACGAAAGATATTATAACTATAACGTTAACGGTATAGGCGATGAGCTGGTAAATTACAGAACAGTTGATAATCTTGTAAAGGTATTTGATGATTTCAGAGCGGGTAAAACCGTGGCATCTCCCACATAATATTTTGTTTATAAATTCAAAATACAGCAGTCAGACAAGCTGATTGCTGTATTTTTTATATCCATTTTTGGTAATATTGCACAATAAATATAAAAGGTTTTGAATATTTTGGTATATTTTCCTTGACAATATAAAATTAGAGGAGTATTATAGTCATATAACTTGTCGAGTATGGTATTTACTTGGCAGCACAAGGAGAGTATTTATGAAAAAAGTAATCAGCTTTATGTCCATCGCACTTTCCATCGCAATGTTATTCACTTTCATCAACGTAACAACCACCCCAATAGCAGCAGAAGCCGAGGTAACAGTTATCGAGAGTTTTTCAGGCAGCACAGTGCCTTCCGACATTACCTCCCTTTACAACCCCAAACTGCAGATAGTTTCTTCACCCTCTGCAAGCGGTAACGCTATTGCTATGACCATAGGTCAGCGTTATTCCAGCTTGGTGGTTAAAGATTTCACCTTACCTGAAGATGCTACACAGCTCAAATTCTGGGCAAAAGGTAACACTAAGGATTACGCTATGACAGTTAAACTCCGTAGTCAGGCAAACGGCAGCGGAGATACTTACAAAAACGTAGCTCTTACCATTTTGAAAAACGGCGGTTATTTCACTATCGATCTCACAACTCTTACCGTAGCACAGATAAAGTCTATAAAGAGTATCGTGCTTACTGCTCAAAACGATTTAAGCGGCACAATTTATTTCGATGAGTTTTCTTACGTAGCACCCAGCCACAAATCACCCACACTTATTGAGGATTTCAAAACCGCCACATCAGTACCTGCAAACGTTGCAGCTTACAGCGGTTCAACCTTGCAGATAGTATCATCACCTTCCTTTGCTGATAATGCTGTTTGTATGAACATTACACGTCTTTATTCCAGCCTTATTATTAAAGACATTAAAGTGCCCGCAAACGCTACAGGTATTAAATTCTGGGCAAAGGGCGACAGCAGATATTACAATCTTTCGGTTAAATACCGTCCTAATGCTGATGGTACCGGCTCAAACATCAAGTTTATAAACAAAGGCGTATCTGCATCAGGCTCTGAGATAATATTGGATTTCAACGGACTCAGTGCAGCGCAGATCGCAAACATCAAGAGTATTATGATTACTGCTCAAAACGATTCAAGCGGTAAAGTTTATTTTGACGAATTCCATTGGATTCTTTCAGGAGATACTACCACAGAGACCAAACCCGTAGTGATTGATAAGCTTGCAAAAGACGTGAAAAACGTTGGCTCAACTATGGTTTCTCCCATCACAAACTCCACCTATAAACTGAACTTTATTGATGACTTTGGCGGAACCTCACTTAACACATCTAATTGGACTGTATTTACAAGAAACTATAATTCATCTGAGCAGTCAGTTAACTGTGCTAAGAATATTGTTGTAGAGAACAATATGCTGAACATTCTCGGTCTTAAGGAAACCACTCAGTACACCGGCTCTGCCGAAAGCTGGGAAACTCCCAAAACCTCTTACTTCACCGGCGGCGCTATCAATTCTAACGGTAAGAAGACCTTTAAGTACGGCAGAATGGAAATCTACTGCAAGATCCCGTATTCCTACGGTATGTGGCCTGCTTTCTGGACTCAGGGCGTAAACCGTGGATGGCCCTGGTGCGGTGAGATCGATATTATGGAATTTGTAGGCGGTACCGATCAGTGGGGCAACTACCGTGACGATGAGTATAACAGCGGCTTGCATTGGTGCGATCCCACATTGGGCTCAGACAAGGCTTGGAGCACAAATCTCACAGTTACTTCCTCCAGCTCTAACGATCTTTGGAACTCCACCACATCTAAGCTTTCCACCGGCGGCGGAAAGTTCGAGATTCCCAACGGCCCTTCAAAGGGTGCAAAGCTTAACGACGCTTGGCGTGTATGCGGAATTGAGTGGACTCCCGAAAAGATGTACTTCTACTGCGATAACACTGTTTATTTCACAGTTGATATTACCAAAACTTCTATGAGAGAAGCTTTCCATCAGAATCATTACATAATTTTGAATCTGGTTATGGGCGGCTCTTGGGCAGGTACTCCCGACGTAGCAAAGGGAACAGTATTCCCCCAGAAGTTTATGATTGATTGGGTAAAGGTTTGGCAGAAATAAATATATAAGCAAACATCCACCTGCGTTGATATGCAGGTGGATGTTTTTTTGTTTTTGCGGAGCAATCTGTTGTTCCCCACCGTAGGGGACGGCGCCTCGACGTCCCACGCTTGCCTTCCACTCACACCGCTTTGGCACTCTTTTTTTCATTTTTATAAAAAAATTATATATTTTTCACAAAAAAATATGGAAATCTTAAAGATAATATGTTATAATACATATAGCAAGAGGGGTAATCGGTACAAATACCGCAATTATTCCGTTGCTACCGCTTGGCGGAATTTTTACTCAAAGGGGTATCGTTATGAAAGTTAACTACACAGCAAAAAAGATCACATTAAGAGAAACCTCGAAACAACACATTGAGAAAAAATTAAGTAAGCTTGAGCGCTTCTTCTCAGATGACGCAACTGCTCAGGTTATGTTCAGATTGGATAGTAACCGTGTAATTGCAGAGCTTACAGTACGTGACAGCGGAGTAGTATTCAGAGCAGAGGATGCTCAAACCGATCTTATGGATGCTTTTGACAATGCTTATGATAATATCATTCGTCGCATAAGAAAGCAAAAGACTAAACTTGAAAGACGTTTGCGTCCTGCTGCATTTGAAGTGGAGCTGTTTAATGAGCCTGTTGCAGAGCCTGCCGGTGAGTTCAACGTGGTTAAAACAAAACAGTTCAACCTAAAACCGCTTTCGGTACAAGAGGCTATTTTGCAGATGGAGCTGGTAGGACATAAGTTCTATATGTTCAAAAACGAGCAAAACGGTCAGATTAACGTGGTGTATGCCAGAAATGACGGTGCTTACGGCTTGATTGAAGCTGAATAAATGAGAAATTTTAATTTTTTCAAATAACTGTTGCTATTAAAAACAAAATTTGTTAAAATAGATATAATAAAGTTTTGTTTTTGAAGGGCATGGAGTTAAATGAAAAAAATTTATGCAAAGGGCGCTGTTTCTATGATGGTCTCAGGCAAGGGATTCATCTTTACAGCTTTGCAGAATAAAACAGAAGAGAATTACGTTGTTTCTTACAAGCTTCATAACCTTGAAGACGGAACAACAAACTTAATTACAAGAAACGTTTTCTTGCTTAATAAGTTCGGAAATCACTTTCAGTTTTTCGAGCAGCATTTAGATGACTATATAAATTGCAAGACCGCTCTGCTTCCAAATATGCAGGTTTTTATCGCTTACCCGGATGGACGTGCTATGATCTTTAACGGCAAGGATAAGCTAAGATGGGAAGGAAACATAAAATATAAGGGCTTTGGCCCCGCAGATGTTGTGGCAGACGGTAATTTCGTGTGGTGCACCTATCCTGAAAATAACGCTGTTATTAAATATAACACTAACTCTATGCGTCAGGACTTCAGGATAGGCGGCTCCGCCGCAGGTGGACTCAATGAGCCTCACGGCATTTTCCTAAATGATAACAAGCTTATCGTAACCTCGTCTGCAACAGGCGAGGTTATTGGGGTTGATCTGGAAAATTTCTATATTGAACAGATTGCGTCTTTTAATGAGCCGGTCTATCAGTATTTTAAAATAGATTCCAATGAAATTATTCTTACCGAATCAGGTATATACAGATTATAAGAAGGAGAAGATCTATGAATATATGGCACGATATAAGTCCTGAAAGAATCAAGGCTGACGATTTTTCAGCAGTTATTGAGATTTCAAAGGGCGGAAAAAATAAATATGAATTAGATAAAGAAACAGGTCTTTTACGATTAGACCGTGTTTTGTACACCTCCACTCACTATCCCGCAAACTACGGTTTTATTCCTCGTACATACGCCGAGGATAACGACCCCTTAGACGTGCTGGTTTTGTGTCAGGAGGCTATCAGTCCCATGACTTTGGTTGAGTGTAAGCCCATTGGCATTTTGTATATGAGCGACGGTGAGTCATCTGATGAGAAGGTTTTGGCAGTGCCTGTAAGGGATCCTTCTTATAATTGCTATGACGACATCAGTCAGTTGCCTATGCATATTTTCGATGAGGTTTCAAACTTTTTCGAGGTTTATAAAATACTGGAAAACGTAAAAACCGATGTACGTAACGTTGAGGGCAGGGAGTCTGCTATCAAAACTATCAACGAGTGCATCGCAAGATATGACAAATTTTTTGGTAATGAGAAATAAAATGCAGTTTTCAAACTGCATTTTATTCTGTTTTATAGAAAGGATAAATTAAATGAAAAAAGTACTTACATCTCTTTTATGTGTTTTACTGGTAGTTTCCATATTCGTGACTCACGCTATGGCAACCACCAAACCCTCTACTGATGAAAGTCAGTTTATGCCCATTAACGGTGCAAGACTTGCCGCTTTCGGTGATAGTATTACAGAGTACGGAAGCTATTGGCAGGGCATAGTAGCTGAAGAAACCGGCGCTACTGTTGTTAACTGCGGTAAAGGCGGCAGTAATACAGGCTATGCCAATAACCACGCTCTTGAAAGATTTGACCGCGTGGTAGCACCGCAATTCCCTGATTTTGTTACCATCATGTTTGGTGTTAACGATGCGGTTAAACGTACAGGTATGAATTCAGCTGTTCCTCTGGATGAATTTGAAGAGAATATTAAAACCATTATCTCCAAGGTAAAAGCCATCGGTGCTATTCCGATTTTGATCACAGAGCACCACGTTGAAGAAACTGCCTGGTATTCAAGATACGATGAGGAGAGATTTGCTGCTGACGGTGGCATCAATGCTTATCTTGATAAGTATTATGATGTTGAACGTACCATTGCACAAGAGCAGAATATACATATCATAGATTTCACCGAAGAGCTTGATAAATACGCACAGGCTGATGTACTGCAGGCTGACGGCGTTCACTTCACAAAAGCAGGTCAGGACGTTTTGGCAAACTGCATTTCCACATTCCTTAAAGAGAATTTCCCCGGTGTTGCACCCGAAACATCTACCAAATACACCGTAACCTCTGCAACCACCACTGTTGCAGGTCAGACTACTACTGCACCTGTGGTTGATCCCGGTAACGGTCCTAAGCAGTACACCACTGTTTGCAATTTCACAGTGCTTCCCGGCGGTGTAAATAAAACCAACATCTCATCTGTTTCCATTGTGGATGAAAAGGGACTGTGCGCTCCTGATTCCACCGATACAAAACTGCTTGCACTTATTCCCGGTGCCGGGGCAGACGCTACAACTGCTGCCGCCACATACACCTTCGGCTTTGGAGGAAGCGGTAGTTCAAAAACCGAGAAGCCCAACGTGGTTATGGCAGGTGACGGTCTTAGAATCTGGATCAATTTCACCTGTGATGAATACCAGACCTTAAGCTTTAACTTCACACTCCACACTTATGGTGACTCTGAAAACGTTACCGGTGCGGCTTTTACTGTTAAAGGCGTTACTGTTGAAGATCAGGGTCAGTGGGTGATGATTCCTTACTCTGCATTTACTAACTCCACAGGCAGTCTGGAAGATTCAACCAACGGCACCAGAGAACAGAGAATTGCGGCTATCAATCGTATTGGTATTTCTGCAACAGTTCCCACTGCCAGTGATGTTAACTATATTTACAGCATTTATGTTGATAGCTTAGGCTACTATACAAACGTTGAGGAAACAACTGAGACCACTGCTTCAACTACCGCAGAGGTCACTACTGCAGCAACCACCACAGCGCCTGAAAATTATGAAAATCCCTATACCGTTAGCGGCGGATTTATTTCGGGTGTGGCTGATAACAGCATTGATAACTTTGTAGCTTCATTTAATTGCACCAACGGTGCGTCGGTGGTTATCAAAAGCGGAGAAGATACCGTTACATCAGGTAAGCTTGCTACAGGTATGATAGTGCAGATTTTGCAGGACGGTAATGTGGTTGACCAGTTTACTGTGGTAATCTACGGCGATATTGACGGTGACGGAAATATTAACGCATCGGATATGCTTTCCTTAAAACGTGTGCTTTTGCTGGTAAGCGATCTTGATGGTGCATACAAAATTGCGGCTAACGTTACCCACAAAGAAACTGTGGATGCCACCGCTACCGATATGCTTAAATTAAAACGAGTATTATTGATGGTGGATACCATAACTCAATAATATAAAAAGTGCGATAGAGAACTATAATGTAGTGTCCATTTGGGGCATCACATCATAGCTCTCTATCTTTTTAATTTTGTGCAAAATAGATTTTTTGTTTTCTAATTTCCAGATACTTGTTGGGGATTCTTAAGGGCGAGCCCTTAAGCCATTTAGGAAAGGGATTGCAAAGGGAAATAGGGAGTTGTGATTAGGGAGAATTAGGTTTTTCAGATAAATTTGTATTCTTTCTTGTCGAGAAAATTTGAAAGACACAAAGTATTTCTGCATTTTCTCGACTTCGAAATCATAACAAATTTATTCTTACAAAACTGCTTTGCACCTTAAAAGGTAAAATTTTTGATGGAATAAAAGGCAAAAAGCCGTGGTAATGCTGACGCATACCACGGTTTTTTAACACATTAGGCCGCAAAAATTTACCTTTTAAGGCAATTTATCCCTAACCGCAACTCCCTTTGGAAGGGTTTTCCCTTGCTGCGTCTTTTCCCCTTTTCTTCGCATAAAGAAAAGGGGTGCCACCCGCGGCATGAGCGGAAAAACATAGTTAAGTGCTTTTGTATGGTTGGTAATTGTTATTTAAAAATTGCACTTGTAATTGCGGTTATAACAGATAAATGAAATGTTATTGGTGTGGCAGAGTGGGTATTTGTTTCATTTATTAATTTTTCATTAAGTTGTTGCGAAAAGTCGACATATATAGTATAATAATCTATGTATAATGTTTAAAATGAGAAAAGTGCTTTGCTGAAGGGTTATCTTGACAATGCGGCAACTACACAGTTGTGTGATGAATCGAAAAATGCCATAATATCAGCGCTGGATTGTTTTGGAAATCCCTCGTCGTTACATAAGCTGGGGCAAATAAGCTCTGCTCAGTTGGAAAGTGCCCGTGCCAACGTTGCTAATGAGATAAAAGCAGATAAGAGTGAGATATATTTCACCTCAGGCGGTACTGAGTCGGACAACCTGGCTATAAGAGGTGCTGCTATGGCACTGAAACGTAGGGGTAATAAAATAGTCACCACTGCTTTTGAACACGCCGCAGTGCTTTCCGCTATGGCTGATTTGCAAAAGCAAGGCTTTGAGGTGGTTTATTTAAACCCTGATGAAAGCGGCACTGTGCCGGTATCGGCATTTGAAAATGCCATTGATGATAAGACTATACTGGTAAGCTGTATGTATATTAACAACGAAACCGGTGCAGTGTTGCCTGTACAGTCTTTAAAGGCGATTATCAAGCGCAAAAAGTCTCCTGCAGTTTTACATTGTGATGCCACTCAGGCTTTCGGAAAATACACGTTAAACCCCGAAAAAGAGGGGATAGACTTAATGACGCTGAGTGCCCATAAAATTCACGGGCCAAAGGGCGTGGGTGCGCTTTACATCAAAAAGGGTGTAAGAGTATTGCCCATAACCTTCGGCGGCGGTCAGGAGAAGACTATTCGTCCCGGCACTGAGCCGTTACCACTGATTTTGGGATTTGCTGTTGCGGTGGAAAGTCTTGGTGATAAAAAGGCAAACGAGCAAAACGCTTTGCAGATAAAAGAGTATCTTAAAAACAAGCTCAGTGAGTTTGATGACGTTGTAATAAATTCTCCCGAAAATTCAACTGCTTATATTTTGAATTTTTCGGTTATGGGTATCAGAAGCGAAACCATGCTTCATTTTTTGGAGCAAAAAGGAGTTTACGTTTCCTCAGGCAGTGCTTGTTCAAAGGGTAAAGCCAGTCACGTGCTTAGTGCCCTTAATTTTAACAGAGATAGGATAGACAGTGCTGTCAGAGTAAGCTTTTCAAGGTATTCTACCGTTGAAGACGCAGATATGCTGTATGATGCCATAAAAGAGGCAAGGACAAGCCTTATAAGGTCAAAAAGATAAATTTAAGGGGAATATATGAGAGAAATTATATTGATAAAAAACGGAGAGTTGGCGCTTAAGGGTCTTAACCGTCACACCTTCGAGGATGTAATGATAAAAAACATCAAAATGTCTATAAAAAGCCTGGGTCAGGTGAAAATAACCAAAGCTCAGTCCACTATTATGGTAGAGCCTCAGTGTGAGGACTATGATATGGACGAAGCGGCAAAGAGGATAGGCAAGGTGTTTGGCATTGCGGCGTTTTCACGTGCTTGCGTTGCCGAGAAAAATATGGATGATATTTTAGCCAAAGCCCCTGATTATCTTAAGGAGCAGCTGGAGTCTGCCAATACCTTCAAGGTGGTGGCAAAACGCTCTGACAAGGCTTTTGAGTACAAATCACCTGATATTTGCTGTATGACAGGTGAGGCACTGCTTAACGCTTACCCTCATCTTACGGTAGATGTTCATAACCCCGAAGTTACCGTTATGGTTGAAATAAGAGATTACGGTGCATATATCCACGCTGATCAGTTGCCCGGTGCAGGTGGTATGCCTGTAGGTACCGGCGGTAAAGCAGCTATACTGATTTCAGGCGGAATTGACAGTCCCGTTGCCGCTTATATGATGGCAAAACGTGGTGTAGAGCTTACTGCAATTCACTTTGCAAGTCCGCCTTATACCAGCGAGAGGGCAGAGCAGAAGGTAAAGGATCTTTTATCTATCGTTGCTCAGTATGCAGGGCCTATAAACTTTATTTACGTGCCCTTTACCGAGATTCAGGAGCAGATCGCAAGAAACTGTCCTGATGACCTTACAACCTTGGTAATGCGTAGATATATGATGAAGCTGGCAACTGCCATTGCTAAAAATAAAGGCTGTGATGCTCTTATTACAGGTGAGAGTATAGGTCAGGTAGCAAGTCAGACTATGAAGGCGTTAGCCGTTACCGATGCCGCTACCGATATGCCGGTGTTCCGTCCTTTGATCGGTATGGATAAGGATGAAATCATTGCCATAGCAAGAAAGATCGGCACCTTCGAAACGTCAGTACTTCCCTTTGAGGATTGCTGCACAGTATTTACTCCTAAGCACCCGAGAACACGTCCTAAGCTTGAAGCAGTTGAGACTGCCGAAAATATGATCGACGGTGTGGCACTTAGTGAGGTTGCTATACAGAACGTTAAATACGAAAGAATAATCTGAGCTTAGAAAGGAAATCGTTATGAACGCAGAAATAATTTCTGTTGGAACAGAACTTATACTTGGAGATATAGTTAATACTGATGCACAGTATCTGTCACAAAAGTTGGCATCTATGGGTATTGACGTGTTTTATCAGTCCTCTGTTGGTGATAATCCTCAGCGACTCAGAAGAGTGCTGTCTATTGCGGTATCAAGAAGCAATATCATCATTTTAACCGGCGGCCTTGGTCCCACTCAGGACGATCTTACCGTTAAAACCGTTTGTGATGCAGTGGGCATTGAAATGGTGCAGGACGAGGCTGCGTTGGAAAATATAAAGCAGTGCTTTGCAAAGTCGGGCAGAGAGCTTACTGAGAATAATCTCAAGCAGGCTATGGTTCCTAAGGGTGCAACTGTGTTCCAGAACACCTGCGGTACTGCCCCCGGATGTGCTATTTCTCAGGGTGAGCAGTGCATAATTTTACTGCCCGGTCCGCCCAGCGAAATGAAAGCAATGTTTGAAAACGGCGTTGCACAGTATCTTATGAAATATTCCGACGGTGTAACTCTGTCTAAATTTGTTAATATCTATGGCTTAGGCGAGTCTAAAGTGGCTGAGATGGTGGGCGATCTGCTCAATGGCAGCAACCCCACTGTGGCACCTTACGCTAAAGACGGTGAAGTGGCACTGCGTGTTACCGCTAAAGCACAAAACCAGACCGCCGCTGATGCTATGTGCAGAGAAATGGTGAGAGAACTTAAAAACCGTTTGGGCACTGCAGTTTACGGTGTGGATAAGGATAGTATTCAGCAGGTTGTTGTTGAGATGCTCCAATCTAAGAGAATGACCGTTTCTACTGCTGAATCCTGCACTGCAGGACTTATCTCTAAGCGCATAACAGAAATCTCAGGCTCATCTGAGGTGTTCAATATGGGCGCTGTTACTTACTCAAATGAGAGTAAAAACAAGATGCTTGATGTTCCTATGGAAGCTATCGAGAAATACGGTGCCGTATCTCCTCAGGTGGCTGCGTTAATGGCAAAGGGTGTGCGTGAGGCATCTGGCTCTGATATTGGTATCAGCATTACAGGTATAGCTGGTCCTAAGAGCGATGACAGCAACAAGCCTGTTGGACTTAGTTATATCGCCCTTTCCGATAAAAACGGCGAGTATGTTATAGAAAGTATGAAGGGTGAGCACCACGGCAGAGAGTATATCCGTTATGCGTCATCCTCTGAGGCTTTAAATCTCATCAGACTTTATCTTGAAGCCTATCCTTCACAAATCAAGGGTGTAACCTTACTTACTGATTATGAACCCTATAAGCCTGAGGTGACAAAAGCTCAGCCTGAATTTACAGAAACTGTGCCCGTTGCAGAAAAGCCTCAGATTAATATTGCGGATTTTCAAATTCCCGTTACAGAGTTTACCGGCAGCACTGAAAAGGAAGACGTTTTAGCATCTATTGCAAAAATTTTCGGTGAGACCGTTATTACTCCTGCACCCCAGTCTCAGCCCATAACAGAGCCTGTACTGCCTTTTGAACCTAACGTGCAAGAGGAAGTAACTGAGGATAGCGTTGAGGAGACTGTAGAGGAGATTGCTGAAGAAACTGTGGAAGAAACAGTTGTACAAGAGGTTGCTGAAGAAACAGTTGAACAGCCCGTTGAAGAGGTTGTTGAGCCGGCACCTGTGCAGGTGGAGGAAAAACAGCCCGTTAACGAGATAGAGGATATTTTCAACAGCATCAGCCAGAAATTAGCCGCTGAAACTACTCCCGATATAATCGAGGAAGAGTCTGTTGAGAATGTGGCTGATGAACAACCGGAGCAGCAAAAGCAAGACTCTGTTCTTATAAGAATACTGAAATATTTTATTCCTTGGAAAGGCGATCCTAAGGGAGAAATCGTAAGAAAGATAGTGTTTGTGGTTGCTCTTGTTACATTCATTGCAGTGGGCATCCACCTTATCGGCTACTATATGGCGCCGGTGCAGACAGAGAATCTGCAAAAGGAACTGGTGTCTATATACAAAGCTCCCGAAAAAGAGGAGATACCCTATGCCAGTGAGATCTCCAACCCCGACTTTAAGGATCTTTTGATCCGTAACAAGGATACTATCGGCTGGATCAAGATAGGTGATACCAATATCAACTATCCCGTTGTTCAGCACCAGAAGGACGATTACTATCTCCGATTGGATTTTGACGGTAAATACAACCGTTGCGGTACTATTTACGCTAACACTGTAAGCAATATGGAATATAACAAGGAAAGCAAAAACCTTGTTTTATATGGCCATAATATGAGAGACGATAAGTCCATGTTCAGCCAGTTGCTCAGATACCGTAATCTGGAGTTTTATAAGGAAAATCCCGTTATTACCTTTAACACCATTCATAAAGACGGTCAGTGGAAAATATTTGCCGTAATGACCACCAACTCCAAAAAGGCTCACGATAACGGTAAGGTGTTTAATTACAGAAGAAGTGACTTTACTTCCGAGCAGGATTTTATGGAGTGGATTGAGCAGTGCAGAATACGTTCTGAGATAAACACTCCCGTTGATATAGTTGCTTCCGATGAAATACTCACCCTGCAGACCTGCGCTTATGAGTTTGACGAGGCAAGATATATAGTTATGGCACGTCGTGTACGTCCCGGAGAGTCAGCTGACGTTGAGGTCGGTATTGCTTCTAAAAATCCCAACACAGTATATCCCCAGATCTGGTACGATAAAAAGGGGATAAAGAATCCCCACGCATCTGTGGCTGCTACAACTTCACCCACAGAGCCGATTACCAGACCTTCTATTCCTACCCGTCCTATGGGTACTGACGAGAGCACAAGTGCTACCTCTACTACCAATCAGAGCGGCACTACCGGCACTGCAAATTCCACTACAAAAGCGCCTACTCAGGCTCCGTCGGGCTCCACTACCACAGTGGCTCCCACAGCGGCACCTACCACAGCGGCGCTTACAACTGCCGCACCCACTACCGCTGCACCTACTACTGCAGCGCCCACTGAGGCTCCTACAGATGCGCCTACCGATGCACCTACAGAAGCTCCCACAGATGCGCCGACAGACGCACCTACCGAAGCCACAACTTAAGCCCAAGAATAACATTTTACAGCCGAACAATAACATAAAGGTTGTTCGGCTGTTTTACTACTGTTAAATGTCGATTTTTGACATTTGGAGGTGAAAATATGGATAAACAGCCTGAATTTCAGGAGGAAAATGTAAATCAGCAGCCTACCAGTACCGATGAACAGATTTCGTTGATGCTGGATGAGCTTTTTGGCAAGGAAACTGATGAGGAAATATCAGAGCAGCCTGAACCCGTTGCTGTTGAGGATACAGTGAAAAAACCGAAAAAACTGTTAAAACCGCTGTTAGCGTTGCTTTTGGTAGTGTGTATTATCATTGGCTCAGTGACGGCAGTATCATATTATAAAAAGGCCACGGTGCCTGATGCTTATGATAAGTCAGTAGCTTACAGCAGAGAGCTTTATTCATCGGATAAACAGTATGATATGCCCGAACAGTATTTGCCGGAGTTTGGTGGGTTGTATAACGCCAATCGTGATATTTTCGGCTGGATAGACATTGAGGGAACTGATATAAATCATCCTGTTATGTCCTATAAAAACAACGACTATTACAAGGATCATTTATTTAACAACCGCTCCAATAAATACGGTACCTTTTATTTTGCTTCCAATTACAAGCAGCTTGAGTATAATTACAACACTGTAATTTACGGCAACAATTTCTCCGACTCCCGTGCTTTTGGTGAGCTTGTGAAATACACAGATGCTGACTTTGTAGAAGAAAACCCCATTATAAATATGGATACTTTAATGGAGAAGGTATCCTGGAAGATATTTGCCGTAGTGCTGTATGACAGTGATAAATACAACCCTGCCAAAAACAGCTTTTACGACGACGTTGAGTTCAGTGAGTTTATTTTGGATATTGAAAAATATACCCTTATTAAAACCTCGGTGGACGTTAGTGAGGAGGATGTTTTGCTCACACTGATCACCGATCATAACAGTAAAAACGGTGATAAATTGGCTGTTTTTGCCCGTGCTATGAGGTTTTATGAGAGTGAAGAGGATGAGGTGTTTGCTCATTTTAACGATGCAGCACAAACCCCGTCTAATCAGCACAGCACCACTGATGAGCAAAAGATAACTGCTAACGCTACTGTTTTGCAGTCAACCTTAACTCAGGGCACAACCCAGAGTCCGGACACTACTCAAACATCGGTTGAAGCCACAACTGCTACAACCACTAAAACCACCGCTACAACCACCAAAGTCACTACTAAACCCACCACAACCAAACCTACTACCGCTAAACCAACTACAACCACCAAACCCACTACTAAGCCCACTACTAAGCCTACCACCACCAAAAAACCTACTACCACCAAGCCTACCACCACTCAAAAGCCATCAGGCACAGCAAAAAAGATACGTGTAAAGGATTCCTCAACAGGTAAGATATATTATGAGGAAGCACCTGCTATAATTGCAAAAATAATTGAAGCTGAAATGGGCTCAAGCTATGAACTTGAGGCATTAAAGGCTCAGGCAGTTGCTGCATATACTTATATGCTTTACAGCGGTGCGGCAGACGGTAAAGCCCCGTCGGCACCTATGAAAACTGCAGGAAGCCGTGCTATACAAGCCGCTAACGCTGTTGCAGGACAAACCATAACCTATAACGGTCAGCTGTGTAATGCGGTGTATTCTGCAACCTCTGCAGGAAAAACCGCTAACTGCAACGAGGTCTGGACTGCAGACCTGCCGTATCTCCGCTCAGTGGACTCAGCGGTGGATGAAAGCGTTTCTAACTTTAAGACCACCCGTGTTTACACTGCAAGTAACATAGCGAAATGGGTGAAATCCGAGTACGGTGTGGACCTTACCACCGTTAAGGATAAAACCAAGTGGTTTAGCTGCACTTACGACGCCAATAAGCTTTATGTGAAAACAGTTTCCTTAGGCGGACTTAAGTCGGTTAAAGGCATCAATTTACGTTATGATCTGTTTACTTCATCCCGAACAGGCTCGTCTAACACCCTTCGTTCCCACGCTTTTACCGTGTCTTACAGCTCATCAAACGATAGCTTCACCTTTACCGTTAAGGGCTACGGTCACGGCGTTGGACTGAGTCAGACCGGCGCTAATCAGTATGCTAAAAAGGGCTGGAGCTACGCTGAGATATTAAAGCATTATTATAAAGGCGTTACTTTATCATAAATTTTCAAGGAATGTGATCAACATGACAGACAAGATCAAACAGATTTTTGTTAATAACAATATTGACAGTGTTGGATTTTGTCCTTTTGCAGAGGTTGAAGATAAGCTGCTGGAGTGTAGAGCAAAGCAGCATATCGTACCTGACTGCAAAACTGTTATCACATTCCTTTTGCCTTATTATTTCGGTGAATTTAAGGGAAACTTGTGCAGATATTCCTCAGTGCCCGACTATCATATAGTGGCAGGGGAGTATATACAGCGCATTATTGGTGATTTAAAACAGCTTTTCCCTGAGCATTCCTTTTATGGATTTTGTGATAATTCACCCATTCCCGAGGTATATGCTGCGGCAGTCAGCGGACTTGGTGTTATTGGCAAAAACGGACTCTTGATAAACGAAAAATACGGCTCCTTTGTGTTTATTGCCGATATAGTTACCGACCTTGATATAGGAGATTATAATATACAAAAGCCGAAGGACTGTGAAAACTGCGGTGCTTGTGAGAAGGCTTGTGCTGCCGGAGATATTTTTGATAAAAGCAAGTGCCTGTCAAAAATAACTCAGCAAAAAGCAGAGCTTACGTCGGAGCAAAAGGAACTTATAAAAAAGAGCGGCGTTATTTGGGGCTGTGATGCTTGTCAAAACGTTTGCCCTCATAATAAAAATCTGCCCATATCTGCCTTGCCCGAATTTATGGACATAAAGCCTTCATTCTGTGCAGGAGACAGCATCGAGGGTAGGGCATTTGCCTATCGTGGCAGAAAGGTTATTGAACGTAATTTTAACTTAATAATGGAGGAAAACTAATTTTTTCCTCTTGACACGAACATTTGTTCTGTTGTATAATCGTGTCAGGAGGTGAGCCTTGTGGATGTGTTTGAGAAGCTGAAAATTTTGACCGGTGCCGCTAAATATGACGTGGCGTGTACGTCCAGTGGGGTGGACCGTTCATCAGGCGGTGTGGGTGTTGGAAATTCTACTGCCTGCGGTATATGTCATTCTTTTTCGGCAGACGGCAGATGTATCTCACTGCTTAAAATTTTAATGACCAACTACTGCATTTATAATTGCAGTTACTGTGTAAACCGTCGGACTAACGATATTCAGCGTGCCGCTTTCACACCCCGTGAGCTTGCCGACCTTACAATGAATTTTTACAAGCGAAATTATATTGAAGGTCTGTTTTTAAGCTCGGGAATAATACGAAATCCCGATTATACCTGTGAGCAGATCATCGCAACCCTTGAAATTCTGCGTAATGAGTATGGCTTTAAGGGGTATATCCACGCTAAAGCAATTCCCGGTGCGTCGGCTGAGCTGTTGCACAAATTGGGTGTGCTGGCTGATCGAATGAGCGTGAATATCGAACTGCCGTCACAAAAAAGTCTGCAACTGTTAGCACCTGATAAGTCAAAGGAAAATATTCTGGCGCCTATGGGGGTCATACGGGATAAGATCAGGGAAAACACCACCGATTTAGTAAGGTATAACCACGCACCTAAGTTTGCACCGGCAGGGCAGAGCACTCAGATGATAGTGGGTGCCACCCCTGATACAGACTATCAGATTCTGAATCTTACCGAGTCGCTTTATAATAAATACAAATTAAAACGGGTGTTTTTCTCTGCTTATATGCCTATAGGCGATAACCCCTTGCTGCCCTCAAAAGACACAAAACCGCCGTTACTTCGTGAGCATCGGCTATATCAGGCGGATTGGCTACTTAGATTTTACGGTTTTAAGGCAAGTGAGTTATTAGATGAGAAGCATCAGAATTTCAACCCTCTTGTAGACCCCAAATGCTCTTGGGCGCTATCTCATCTTGACCAATTTCCCGTGGATGTGAATACCGCAGAATACGAAACCTTGTTGCGTGTACCGGGGATTGGGGTAAACAGTGCAAGACGCATTATAATCGCACGTAGGAGCTGCTTACTTAGATTTGAGCATTTAAAGAAACTGGGCGTGGTGCTTAAAAGGGCACAGTATTTTATAACCTGTTCGGGAAAAATCACAGAGGGGCTGAAAATAACCGAGGATATTATTATAAGAAATATGATAACTCAAAGCGGTATGAGGTTTGCTGATGAACTGATACAAAGCGGAGGATACAGTCAGTTGTCGCTGTTTAATGACAACACAAAAGTCACAGCAGGAGATGTAATGAAATGCTTGAGCGGTCAAATGTAGTTTATGTTTACGACGGTACCTATTACGGCCTGATGTGTTGCGTGTTTGAAAGCTTTTACAGTCACGAGATCCCCTGTGCCATAGTTGCCGACAGTGCTCAGCAGCTCTCTATGCTACCGCCTAAATTCATTGAGACCGATACCGACAAAGCCCATCGGGTGATGAGGTCGATACCCAATAAAATATCTGCAAAAGCAGAGGAACTGGTGAAGCTGTGCTTTTTATCTCAGCTTGATGACAAGGAATTGCTGATTTTGGATTTTCTCAAAAAGGGGTACAAGTACGGCGCCAGGGTGGTGTATATGTTGGCAGACGATACGGTGAATAAGATTTCCAAGGCAGTGAAAAACCTTACTAACGAGGCACATCACTTTAAGGGCTTTGTGCGGTTTAAGGTGTATGATGATATGATGTTTTCTCAAATCGAGCCGAAAAATTACGTCTTGCCGCTGATAAAGCACCATTTTTGTGACAGATTTCCCAACGAATCTTTTGTGATTTACGACAAAACTCACTGCCAGGCGTTGGTTTACAAGCCTTACAGCTCAGCTATCATACAGGTGGATAAGGTGGATCTGGATGAGCCGGACGAAACCGAAATGAAGTATCAACAGCTATGGCGTGATTATTACAATGCCATTGCCATTGAGCAAAGGTATAATCCAAGGTGCAGAATGACACATCTGCCAAAACGTTTTTGGGGTGATATGACAGAGTTTCAGTCACCCTCAAAATTGATTTCTAAACAAAAAGCAGAGAGTTAGTTCTCTGCTTTTTGCTTTGGCAATGTTCACCAAACTCATAATAATGTTTTTGTGCGATATGTTAATGGAAATAAGGCAGGAGATTATATATAATTAAATTAGAAATATACCATTTCGAAAAAAAGGTGGGATTTGTATGTCAAGAAAGGTAAAAGTTATCATTTCGTCAATAGCGGCGGTTATTGTTGTAACTTTGTTGGCGGTTCAATATACCGTTTCCTACGGCATACCCAAGTATCAGGCTGAACAAAAATATGCTGAGTATTTAAAACGCTTTTACGGTGACATATCCTTTTCTGTTGGATACAACTTCAAAACCGAAGATTTTTCAGCACACTGTGTAAATAAAACAACTAAAGAGAAGTTTTCGGTATCTGAGCATGGCGACGGTGACTTTAGTGTTACTTATCATAGCAGTTATATGAAATGGATAGAGAAAAAGAGTAAATTTGTAGGTTATGAAATTACCGATAAAAATACTGTTCAGCTTCGTTATTCCCTCTGCTTTGAGAACAATGAAGACTGGGATTTGTCAGTTTCTTATATTTCCGCTGAGTTTGATGAAGAAAAGCTTAACGGTTGGATGGATTACAGAGAGGCCTTTGTGGGTTATATTGAAGGTGCAGAAGATAAAAACATTATTGTCAAATCAGGGGAGAAGAAGATGGTTGATGTCATCTTTGAGGGCACATATTTAGGCGGTAAGGTTAATGCGGATATGTCACTGCTCGATTGGACTAGAGCCGAAGTGGTTCCGGTAGATAAGTAGGAGGAGATATAATGAAAAAACTTAGCCAAGTATCTTTTTATTTGTTTATAACAACATTGTTTTTACAAGGAATAGTTTTTATAAAAGCCTGTTTTCCGCCATATAGTCTTGACTTTAAAAAGATAGCCGTTGCGACTGAACGGTTGCCGATGGGCGATGTTTTTGGCATAGTTACCGTAATATGTTTAGTTGCAGCAGCTTTAGTGGTTTTAAATTTAATTGTGTTTGTTTTGGCAAGACTTTTAAGCAGAGGCAAGTTTGCAGAACAATATTTGCTGATAATTCAGGTTTTGGCGTTTTTGGTGTATTTTTTATTGGTTAGTTCGCTGTGTGTTCACGGAATTTCATTTTTACTTATAGTAGAATTATTGGCTTTAGCAGGAGCATCATTTGTGATCTCTGCAGTAATACTCGTTATTTGCTATATTAAAAAAATAACATCTATGAATTTCTGGATAATCTTATTTATTGCCATAACAGTTTTTCAGGTAATATTCTATCAGGGAAATTTGATTATAAATTTCATTGCAATATTGTTAGGCGCTATAACGCTGGCGTTGAATTATTTTGCAAAAAGGGCATAAAGTAACAGGTGATTTGTATGAATATAATTCCTTTAATTATTTTATTGTTGCAATTAGCGTTAGGCTTTTTTATCCCAGATACTCATTTATTGCTGCTTCTGTCAGTGGTTGCTATATCAGCAGTATATATAATCCAAAAAATCAGAAAAAAGAAATTCAAAGGATATTTAAGTTTTATTTATTGCAACATTGCACTTGCAGTTGATACTATATCACTTTATTTTAAGGGTGTTTATGTTGAAGATTTAACAAGTCTACAAGCTTTTTTGTTTATAACATTAATTATTTACGCATTATGGTATATTGCTTATTGTATTGGTAATGCCATAGAGGATAGTAGATGATATTTCTGCGTCTTATCAATTAAAAAACCACCCGTATATCGGGTGGTTTTTGTTATTGCATAATAAGATCGTTTATAAACTTTGCGGTTTTTGTTCTGTCTGCCTTTTGCAGCAGATATGCCATATTGGAAGGCTTTGTGGGATCCCAGTCAAAGGAGCAGTCATCGTTTAAAGTCATAGTTCCGCTTTGCACTTCAAACAGCTCATCCAACCCAAACACTGCATACAGCACTGTGCAGGGGTCTGCGGTGTGATGATCCCAGTTGTCACCCCATCTGCCTCTGTGAAGCTCATAGGCACGTTTTACGGGGTTATCGTCGGGCATATTGTGAAAATCGTTGCCTACAAAAATGTTATGTCCGATCTCTCTGCCAGCAAAGGTTATCCTTTTTGGAAAGTTGCGTATGGCATAAACAGCGGGAATGGGATCTCTTGTAAAATTAACGTTATCGGCGGCGGTGTCTTTGGGGAAATTGCCGCCCATACATACCCACTCACGGACCTTACGTTGTATCAACTCCATACCCGAAAGGGGAGAAATATCATCTGCACCGCTTTGCATAAGGGTTTTCACATTAGACATATACCCGATAGTAACCAAGGTTACCGACTCGTCACGGGCCTCAGCAAGGGCTTTTCTCATAACACTTACAGCATCTTCGGCCTCATCATTTGTGGCGGTTTTATGAGGAAACTCTGCGGCAACCTTGTCCAAAAAGCAGGAATCCTCTCTACGGTAGCCGGTGCCGTTTTTGGGAGCACCCAAGGGAATATCGCCTCTGCCGTAATAGGTGTTGATAGAATCCACCACCGGCGCCGACATAGGATAAGAGCCCGACACAGTAACGCCTAAAATGTTTGCCTTGCCCATTTTTTCAAGTTTAATAAGTAATGCCAATGCGGCAGTGTCGTCGCAATCGGTCATCATATCTGTATCCAGCAAAATATTTGCAGGATTGGGGCGTGGGAGAGCGTAAAAATCCTCTCTGAAGCCCGACTTTTCGGCGTCGTACTCATTCCACATACTGTCAGAAAAATTACAGTCTTCAATTTTTTCTATCAGTCCCACAGATATGCTGTGTCTATCACCCAAAAACTGAGTTTCTAAAAATATATCAACCAATTTTATAGCAGTGGCTTCATCAAGATGCTTGCCGCCAAGACAGATAACGTTTGCATCATTATGCTGTCGGGTGAGCATAGCCGACTCCTCGTCGGTGACTAAAGCTGCACGAACACCGCAAAACTTGTTGGCAACCATACTCATACCAATTCCCGAGTTGCATATCAGTATGCCGAAATCAGCCTTTTTAGTTGCCACCGCAGTAGATACCTTAGCGGCGTAATAGGGGTAGCGGACAATGTCACAGCTGTCAGACCCTTCGTTTACTACCTTGATCTTTTTGCTGCGTAAATGCACCGTTATGGCTTTTTTCAGGGCATATCCACCGTGATCGTTGGCGATATAAACGGTCATATCAAGTTACCTCACTCGTTGATATTATAAACCTTAACAGCATTTCTGCTGAATATTTTTTGCTTTGCAGTATCGCTTAAATTCAACTGTTCTATGTAATTAAGTTCATCGGGGGCGTTCCACATAGGATAGTCAGTGCCGAACATAATATGGTCCTCACCGTAAATATCCACCAGCTTTCTCACTGTGTCAATAGGGCACTCGAAAAAGGTGGAGCAGGTATCTACGTAAACGCCCGTATCCCACAGCCATTTTGCAGATTCTTCCCACTCGGAATATCCACCAAAGTGAGCGGCAACCACTGTAAGCTTGGGGAACATCTTCATAATGTTTTTAACTCGGTATGCTTTGGAATACTCATATCTTTTATCGCCGGTATGGAACAAAACGGGAATTCTGCCCTCAATACATTCGTATATCTTACAAGCGTTTTTATCATCAATATTAAACTTCTGAAAATCGGGGTGCAGCTTGATGCCGGTAAGTCCCAGTGAGATCAAACGGTCGATCTCGTCGGCAATATTTTCATAATCAGGGTGCATAGTGCCCAGACCTGTGAACCACTGAGGGTACTTTTGCACCTGAGAAGCAATAAAATTGTTAATGCTTTCTACCTGAGCGGGTACAGTGGCGGCTGAATGGACTACAAAATGGTCCACACCGCTTGAAGCTGCTGATTTTATCAGTCCCTCGGCAGTTCCGCCACCCCACATCTCGATGTTGTAAAATGCACCGATGCCTTTGGTGGCTTTTTCAGCCACCTTGTCGGGGTAAATGTGGGTATGGGTATCAATAAGTTTATACATAAATAAGACTCCGTAATATAGATTTATTTGGTTTCAAACCAGGTTTTGCCACACTTGACCTCTGAGGTCATGGGCACCTTCATTTTGACAGCGGCTTCCATTTCCTCTTTGAGTATGGCAGCAACCTTTTCCTGCTCTGAAATGGGTGCTTCGCAGATAAGCTCGTCGTGTACCTGCAATATAAGCTTGGCATTGAGGTTTTCCGCTTTTAGTCGGTTGAACACCTTAACCATTGCGATCTTGATTATATCCGCAGCGGTGCCCTGAATAGGCATATTTCTTGCAACACGCTCACCAAAAGCACGCATATTGAAATTGCTTGATGCAAGCTCGGGCAAATATCTGCGACGGCCAAATGAAGTGGTTACATAACCGTCCTGCTTTGCTTTTTCAACGGTATTGTCCATATACTCACGAACACCTTTGTAGGTGTTCATATATCCTTCAATATACTTTTTAGCCTGAGCAACGCTTACGCCAATATCCTTAGACAGTGAAAATGCACCGATACCGTAAACGATACCGAAGTTAACAGCCTTTGCACGGCTTCGCATTTCAGACGTTACCATATCCACAGGCATATTAAACACCTGAGATGCAGTAAGTGTGTGAATATCCACGTTATTTAAAAAGGCGTTGCACATAGTTTCATCGTCGGCAATATGGGCAAGTACTCGAAGCTCGATCTGAGAATAGTCTGCATCAACCAGCACGTAACCCTCTTTAGCAGTGAAGAATTTACGCAACTCTCTGCCAAGCTTAGTACGTACGGGAATGTTCTGCAGGTTGGGTTCTAACGAACTTATTCTGCCGGTTCTGGTTTCGGTTTGGTTAAAGGTAGAGTGTATTCTGCCGTCATCACCGATAACCTTGATAAGTCCGTCACAATAGGTGGACTTCAGCTTGGTAACGCTTCTGTATTCCAGCAAAAGCTCCACTGCGTCTGACTCGTATCGCAGATTTTCCAAAACCTCTGCACTGGTGGAATATCCGGTTTTAGTCTTTTTGCCGTGGGGCAGACCTAACTTTTCAAACAACGCCTCACCCAGTTGTTTGGGTGAATTGAGATTAAACTCATATCCGATAATATCAAATATCTCCTGCTGAAGCTGATAGGCTCTGTGGGCAAGAAATTCACCGTAGGCCTTGATGCCGTTGGCATCCACTAAAAAGCCTTCCTTTTCCATTTGGTAAAGAGTGTAGGATAGGGGAATCTCAATATCACGCAAAAGGGATAACTGTCCGTTATCCTCGATTTCTTTTGAAAGCAGCTTATATATCTCACTTAAAAGCTTAAGCTCGGATATACAACCTGCAAATTCACCCTCAAAGGTTTCTGCTGCAACGGATTTAATATCTGCTATTCGGCTTATAGAATAGTCCTTGGAATCGGGAATAAGCAGGTAAGCCGCCAACATAGTATCAAAGGCGATAGAAGGCTCGAACTCAAGGTCTAAGCTGTGATACAGTCCCTTGCAGTTGTGAGTTATGATGTTTTTAGCCATTAAGGGATAGGTAAGGTTTTTATTAAATAAATAAACAGTATCGTTGAGTAATGCTAAAACAACCTTTTTATCAGCGTCGAAAAGCATTACTGCATTATCCAGGCAAACGTTAAAATCATTTTCGATAATTTTAATTTCGGTGGCTGTAATGGGAGTTGCCGTAATATCGGTGTTTACATCAGCAACTGAATTAAGCTGCAGCTTGTCTATGGTTTTGAACATTTCAAGCTTAATAAGCAAGGCTTTAAGAGCAGACTTATCCATACCGCCCAAAGCATAGCTTGTAATGTCGTTATCAATGGGAACAGTGCGGCAGATAGTGCCCAGTTCTCGGCTCAAAAAGGCGTTGTCTTTATCGTTTATCAGCTTATTTCGAAGGTTATCCTTAATATCAAGGGTGTCGATCTCGCTGTATATTTTATCAATGGAACCGTATTTTGAAATAAGATCTCCTGCAGTTTTAGGACCCACTCCTGCAACACCGGGGATATTATCGGAGCTATCCCCTTGCAAAGCCTTGATCTCTATCATCTGCAACGGGGTAACGCCGTAATCCTCTTTGATTTTAGCAGTGTCGTAAACCGTTACAACGGGAGCACCTGCTTTAGTAGCGGCAAGCATAACCTGAACACTGTCACTGACCAGCTGCAGAGAGTCACGGTCACCGGTGGCAATAACACACTGATTGCCGCTGTTTTGGGACATTTCTGCAAGAGTACCTAAAATGTCATCAGCCTCAAAGCCTTCTTTTTCCAACACCTTGCAGCCGTAATAGGTTAAAACCTCTTTCAAAACGGGAAGCTGCATGGCAAGTTCATCGGGCATCGGCTTTCTGCCTGCCTTATACTCACTGTACTGCTTATGACGGAAGGTGGGTGCTTTAAGGTCAAAGGCAACGGCAATACCGTCAGGCTTGACTTCACTTTCCAGCTTGAAAAGAATATTCATAAAACCGTAAATTCCGTTGGTAAACATACCGTCCTTAGTGGATAGGGGACGAATACCGTAAAAGGCACGGTTTATTATGGAATTACCGTCTATAGCAAGCAGCTTCATACTGATTCTCCTAAAATTTATTTATTGAAATATTATACCCCAATTTTAAGCTCAGTTCAAGGTTTATGACAATTTTTAGTGGGTAATATAAAAATATTCGACATTTTTATACATATTGATAAGGAAATTATAAAAAGGGATAAATTATTTATACAATTTATCAAAAATTTCTTGACTTTACAGGGGCTATGATGTAATATTAAGGTAGTTTCATACAACTATTAAGATTGCGGTATTTGTGGAGTAATTTATGTCCGATTTTTCAGAAAAAGATTTGCGTCAGGCAACCGATGAAGAGCTGTGTGCTCTGTCTAAAAAGGGTAATGATGATGCGTTTTCAGCCTTGGTCGGACGATATATTTTCACTGTGCATGACCGTGCTTCAGGGTATTACGGTAGCGGCATTGATTCAGACGATCTTACCCAAGAGGGTATGATAGGGCTGATGAGTGCAGTCCGTTGTTACGATAAGGATTGCGGTGCAAGTTTTAGAACCTTTGCCTGGCTGTGTATTGACAGAAGTATTATTTCAGCCGTCCGTTCTACTTTGAGAAAAAAGCAGATTCCCAGCTCGTCCATAGTGTCTATCGACGATTGGGACGAACCCGATCTTAATAACGGCAGTGATCCTGAAGCGGTGCTTATCGCAAAGGAAGATATGAACCTTCTGAATGAAAAGATATTTAATCGACTAACCGATTTTGAACTCAGTGTTCTGAAAATGTACCTTGGTGGCTATTCTTATAGCAGTATTGCATCCTCGCTTGCATGCCCGGTGAAAGCCGTTGACAACGCACTGCAACGCTTGAGGCGTAAGCTAAAATAAAATAGACAGTGTGTACGTCTGATTGGTATAATGGCTTTAAGCCTTTATATATGGCCCGATAGCTTAAGTGTAGCGTTGGCAATTTTAAAAGGTGCCGGTGCCATTCCGGTGAGGGCAAAAAATACAATTTCAAGCGAGGTAACGACATGTTCCAAGACAAAACCCTTATCTGCAAAGAGTGCGGAAACGAATTCATTTTTACTGCCGGTGAGCAGGAGTTTTACGAGGCTAAAGGCTTCGTGAACGAACCCCAGCGTTGCAAGCCCTGCCGTGATGCACGCAAAAACGCTTCCAGAACAGAGCGCGAAATGTTTACAGCTGTTTGCGCTGAGTGCGGAAAAGAAGCAAAGGTTCCTTTTAAACCCCGCGAGGACCGTCCTGTATATTGCAGCGAGTGCTTTGAAAAATCAAAAGAGACCTAATTAAAAAATAAAAACTGCGATGGAGAAATCCGTCGCAGTTTTTTTGTAGCTTAATCGACATAAAAATGTTGACAATTACAGTTTTCCGTGATAAAATCCAACGACTGAAGATATACCAAGGAGAATTTTATGAGCGTAAAAATTATCATTGACTCAACAGCCGATCTGATACCCGCTATAAAAAGCAGACTTACCGTAGTGCCGTTAACAGTGCATTTCGGTAATGATGAATATATCGACGGCGTTACCATAACCCACAAACAGTTTTACGAAAAGCTGATCGAAACCGATGTAATGCCCACCACAAGTCAGGCAACCCCCAATGACTTTTCAAAGGTGTTTGATGAGGTGAA
Source organism: Clostridia bacterium (assembly GCA_017407705.1). Lineage (GTDB taxonomy): Bacteria > Bacillota > Clostridia > Oscillospirales > Acutalibacteraceae > RGIG2202. Next base: position 38,247 of record JAFQWA010000007.1, read on the forward strand.
AAACGCAGGGGAGAGTGCAGTGGTGATAACTGTTTCGTCCAAGCTCTCAGGCACCTATCAGAGTGCTATGATAGCCGCCGCTGACTATGATAACATATATGTGGTTGACAGTGATTCTGTGGCTATCGGTTCGGGAGTACTTGCTCAGCTGGCGCTTAAGCTCTCAGATGAGGGTGTGGATGCAAAGGCTATTGCCGATACATTGGAAACAGAGAAGAAAAACGTGCGTATAATCGCTATGGTGGATACCTTGGAGTATTTAAAGCGCGGTGGCAGAGTTTCTAAGGCAGCAGCGTTTGCAGGTGGCCTTTTGAACATCAAGCCGGTAATTTCGGTGGCAGAAGGCGAGATAAATATACTGGGTAAAGCAAGAGGCTCAAAGCAGGGTAATAATCTGCTGGTAACTGAGATAGAAAAAGCAGGCGGCGTTGATTTTGACAAACCGATTCTGTTAGGTTATACTGGACTCAGTGACGTGTTGCTGCAAAAGTATATTGAGGATAGCGCTGAGCTGTGGAAAGACAGTAAAACAGAGCTAAGCTATACAGTTGTGGGCAGTGTTATCGGAACTCACGCAGGTCCCGGTGCTATTGCAGTGGCTTTCTTTAAGAAGTAAAAATTACAGGGTGATGAAATGAGTATAAAGGCAGTTTTGTTTGATTTAGACGGAACCTTGCTTCCAATGGATCAGGATATATTTATAAAGGCGTATTTTAAGGGTATCAGCACCAAACTGGCACCTTTGGGATATGACCCAAAACAGCTTATAGGCGCTATCTGGACAGGCACTGAGGCTATGATAAGAAACAACGGTGAAAAAAGCAACGAAGCTGTGTTTTGGGATGAGTTTTCCAAAATATTCGGTGAAAAGTGCAGGGAAGACGAGCCTCATTTTGATGAGTTTTACAGAACTGATTTTCAGAACGTTAGATCCGTTTGCGGCTTTGATAAAAACGCCGCCAAAACGGTACATAAACTAAAGGCTGCAGGTGTTCGTGTGGTATTGGCAACCAACCCCATATTTCCTGCGGTTGCAACCCAAAGCCGTATTGCCTGGGCAGGTCTTACCCCTGAGGATTTCGAGCTTTATACCACTTATGAAAACTCAAGATACAGCAAACCTAATCCCAAGTACTACACCGACATTATTGATAAGCTTGGCGTGGATGCCACTGAGTGCTTAATGGTAGGTAACGACGTGGGTGATGATATGGTGGCAAAAGACCTTGGTATGCAGGTGTTTTTGCTGACTGATAACCTTATTAACAAGGATAATGTTGATGTATCAGCATTTCCAAACGGTGATTTTTCACAGCTGTCAGCGTTTATTGATAACTTACTTAACAAATAAAAGACAGGCACTTTAAAAGGGAGACACTTCGTAAAGAAGTTTTGCTTATTAAATCAAATAAACCTTCCGATAATTGTCGGAAGGTTTATTTTTTCTCAAATTCTTCACCTGTTATCAAAAAATTTATAGAAACATTAAAATATTTTGACATTGCTACTAATAACGAAAGTGAGGGTTCTCTTTTGCCATTTTCATAATACGATAAAGATTCACGCGAAATGTGTAAATCCATCGCAACCTTTTGTTGGTTTAGATTGCGTTGCTTTCTTATAAGTTTTAATCCAAGCATGAAATCACCCTTGATTTTATTGTAACACAATGTTACAATAAAAATGTAACATTGTGTTACATTTGGAGGGTGGTCACATGGCAATCAACAGAGATTTAAGTTCTGCGAAAAAAAATAAAAAAGATGAGTTTTATACCCAACTTGCTGATATTGAAATTGAAATGAAACATTACAGAAAGCACTTTAAGGATAAAGTGGTTTTCTGTAATTGCGACGACCCATACGAAAGCAACTTTTTCAAATACTTTGCGATGAACTTTAATTATTTAGGTCTTAAAAAGTTGGTTGCTACTTGCTATATGGGGTCTCCCGTTGTGGGCGAACAATTTGAACAACTGTCTTTGTTTGACATTTTACCGAGTGAAGAAAACACACCGAAAAGATTTCCGTATAAAATTCAGATAACCGAAGTTATTGACATTAACGGGGACGGTGCAGTTGATTTAACTGATGTTGAATATCTATTGCGAAACAAGAAAAATTCTCTTACACTTTTGGACGTGGACGGAGATTTTCGTTCTCCCGAATGTGTTGAGATTTTGAAACAAGCAGATGTTGTTGTTACCAATCCACCATTTTCGTTGTTCCGTGAGTACGTTGCCCAATTAGTTGAATATGACAAGAAATTCATCATTATAGGTAATATAAATGCAATTACATACAAAGAAATTTTCCCTTTACCTATTTTAACAACGGCAACATTAGACGAAAAAGATTTTGTATGTACTTGCATAGGAATAAAAAACAACCTCTTAAATGAATTGGTGGGTGATAAATAAAAAATCGTATAAAACGAGCATTTGATTTAAGATTAACAAAATGATATAATGATAATAAGAGGCGAGAAAGATGAATGCTAAGCAGCGAACAAAATTAGAAAGTATCATTTCAGAGCTTGAGGATATCATTTCTGACGAACAAGATAAACTTGACAACTTAGAAGAAAACTTTAGTGGTACTGAGAGATACGAAAGAATTGAAGAAGGAATTACGTGTTTAGAGGGCGCAGTTGAGAACATACAGTCGGCAATAGAAAATTAGAAATTTATAAAATATATAAAACTTCATTGACATTTTAAACAAAAAGGTGTAGAATTAAATTTGTCGAACAAGTGTTCGGTAAACTTTGCAAAGTCCACAATATAGGACAGTAAAGTGTAGTATAATTATAAAAACAAAATTATTTAAAGGAGATTTTGCTATGGGGGCATTTTTTGGATTATTGATAGGTCTAGGGCTACTATGTTATACAAGCTATAAGAGCAATCAGCAAATTGCTAAAATGCAAAACAATTTTCAAAATAATTATGGCGAAAGAGGTAAATCATATTCTTCACAAGAAGTTCCGTTAGCCAATAAATATTTTAAAATAGTATTAAATTATTTCAATGATAGATTTCATTATTATATGTCAAACCCAGAATTTGTAATGAACAAAATGGAATTCACTACTGATGAAAGAAATCAATCACAAGAAGCATTAGAATTTGCGTTGCGATGGAATGCTGGGTATTTGGCTTTTAAAGATGTAAATACTAAATATGCACCTCAATATGAATATTATTATGATACACCAGATAATTTTATGCAGGGGTCATTGAGATTACAATGTCCAAAAGTTGGTGGTATATCTAATATATGTAATGTTGCATTAGCGTTAGCGAGAAAAGAGCTATATGACCAAGGATGGACTCCAACTCATATGCTTACTCGTCAGTCGCCCTTTTACTCCAGAGCTTTATATTTTTATAGTGCCAAATGTAGTGCAACAGAATTGGGGGAATGGAGAGAGAGTATGGAAGACCCTAAATGGTTTGGATTAAGTAATGGAAAATACTATTACGAGTTAAAAAAACCTGCAAAAATGATAACTGATAAAGTTATGATGGAAAAATATTCGAAATTAAAACAAGAAGGTAAAATCAAATAATAAAAAGGAATGATAAAATTAAACGATGATTCAGCGTGGTGAAATATACTTAGTGAATTTAACAAAAAATGTCGGCTCTGAACAAGGTGGCATTAGACCTGCGGTTATAATACAAAATGACAAGTCAGATATGTAGAATTATATATTATAGAAGGCTCTTTACAAAGAGCCTTCTTTTTATGAAATACACTTTCAATTATTGAAAGTGTCATAGTGGGTTACGCACTTTGAAAAGGTGTGTAACAAAAAACGGCATAGTCAATGGCTACACCGCTTAAAGAAATCAATTATTCTGTTTAGATACAAGAGTTACCACTTGTGGCACCTTCCTTACGGAGGGTGCCACAAGTACCTGTCTTTTATTTGTTAAAACATATCAGATACAGCTTGTTTTAGTTGCTGAAATATTTCAACGCTTTTGAATTTTATCTCGTATTTAGGCTTGTTGGTAACGATATCCACCTGCTGCTCATTGAGTATGTCGTCTATCTCTTGCTCAGGCACAGCGGCAGGTACACACATAGGTGGAAACATAACGCACCACCAGTTTTTGCCACCGGCCTTGCCGATAAGCACCCTGACTGCCTCGTATTCCCCAGCAGGCAGCGTTACGTTATCATAGGTTCTGGTGTTGAAATAGGTCTTTGCCACCTCAACTTTAACGGGATAATCATACCCCTGTTCACTGATTTCCTGCTGTGCAATGCTTTGGAGCTGAGAAATTCTTTCTCTGGCTTTGTTTGCTGCATCCGTCTCGGTTTTGGCACCTTTAAATAAGTCTGCCGCTTCTGATAAAAGACGGTCCCTTACCTTTAGCTTTAACGCCTGATCCTCACTACTGTCTGAGTTAGCAAGAATATGCAGTCTTAACACCTGCTGACGTATGTCACTACACTGGGCAGAAAAACTAAAGCAACTGAGTGATATTGTGATTATCAGTGCGATTACAACACTGAGCTCCCATTTTTTAATCATAACTTTTTTCCCTTTCTGTTTATGTATTTACACAAGCAGTATTGTCAGGGAAAAAGTTACTTAATCATTTATTTTTGCAAATTTCATTTAACAAACACTGATCGCATTTTGGGTTTTGAGCCTTGCACACGTCTCTGCCAAACAAAACTATTCTGTGACAAAAATCACTGCTCTCATGGGGTGGAAGCAGCTTTTTCAACTCCATTTCCACTTTATAAGGATCTTTGACCGATACTAATCCAATGCGGTTGGTAATACGTATCAGGTGGGTGTCGCAAACCACAGCAGGCTGATGATAAACGTCACCCATAATAAGGTTAGCGGTCTTTCTTCCAACACCTGCAAGAGTGGTAAGCTTTTCAATAGTGTCGGGGACCTGCCCGTCAAAATCGGCAATTATCTGCTGACACATAGTAACTATATCCTTAGCCTTGGTTTTGTATAAGCCGCAGGAACGGATAATATTTGCAACGTCATCTACGTCTGCCTTGGCAAAGTCCTCGGCGGTTTTATATTTTTTGAACAAATCCTTGGTTACAACGTTTACACGTTTGTCGGTACACTGTGCTGATAAGCGAGTGGCAATAAGTAAGTGCAGTGGGTTGTCCGCTTCAAGGGAACACACCGCATCGGGATATAACTGTTTTAACAGCATAACTGCTTTTAACGCACGTTCTTTTTTAGTCATATTTAAATATATCCTTCTTTGTTTTTTAATAATAATAACACGGATTTTTACTATTTTCAACTAATACAGTTTGTATAATTGTTTACATAAAACCGATATTATTGAAATACAGATTGAAATAATTTTCAACAGTTTATTTACATAATAACTTAACCTTTAAAGTTATTAAGGCGAAAAAAGGCTTAAAATCAAGGTTTTGTATGTGGAAAACTATGTGGAAGTTGTTAATACAGAGTGTAAATTACCAAGAATTACATTAAAAAATGTCAAAAAATTTTTTATTATAGACAATTTGTAAACTTTGTGGTAAAATACTCATGATAATGATTTTGTATTGTCCCCGTGGAGGTTAGTATGGTAAAGCCCGACCTAAGAGTATCGGTGCTGTGTGTAATATGCGCTTTGGCAGTTTTGCTTGCAAGCGGATGTTCCGCATCAAAGGGTGCGCGTCAGTTTTCTTCAACTGATGAGTTGTCACAGACACTGGTTGAAAAAATAAATATGGATAATGTGGTAAAGGTAAGCGGTGACAAGCTTATCAAGCATTACAACCTATCCTCGGATATTTTTGAAGACGCTACGGCGTATATCAGCCAAAACGAGGATGTTACCGATCAGGTAGCGGTGTTTCGCTTAAAAAACGATTCCGACTACAATCAGGTGTATGACCAGATAGGTTCTCGGTTAAATCAACTTGCTAACAGCTACAAGGATCATTCACCGGTGGAGTACAAAAAAATATCCGGTGCAATAATCAAAGTGCTTAACGATGATCTTATTTTTATAATTTGTGATAAACCGTCGCTTGCATTGGAAGCAGTTTCCGAAATGGGAGCAGAGGATTATATTAAAGGAGAGTAAGTATGTATAAATATATAAAAAGAGCTATAGACGTGGTTTGCTCTTTTTTTGCACTTGTGGTGTTATCTCCGTTACTGCTGATTACCGCTATTGCCATTAAATTAGATTCCAAAGGTCCTGTGTTATTTAACCAGCTCAGAACCGGTAAAGGCGGTAAGCCTTTTCTGGTACATAAGTTCAGATCTATGACGGTTGATGAAAAAAATCAGGAAATTACCAAAGTGGGAAAGGTTATAAGAAAGCTCAGTATTGACGAGCTGCCTCAGCTTATCAACATTTTAAAAGGTGAAATGAGCATTATCGGTCCGAGACCCTGGGTTGCTATTTATTACGATCTGTTTACCGATGAGCAAAAAAGACGAAACAGTATTGCTCCCGGCTTGTCAGGTTGGGCACAGGTTAACGGTAGAGCGGATCTTAATATCCTTGATAGAATTGAGTTGGATCTGTGGTATATAGACCATATGTGTTTTTGGTTGGATTTGAAAATATTGTTTAAAACAATATATTCCGTAATATTTAGAAAAGGCATAAATATCACAACTACCATTGTGGATGTGGAACTTGAAGTGCTTCAAAACATGAATAGATTAAATAACAAAAACAACTGATAACGTCATAATATTATTTAATACTAATATTACGATACTTCTTTAAGAGGTGAAAAAATTGCAACGAGCAAAAAGAATAATTGCCCTTGCGGCATTGATGATATGGGATGTTATATCAATAGTAGTATCTGCACTGGTTACACCGAAAATCCTTTATCCGTCTAACGGTAACTGGATGTCGGGTTATCCTGAGGGATATATTTTATCCTTTGTAGCAATATCATCGTTGATTCTTATTATCCTTAATATAACCTGCGGTAACTATTCCAGTTCATTGCGTCATTTTGGATTAGGCGAGATCACAAGAGTTTTGCTTTCCTGCGCAATTTACGGTGTGGGATTTTACTGCGGCGCTCAATTCTTACCTGAGTCAGTGCTGTTCCAATCCAAATTTGTTATTCTTATGGCACTGTTGCTTACCTTGATGCAGCTGGGCGGACGTTCTTCAGTGCGTCTTATAAACGAGATTCAGGCTATTGCTACCACTAAAGCAAGAATTAAAGAGGGTAAGATCAGACGTGCGTTGATTTACGGTGCAGGTGAAGCAGGTGCATATCTTTGCTCCAAGTGCCGTGCTGATAAAAACACCGATATTATCCCCGTTACATTTATTGACGATAACCCCGGTCTGCAGGGCAGAAAGATTCACGGTGTTAAGGTTTACGGCGGTGCTGATAAATTAGAAGAGGCTATCAAAAAGTTTGATATTGATGAGGTGGTTGTGGCTATCCCTTCTGCAAGTAAACAGCTGCTTAAAGCCACAATGGAGATCTGCCGTGAGAACAGATGCAAAATAACCAGCTTCGGAAGTATTGACGACGTTGAGTTATCCACAGCCCGTGTTACAAACATCAATATTGAAGAACTGCTTCGTCGTGACAGCGTTCACCTGAATATGAATGTTGTTCGTAAGTTTGTTGAAAATAAAACTGTTATCGTTACCGGCGGTGCAGGTTCTATTGGTTCAGAGATCTGCCGTCAGGTACTGAAATTCGGATGTAAGCATCTGGTTATTTTTGATATCCACGAAAACGGCTTGTTCTTTATTGAGCAGGAGCTTAAACCCATTTACGGGGATAAAATCAGTATGCGTCTTGGTTCTATCCGTGATCAGGCAAGACTTGATGAGGTGTTTACCGAGTTTTCACCCGAGCTGGTGTTCCACGCTGCTGCCCACAAACACGTTCCTATGATGGAATACAGCCCCAAAGAGGCTATTAAAAACAACGTTAAGGGTACTATTAACGTTGCTATGGCGTCTATTATGCATAAGGTGGACAAGTTTATTCTTATCTCCACCGATAAGGCAGTTAACCCCACTAATATAATGGGTGCATCTAAGCGTATTGCTGAGAAGGCTATTCAGCTGCTCGACAATATGTCGGATACTGAGTTTTCCGCTGTTCGTTTCGGCAACGTTTTAGGCTCAAACGGTAGTGTTGTGCCTTTCTTCAGAAAGCAGATCGAGGCAGGCGGCCCCGTTACTGTTACTCACCCCGATATGCGTCGTTACTTTATGACTATCCCTGAGGCTGTACAGCTGGTGCTTGAAGCAGGTGCTATGGCTGACGGCGGTGAGATTTTCGTGCTTAATATGGGTGAACCCGTTAAGATTTACGATCTTGCCTGTGACCTTATCAAGCTTTCGGGATACGAGCCTAACGTTGATATCGAGATCGTGTTTACAGGTCTTCGTCCCGGTGAAAAGCTGTTCGAGGAGATCAGTATGAAGGACGAGGATATGACCAAAACTCCTAACGACAAGATATTTATTATGAAGCCTATCGAGACTGATGAAAGTCTGTTGGCTGAACAGATAAAGCGTTTGGAAGAAACCGTTAAGAATGAAAATACCGATGAAATGTTTGAAATGGTAAAGGTTTTGGTTCCTACCTTTAATCACAATCCCGGAGCACCGGATAAAAAATAAATTCTAAGAATGTGAGTTATGTCCATAAAATAAAATGGGCATAACTCATTATATTATAATGATAATCGGAGGTCGTTGATATGCAAAAGCTCAAATATGCTTTGGTGGGCTGCGGTAGAGTATCACCCAATCATAAAAATGCATATCTTGCTAACAGTGATGCATTGGAGCTGGTGGGTATCTGCGATCTGGACTATGATAAGGCTAAAGCATTATTTTGTGATATACAAGCTGAGATCTACACCGATTATAAGAAAATGATAAGTGAGCAAAAGCCTCAGGTGGTGGCAGTGGCTACTGACAGCGGCTCTCACTTTGAGGTGGCTATGTACGCCATATTAAACGGCTGTCACGTTATTGTGGAAAAACCCATAACCCTGTCGGTCAAAGAGGCCCTGGAGTTAAATGAGACGGCAAAAAAGCAAGGCGTTATTATTGTTATGTGCCATCAAAACCGCTTTAATAAGCCGATTCAGTTAATGAGAAAAGCCTTAGAAGAGGGAAGATTCGGCAAGCTGCTTCACGGTACTATTCAGGTCCGTTGGCACAGAGATAAAAACTATTACAGTCAGGCAGATTGGCGTGGCACCTGGGATAAAGACGGCGGTACCTTGATGAATCAGTGCATTCACGGTATTGACCTGCTTCGTTGGATGATGGGTGACGAAATTGATGAAATTTTCGCCTTTACCGACCGCTTGAACCACGATTATATTGAGGCAGAGGACTTAGGTCTTGCCCTTATTCGCTTTAAAAACGGCGCTTACGGTGTGGTTGAGGGAACTGTTAACTGCTATGAACGTGATATGGAAGAAACTCTCTGCGTTTTCGGTGAGAAGGGCATGGCAAAGGTGGGTGGCAGATCAGTCAATCTATTGCAGGACTGGTGCTTTGCCGATAAAAATGAGGATACCGATAGCCTGAAAACTCAGGTGGATGAAAGTCCTGAAAACGTTTACGGAAACGGTCATAAGGCGGTTTATAGAGATGCAGTGTCGGCAATAATAAACGGTACTCAGCCGTATATTGACGGTATGGCAGGACTGAGAGCACTGGAAACAGTACTTGCCATATATAGATCCGCTGCAACGGGAAAGCCTGTGAAGTTACCTCTTGATAGCTGCGATTGCAGTGAGTTTAAGGGTAGATTTGATAACAAGTAAAGGGATGTGTGTTTAAGATATGTTGAGCTTTGATGCTTTGCCTAATGAGTTTAAAAACGATGCTGTAAAAAAGTATTACGATATAATCAAAACCAAAAAACTAACCTGCTTTTTTAAGAGATTTTTTGATTTTGTAATAGCGCTGATGGTGTTTATAGTGTTTTTGCCTATTTACATTGTTTGCGCCATACTTATTAAATGTACATCGGAAGGCCCCGTTTTTTATCGACAGGTGAGAGTGGGCAGATACGGTAAGGAGTTCAGAATTTTCAAATTCCGCACTATGGTGGTTAACGCCGATAAGATCGGTACACAGATCACAGTAGGCGACCGTGACCCCAGAATAACCAAGGTGGGTTATCTGCTTCGTAAGACTCGTTTAGATGAGTTTCCTCAGGTGCTGAACGTTTTGTGCGGTGATATGTGCCTTATCGGTGCAAGACCTGAGGTGCCCAAATATGTTGACGCTTATACCGATGAAATGATGGCAACCTTGCTGCTTGCCCCCGGTATTTCAGGTATGGCAAGCTTGGAATTTAAAAACGAAAATGAAATGCTTGAGGGAAAAGAGGATCCCGAAAAGTGTTATATTGAAGAAATTCTGCCCATAAAAATGGGAATAAATTTAAAATATATTGAAAATATGTCGCTTTGGCTTGACATAAAGATACTTGTAAGAACATTTATTGCAGTATTTAAACATGACTAATAAAAATCGGTGCGGAAAGATTGTTGTCCGCACCGATTTTTTGTGGTAAATTGCATTAAAAAGTTGACAAATACACTATATTTAGTGTAAAATATATACTGTATAAATATGTTTTTGACATATAATGTGGTAAAGGGATGATTTGTAAAAATGGCTAAAAAAGCTGCCGCTTACGGTAATGACAGTATTACCGCCATAAAGGGTGCCGACAGAGTTAGAAAAAAACCTGCGGTTATTTTCGGTTCTGACGGTATTGAAGGTTGTCAGCACTCGATTTTTGAGATTATTTCAAACTCTATCGACGAAGCCCGTGAGGGGTACGGCAACAAAATAATAATTACCCGTTATGAGGATCATTCTATCGAGGTGCAGGACTTTGGTCGTGGCGCTCCCGTTGATTACAACAACAACGAGCAGTGTTACAACTGGGAACTGCTCTATTGCGAGATGTACGCAGGTGGTAAGTATAATAACGATGAGGACGAGAGTTATCAGTTTTCACTGGGAACTAACGGTCTTGGCTTGTGCTCCACACAGTATGCCTCTGAGTATATGGACGTTGAAATTAAGCGTGACGGCTTTAAATACAATCTCCATTTTGAAAAGGGAGAGAATATCGGCGGATTACAGAAGGAGCCTTACACCGGCAGAGATACCGGCACAAAGACTCGTTGGAAGCCTGACTTGGAGGTTTTCACCGATATTAACGTTCCTCTGGCTTATTACGTTGATATTATCAAGCGTCAGGCTGTTGTTAACGACGGTCTGCTTTTCGTGCTCCGTGACCAGGTGAACGGCAAATTTGTAACCACTGAATATGTTTATAAAAACGGTATTACCGACTATGCTAACGAGATAGTAGGGGAAGAGGCTTTAACTCCCGTGCAGTTCTGGAACACTGAGCGTAAAGGTCGTGACCGTGATGACAAGCCTGAGTATAAAGTTAAGATCAACGCTGCACTCTGCTTTTCTAATAAGCATCAGCTTAAGGAATATTATCATAACTCCAGCTGGCTGGAGTATGGCGGTGCTCCTGAAAAGGCAGTAAGAAGTGCGTTTGTTTCTCAGTTTGATGCTTATATTAAGCAGAACAACAAATATCAGAAAAACGAAAGTAAGATCTCATTCGGTGATATTGAGGAATGCTTGGTTTTGGTAGTATCATCATTCTCTAACCAAACCTCATACGAGAACCAGACTAAAAAGGCTATAACCAACCGCTTTATTCAGGAAGCTATGACCGAGTTTTTCCGTCATCAGCTGGAGATATATTTTATCGAGAACAAGCAGGAAGCGGATAAGATAGTGGAGCAGGTGCTTATAAACAAGCGCTCCAGAGAACGTAGTGAAAAGGAAAGACTTAACCTTAAGAAAACGCTGCAAACCTCTAACGATATGGCAAACAGAGTGCAAAAGTTTGTTGATTGCCGTAGCCGTAAGGTGGAGGAACGAGAAGTTTATATCGTTGAGGGTGATTCGGCGCTGGGTTCTTGTAAGCTTGCCCGTGACCCTGATTTTCAGGCGATTATGCCGGTTAGAGGCAAGATACTTAACTGCTTAAAGGCTGAGTATGATAAGGTGTTCAAAAGCGAGATCATCACCGATCTGTTAAAGGTTTTGGGCTGTGGCGTTGAGGTAAAAAGCAAGGCTAATAAAGACTTATCCACCTTTAACATCAACAACCTTCGTTGGAACAAGATCATTATCTGTACCGATGCGGACGTTGACGGATTCCACATCAGAACCCTTATCTTAACAATGATCTACCGCATTATGCCAACTCTTATTAACGAGGGTAAGGTTTATATTGCGGAAACCCCTCTTTACGAGATCAACACTAAGGATATGACCTATTTCGCTTATGACGAAAATGAAAAAGCGGAAATACTGGCTAAAATAGGGGATAAGAAATACACCTTACAGCGTTCAAAGGGACTTGGTGAAAACCAGCCCGATATGATGAACCTTACCACAATGAACCCCGCAACACGCCGTCTTATTAAGGTTATGCCTGATGAAGCAGAGCGTACTGCAGATATGTTTGATATGCTTATGGGCGATAATCTTGAGGGTAGAAAACAGTTTATCTCAGATTACGGATATATGTATATGGACGATGCTGATATAAGCTAACAGTGTAAAGGTAAAAAATTAAGGAAAGGAACAATGGGGAAGAATATCCCTGTTGTGTGGCGATAAAAATGGCACCGAGAAAGAAAACGGAAAGTGCTCCGAAAATGACACCTGAAAATGATAATACCTATATTGCAGGGGCAGGATTAACGGTTGAACAGCCTATCGTTCATACCATTGAGTCTAACTTTATGCCTTATGCTATGAGCGTTATCGTGTCCCGTGCTATCCCTGAGATTGACGGCTTTAAGCCCTCTCACCGTAAATTGTTATACACAATGTACACCATGGGACTCTTAAACGGCAGCACTATTAAATCTGCTAACATTGTTGGTAGAACTATGCAGCTTAACCCCCACGGTGATGCGGCTATTTACGAAACTATGGTCAGACTGTCAGAGGGTTATCAGGCACTGTTGCATCCTTATGTAAGGTCAAAGGGCTCATTTGGTAAGGCATACTCCCGTGATATGGCTTACGCCGCATCACGTTATACTGAGGCAAAGCTGGCTCCTATTGCTGCAGAGCTGTTTAACGATATTGATAAGGATACCGTTGATTTTGTTGATAACTACGACGCAACCTTAAAAGAGCCTACACTGTTTCCCGTAACCTTCCCGTCGGTTTTGGTGAATGCTAATACAGGTATTGCTGCAGGTATGGCAAGCTCTATTTGCCCCTTTAACCTGAAAGAAATTTGCGAAACCACAATCGCATATATTTACGATGATACCATTAACATCGCCGATACTTTAATAGCGCCCGATTTTCCCATAGGCGGCTATTTGCTGTATAACCGTGAGGAAATGGAGAAGATATACAGAACCGGTCGCGGCGGCTTTAAAGTAAGGGCTAAATATACCTATGATAAAAAGGCTAACTGCATTGATATTACCGAAATTCCGCCCACAACTACTATTGAGGCTATTATTGAGAAGATAGTGGATCTGTGTAAGCAGAAAAAGATAACTGATATCAATGATGTCCGTGATGAGACCGGTTTGAAGGGACTCAAGATCACTATCGACTTAAAACGTGGTGTGGACCCTGATAAGCTGATGCAGAAGCTGTTTAAAATGACCACTCTGCAAGACACCTTCTCCTGCAACTTCAACATTCTGATTGCAGGCTCACCCAGAGTTATGGGCGTTGGCGAAATACTGGACGAGTGGATCGCTTTCAGAACAGAATGTGTGAAACGCAGACTGTATTTTGCACTTACCAAGGCAAAGGATAAGCTGCATCTGTTGCAGGGCCTTGAGAAGATACTTTTGGATATTGATAAGGCGATCAAGATAGTAAGAGAAACCGAGGAAGAGGCAGAGGTTATCCCTAACCTTATGATTGGCTTCTCTATTGACGAGGTTCAGGCTGAGTATGTGGCTGAGATAAAGCTGCGTCATTTGAACCGTGAGTATATCTTAAAGCGCACTCAGGAGATTCAGAAGCTGATGGAAGAAATTGCTGATATTGAAGGCACATTGAAGTCCTCAGCAAAGATCAAGGGTGTTATTGTTAACGAGCTTAAACAGATCATCAAGAAATACGGTGAGGACAGAAAAACTCAGATCCTTTATGCTGATGACGAGCCTGAGGTGGAGATAGAGCAGGAGGTTCCTGACTATCCCGTAACCTATTTCTTTACCGAGCAGGGATATTTCAAGAAGATCACACCTCAGTCGCTGAGAATGAGCGGTGAGCACAAGCTTAAAGACGGTGATAAAATCACTCAGACAGAGGCTTCCACCAGCTCTAAGCACCTGCTGTTCTTCAGTGATAAATGTCAGGTTTATAAGTCCCGTGGATTTGAATTTGACGATACCAAAACCAGTGTTTTGGGTGACTATGTACCTTCAAAACTGCAGTTTGACAGTGGTGAGAACGCTGTTTATATGGCGATCACAGAGGATTATTCGGGATATATGGTTTTCGTATTTGAAAACGGTAAGATTGCAAAAGTAGATATGAAATCTTACGAAACCAAAACTAACCGTAAAAAGCTGATCTCAGCATATTCCGATAAATCACCCATTTGTCAGTGCTTATATATTAAAGAGGATTGCGAAATACTGCTTACTTCTACAAACGGCAGACGTTTGCTGGTAAATACCGGTGCTATTGCTTCTAAGACCACTAAAAACACGCAGGGTGTTGCAGTTATGACCCAACGTAAGGGACATAAGGTGATGTCGGCAGAGCTTTTCACCGATAATATGCTCAGTAGCCCCCACCGTTACAGAACACGTAGTCTGCCTGCCGCAGGTAAGCTGCCTGTTGCGGAGGATGAGGGAGAACAAATGACACTTTAGTATAAATAACTTGCAAAAGTTTTTTATTAATATTTATTTAAAGGAGTGAAATGTCGTAACTTTAAGGTTATGACGAACAACAAATGAAAACAAAACTTTTAAAGATCCTTTCCCTTATAAGCATTTTGTGCTTATGCCTTACACTGGTGACTGTGCCCACTACCGTTTCTGCCGCTGATGACGAGCTTCAGGTGCTCTTTGTTGGCAACAGCTTTACCCGTGATGCTAACAAGTATATCAGAGATTTTGCCGACAAAGCAGGCGTTAAGATCTCAACCGGTGCTTTGTGGCAGGGTGGTATAACCCTTAAGGACCACGCCAGTGAATATAATAACTACGGTTTGCGTTATTATAAATCAGGTCGTACAGGTGAGGACTATGAAGGTACATTCCCGTTGACCCTTGAAAAAGCTGTTAAAATGTACGATTGGGATGTTGTTATTTTTCAGCAGGCAAGTTTCCCCAGCTCTGATTACACCACATTCCAGCCCTATTTAACAGAAGTTTCAAATTACATAAAACAAAAGTTGCCCAATGCAAAACAGATGATGTATGAGACCTGGTCTTATGAATATAACTGCCCTAATGCAAATTTTGCATCTGTTTTCCAGAAGGATCAGGATAAAATGTATGCCGCTATTAAAGATGCTTACAGCAAGGCTGCTGCATCTATCGGCAACGTAGATATTATCCCTGCAGGCGCTGCTTTCCAGCTTGCCCGTGATAATAAATTGTTCGATGCTAAAAACGGCGGAAAGAGCCTCAATGTGTCTGACGGCTTCCACGCTAACGATGCAGGTATGTACTTGCTTGGCGCTACTTTCTTCAGTGCTTTGACCGGAAAAGATGTAAGAGCAGTTAATTTCCAGGCGGGTAATTTGAGTGGTGCAGAGATGATCGCACTGAAAAATGCTGCATACAACGCTAACGTTAACTACGGTAATATCGAAGGCGTTAAACCTTCTGTAACTACTACCAAAAAGCCCGTTGCAACAACTACTAAAAAGCCTGTTGCAACTACCAAAAAACCTCAAAGTGGCACAACTGCTAAAAACACTCAGGCAGCTGTAAACGGCACTACTGCTGCAATCATTGGTTCCGATGATGCCACACAGGCTCCTACTGATGCTCCCGTAGCAGACGTTACAACTCAGGCAGGTGAGCAGATTCAGGGAACATCTGGTGCTGAGTTGGTTACAGAGCCCACCACAGCGGTTTCAGGAAATGATGAAGGCAAGGAGCTTATACCTGATGTAATGCCCATCATTTTTGCAATAGCAGGTGTGGCACTGGTTGCAGGTGCGGCAGTTGTTGTATTGCTGATAATAAAATCCAAAAAGTCTAAATAAATAAAAAACGCTGTTTTTATCGGTTTAGTTAAAAGCCGATAAAAACAGCAGGCCTTTAGATTTACAAACGCATAAAATCTTTCAGCCAAAACTATTTTCACCTTTAAATTTCAAATTATACATTTATTTTAAAAAAATACTTGTAATTTACGTTTCGGTGTGATATTATAGTAATTACTGATTTGATTGTAATTATGTTCGGAGGTTATTATAAATGTTGACAGCTATTGATTACGTATTAGGCAGCCTTTTGATTTTGTTTGCACTGATCGTTATTGCAGTTATCCTTTTGCAGGAAGGCAGAAGAAAGGGTATTTCCGGTGCTATTGCCGGCGGTGCTGATACATTCTTGTCAAGAGGTAAAGCAAGAGCAGTTGATGCTGTGCTTTCAAGATGGACAAAGTTTATCGCTATCGGATTTTTTGTTCTCGTTTTGGCTGCAAATATTATAAACATTCTTTTATAATTAAAACAAAATTAAAACACCCGTATGCTTGTCATACGGGTGTTTTTTTATCATACAACCTATCTGCGTTGCATATATTTTAAAAGGCAGAGAGGTGGAGTGTGTATGACTTTTTATGATTATTTGATGATGTCATTAGCAATAATAGCAACGGTTATAGTGCTGGTTTTCATGTTTAAAACTAAAATGCCCTTAAAAGCCTTTCTGTCGTCCGCAGGATGGGGCGTTTCTGCTTTGGTAGTGTTACATCTGCTTAGCTTTTTAACGGGCTTTAAACTGGAAATAACGCCCTTTACGCTATCGGCATCAGCCATATTTTCTTTACCCGGAGTGGTGTGTATGGTGCTGACAAAGATGCTGTGGGGTATATAAAAAAGCTCTCGTATTACACGAGAGCTTTTTATAATTATTTCTTTCTTGCGTATTCAGGAACCTTTTTCTTTTCAGCTTTTGCAAAGTGTTTGTCCTTAAACTCCAACCACTTAACATACAGAGGACCTGCAATAAAGATAGAGGAGAAGCTACCTGCAATAACGCCGATAGACATGGGCAGTGAGAAGCTTAATATAGAATCAAGTCCTGCAAATATGGCAACTACTGTAACGCTCATAATAGATAAGAAGGTTGCCAATGAGGTAACGACAGAACGTCCGAATGACTGTGAAATAGACAGGTTAACCAGTTCCTTGTGGGATAATGACTTACCGTAAATCTTGTCGTTTTCACGAACACGGTCGTAAATAACGATAGTATCGTTAAGTGAGTAACCCAGGATAGTAAGCTGAACTGCGATAAAGTTGTCATCAAGAGGAATACGGAAGATAACGTTTACAAAGTATACGATAATAACATCGTGTATCAAAGCGATAAGAGCGGTGATAGCAGCCGATGTACCGCCGATTCTTCTGAATCGAAGACCAACATAGATAACAACCAAAACGCTGGCTATAAGCAGTGCAAACAAGCTTTTTGCAAAGAACTCAGCACCGATAGTTTTAGCAACTGAATCCATACCTGTCTGAGTGATTTTTGAATCCTTAAACTCCTTAGCCAAAGCGTCAGCCGCTTTCTGAGCCTGATCGTTTGAAACAGCCTGCTCACCTACAACGGTGATAACCAAGGATTTAACGCCTGTGGTATAGTCCTGACTTTCAGAGGTTTTTGCTTTAAGACCTGTTGCAGTCTCAAACACACTTGCTGCCTTATCAAAATCAATGTCGCCGGTGTAAGAATAAGTAATCTTAGAACCGCCTTTAAAGTTGATATCCAACTTAGTTCCGAAGAAAATGTTGATCACAGCACCGATAAGGATGATTGCAAGGGAGATGCAAAGGGAAATCTTAAACTTTCCTACAAAATCGAATTGCTTTTTATTTTGCATTTTTAACACCTCCGTACAACCAGGGCTTTCTGAATGCCTTAAATCTTGAAAGGCTGGTAAGCATAAGACGGGTTAAGAACACACCGATGATAAGGTTGAATATAGAACCGATCAACAGAGTGTAACCGAATGAGTATATAGAACCTGTAATGGAGGATTTGAACATAAACATAATCAGGTTAACGGCTTGAGCCCAAATTGAGCTGGGCGGTCCGAAGGCACCCATAAGGATAACTGAAACAATAACAACAGTTACGTTACCGTCAAAAATAGCACTGAAGCCACGGTCAAAACCTGCCTGGATAGAACCGTCGATAGTCTTACCGGAACGAATCTCTTCTTTAATACGCTCAGCGGTAATAACGTTAGCGTCAACACCCATACCGATAGAAAGGATAAGACCTGCAATACCGGGGATAGTAAGTGTGAAGCTGTCAAAAGCAGGGAAGAAGCCTGATACACAAGCGAAGATACCTGCGATCTGACCTGTAACCGAAATAGCAGCGATAACGCCGGGTACACGGTAAAGGGCGATCATAAGTATAACGATTATAGCGTAGGCAATAATACCTGCAATAAGCATAACGTTAAGTGACTGCTTACCCAAAGTGGGGCTTATGATGCTGAGCTTAGAGTCATCAACTGAAAGCTTGAAGGGAAGTGAACCTGCGTTGATCTTTTCAGCTAAAGCCTGAACTTCATCTGCAGAGAAATCACCGGTGATAGATGCTTTTCCGCCGGTAATAACCTGATTAACAGTGGGACTTGAGATCATTTGATCATCCATCCAAATGGAGATAGTAGAATTCAATAAACGTTTTGTTGCTTCAGCAAACTTGGTTTTACCCTGTTCGGTAAGCTGCAATTCAACAAGGTAGTCAGTACCGGTTCTCTCATCAACCATAGGCTTAGCAGACATAATATCAGCAGAACCGCTGAGCACAACCTTTGTATTATCAGTACCTTCACAGAAGGTAAGCATAGCGGTTGCACCAAGCTCTTTAACAGCCTTGTTAGGATCAAAATCGGTATCACCGCTCTGCCAGGGGAAACGAACGATAACACGCTTATTAACGTTATCTCTGTCAACCTCAGCATCTGCGATGTTGTTGTTCATCAAACGGACCTTAATGATCTGTTCTGCCTTTTCCATATCGTCGTTGGTAATGTTTTCAATTTTGCCTTCCGGCATAAAAATTGCTTCGACACCACCTTGAATGTCGATACCCCAACGAATATCATCGACGCCTTTAAAGTATGTAAGCTTGTTATCACCGTAATAAGTGCTCAATCCAAAGATTGAAAGGTAGGTGAAAGCAAGAATAAGGGCGGCGACAATGAAAAAGGTTGGTTTCTTTGCTTTTTTCATTGGTCAATCCTCCATAGTGTGGTAAAAATCTTGCATTTTAAACGCAAATACCATATAAACAATTATATATTGATACAGTATAAAAGTCAATCAAATATAATTGAACTTTTTGTAAAAACCGACAAATTATTCTGCTAATAATTTCTCAGCGTAAGCCAAGCGAGCTGCAACGCAGAAAAGGTTAATAGCAATCTGAAGCTCGTCGTTAGGCGGGAAGGTGGGAGCAATACGGATATTGCTGTCCATAGGGTCATTTCCGTAAGGATAAGCAGCGCCTGCGGGAGTTAAAACCAAACCTGCTTCCTTGCACAGTGCTTCAGTACGCTTTGCACAGCCCTTGGGTGCATAGTAGCTGATGAAGTAACCGCCGTTGGGATGCTTCCATCTGCCGATGCCCAAAGGAGCAAGTTCACTCTCTAAAGCATCTAAAACTATCTTGAACTTCGGACGGATAATCTCAGCGTGTTTTTTCATATGCTCATCAATGTCAGCAAGGTTTTTGAACATTCTTGCGTGACGAAGCTGATTTACTTTATCAGGGCCGATAGTCTGGAAAGACAAACGCTTTTTGATCAAAGCAATGTTTCTGTCAGAAGCAGCCAAAGCACTTACACCACTGCCGGGATGAGTGATTTTGGAAGTAGATGCAAACATCAGCACCATATCCTGATTATCAAACTTCTTGCTTTCCTGATACAGGCAAAGCACCTCATCACGTCTGTCGTCATAAAGATGATGAACAGCATAAGCGTTGTCCCACATAACTCTGAAATCCTTAGCAGCAGGCTTTAATGCAGCCATACGTCTTACAGTTTCATCGGAATATGAAACGCCGTCGGGGTTGGAATACTTAGGAACACACCAGATACCCTTAACGCTGGGATCCTTTACAAGCTCCTCAACCATATCCATATCAGGACCGTTTTCGGTCATGGGAACCATAATGTTTTCAATGCCGAAATACTCGGTAACTGCAAAGTGACGGTCATATCCAGGTGAGGGGCAAAGGAATTTTACCTTACCCTGCATAACCCAGGGAGTTTCACCTGCAAGACCTGTTGACATAGCCTGAGCGATAATATCAAACATAATGTGCAGTGATGAGTTGTCGCAGATAATAACGTTTTTGCTGTCAACTCCGAAGATCTCACCAAACAGTGATTTCATCTCGGGAATACCGTCCACACCGCCGTAGTTTCTGGCTTCAGTACCGTCAGCAGTTTTGGTGTTATCAGCAGTGACTGATGTGAGGATAGCGTCGGATATTGCCAACTGTGATGCAGAGGGTTTACCTCTTGACATATCCAGTTTCAACTGCATATCCTTGAACTCTTGATACTTTTTAGTCAGCAGCTGAAGTTCCTCTTTGAGCTGCTGTTTGGACATTTCTGTGTATTTCAAATAAACCTTTCCTTTCAGATGAAATTACTAACCTATATATTTTAATATAAAATAATAAATATTTCAAGTAAAAAAGCAGAAAAAAGCGGCATATTTTAAATATGCCGCTCATCATCCAATATTTCGTCAATGATAAATCTCGGTCTGGCTTTAGTTTCCATATAAAGCTTGCCTATGTATTCGCCTACAATTCCGATAGAAAGCAGCATCAGTCCGCCGATAGCCCACACCGATGCCACCATACTTGCCCAACCGGCAACAGCGTTTCCAGTAAAGTAGGAAATAAGTGCGTAGATCAGCATAATTATGCTGATGAAGAATACTCCAAAGCCCAAAGCGGTTATCATTCTTATGGGCTTAGTGCTGAAAGACGTAATGCCCTCAAATGCAAAGGAAAGCATTTTCTTTAAAGGATATTTGCTTTCACCTGCAATACGTTTGCCACGCTCGTAGTAAACTGAGTCGGTTCTGAAGCCGATCATAGTAACGATACCACGCAAAAACAGGTTAACCTCTTTAAACTCACCCAACGCACTTACAGCACGTTTACTCATAAGTCGGTAATCAGCGTGGTTGAAAACAGTGTTGGCACCCATCCAGTTCATCAGTCGGTAAAATGCCTCTGCGGTGAAGCGTTTGAAAAATGAATCGGTGCTGCGGTCTTTACGGACACCGTAAACTATATCGCAGCCCTCTAAATATTTATCCACCATTTCATCCACTGCATTTATGTCATCCTGCAAATCAGCGTCCATAGACACGATCATATCTGCATACTTTTCAGCGGTAAGTAGACCTGCTAAAAGTGCGTTCTGATGTCCACGGTTACGGCTTAAATTTATACCGGTAAAATATTTACATTCCTTGTGATAATCTGCGATCAAATCCCAGGTTTTGTCCTTAGAACCGTCATTAACAAACATAATACGGCTATCCTTAGAAATCTTACCGCTTTTTATTAAAAACATAAGTTTTTCAAGTAGTTGTTTGGCAGTTTCGGGCAACGCATCCTCTTCGTTGTAGCAGGGAACTACGATATAAAGACAATTGTCACGCATTTTGTCACATCCTATCGATTAAGTGGTATCTATTATAATATCATATAAGCCATATAAAATCAAGTTTAAGTGAGAGGGTAGTTGCAGGTATTTTATTGGTTAAAATAAAATTATACTTAATGGCTTTTTTGTTGTTATATTAATTTGTATATATTTAACTAAAATGAAAATATTAGAAAATTTTGTTTGAAATTTAGGTAAATTATTATATAATAAGAGTGTACGAGAAAAAAGAAGAATAATGAAAGATTTTGGAGGACAAAAATGCAACATTTATTTGAATTCCTCAGCGGTCTCGGCTTGTTTTTACTTGGAATGAATATGATGAGCGAAGGATTGGAGCTCGCAGCCGGATCAACGCTTAAAAAGCTTGTAAGTGTCCTTACTACCAAGAAAATACTTGGTGTTTTGGTGGGCATAGTTGTAACAGGTGTTATTCAGAGTTCATCTGCCACCACAGTTATGGTAGTTGGTTTCGTTAACGCCGGAATTATGACACTTGCACAGTCGGTAGGTGTTATAATGGGTGCCAATATCGGTACCACCGTTACCAGCGTTTTGGTAGCGTTTAACCCTGAATTTATCGGCCCCTTTGCCATATTCTTTGGCGTTGTGTTGGTAGCGTTTTTCAAGAAAAAGATGCTCAACCACATGGGCGGAGTGTTGGCAGGTTTTGGTATATTGCTGCTTGGACTTGACTTGATGTCCAGCGGTATGAACCCGCTTCGTGACTTTAAGCCCTTTACCGATATGCTGGTAGAATTCAGTGAGAACCCCATTTTAGGACTTTTGGCAGGTATAATCTTTACCGCAGTTATTCAAAGCTCTTCTGCATCTATCGGTATTTTGCAGGGACTGGCTATGGCAGGAGCTATTGTGGACGTAAGGGCCGCGCTGTTTGTTTTGTTCGGACAGAATATCGGTACTTGTGTGACTGCGTTGTTATCATCAGTAGGCACGTCAAAAACCGCAAAACGTACTGCTGTGGTTCACTTGCTGTTTAACGTTCTCGGTGCGTTGATATTTACTGTTATCTGTATGGTACTGCCGGTGGGCGACTGGCTCAGAGCGGCAACACCTAACGTGGCTTGGCAGATAGCTATTGCTCACATTGTGTTTAACGTAGTATCAACACTTTTGTTGATGCCGTTCAGCAATCTTATTGTTAAGCTTGCATGCCTTATTGTTCGAGGTAAAGAGGGCAGTGAAGACGAGCTTAAGCTGCTTTATGTGGACGAGCGTATTCTTAAAACTCCGCCTATTGCTGTGGCTCAGATCATCAGAGAAACCGAGCGTATGGCAGAAATGGCAAAGAAAAACATTACTTTAGCGGTAAGTATGTTTGAAAAGGTTGACGATAACGTAGTTGAGGATATATATAAGCGTGAGAAATATATCAACTATCTTAACCACGAAATAACCTTGTATCTTGTGAAAATAAACGCATTGGATCTTGCCGAGTCTGACTCTAAGATGATCGGTAGCTTGTTCCACGTTGTAAACGACCTGGAGCGTATTGGTGACCATGCAGAAAACCTGTTGGAAGCTGCTTTGCAGAATAAAAACAACACCGTTGCCATATCTAAGGCCGCTATTGACGAGCTTAACATTATGTTTAACGACGTTATTACCGTTTTCACCTTGGCTATGGATCAGTTTGACAAGGGTAAGTATGATGCTAACGTTGTGCAGGAAATCAACCGTATTGAGGCTAACGTTGACAAAATGGCGGACGAGTTCCAGATAAACCACGTTGAGCGTCTTAATCAGCTTAAATGCAGTCCTGAATCCGGTATGGTATTTGCTAAGGCTGTGTCTAATCTGGAGCGTGTGTCTGACCACGCTACCAATATTGCTGATGCTTTGGATTTTTAATAGGAAAAAACTAAAACCTCTGAATATATAATTCAGGGGTTTTGTGATTTGAGAGGTGCGCTATGAGAGAGTATATTTTATCATTTTGCAATGAGTTTGAGTATCCCGACGGGGCTGCAGCTGCCCTTGTTGAGTGTTACGATAAAATTGCAGAGAATCAAAGTGCAAGGGATATATTTTTTGAAAATGTAGATAACTTTAATCAGGGCGTGTTTAAAGATAAAGGCGGAGAGTTAGACGCTTTAGAGCCTTTAAAGGAGCTTTGCAATATCTACACAGTGCATCTGCTGTTTTTAATTTGTTTATCAAAGCAGTTAAGAGTACTGTATAAACAGCATAATATCGATTACGGTATTTTTTACGATTCGGTGTGCGATCTCAAATACAAGCTGCTTGAATGTCATAGTCTGCACAGTGTGTGGGGCGTGTTTGTGGCTTGGTGGCTTGTTGACTATTTCTACTTAAAACGCGTTGCTTTGGGACGTCTGCAGTTTGAACTGAGCACCTATAACGACACAGTGTTTGAGAAAAACGGTTACACTGTGAAAAACGGCGATACTGTTATAAATATGCACATTCCATCCAGCGGACCGTTAAAATCCGAGGATTGTCTTAAATCATATATTGCTGCATCGGAATTTTTCAAAGATAAGTTTGAATCAGGTGTTACAGTGTTTGTGTGCGATTCCTGGCTTTTAAATCCTTATCATAAAGACTTTTTACCCCAAAATTCCAATATACTCAAATTCCAGCAGGATTTTAATATAGTCAGAGTAGGCAAGGATGAAAGCTGTCACGATGCCTGGCGTGTGTTTAATCAGCCGTTTGAGGGAAACGCAGACATTCTGCCCGAAAACACCTCGTTGCAACGAGCATATAAGGGTTGGCTAAAGCAGGGAAATACCTTCTACACCGGTTACGGCGTATTTTTCTTTAAAGATAATAAGGTGATATAAAAACATCCCACACAGTTTTGTGTGGGATGTTTAATGTTTTCTATTCGTGCATAGTACGGGTCAGTATTTCCTGCTGTACCAGCTTATCCAGTTCCACGAATCTTGCACTGAAGCCGCCTACACGTACAATAAGACTCTGGTGCTTTTCAGGATGTATCATTGCATCCTCTAAATCGCCACGGCTAAGACAAGTTATCATAAGCTGTGCACCGTTGTTGTTGAAATAGGATTTTATCAAAGCACAAGCCTTGTCACGGTACTCATTCATTAGGTTTTTGGAAAGCTTTAGGTTTTGAACAGCACCTGCGTGGATAGACGTGTCAAGCTTTACCAGTGAGTTGAGCATAGCGGTAACGCCGTTTTTATCCATACCGTTCATAGGGTTGTTGGCATTAGCCAAAGGCACACCAGCTTTTCTGCCGTCGGCAGTGGCACCGGTCAAACGGCCAAAGGTTGAGTTAGCGCTGTTGTTAATAACCACCACCAGGTAATTATCAAGTCCGACCTTCTCAGCTTGGGAAGCAGTATAGCAGCAAACGTGTTGATGCACCATACTTGCCATTTCATCGGCTTGATCGTTGTCGTTGCCGTATTTCGAGGCGTTGAGCAGCAGCTGACGCTCACGCTCATATCCCACAAAATCAGCCTTTAAAGCATCTATAAGGGTTTGTTTGCTGATAAGTTTTTTATCAAACACACAGGTTTTTATAGCAGTTAAACTGTCGGCAGTGTTGGTATCGCCGTAGCTTTCCAAGGTGCCGCCTAAATAACGCACGCCGCCACCGAAAATGCCCTTATCCCGCTCTATGCAATCGTCGTGAAGCATGGATAAAAACAGATATTCAGCATTTTCACCTGCAACGTCATATTCAACCTTTTCCTGCAACGCCAGTGCGTCAATATACGCCTCCACCTGCTTTTTATATTCACAAAGCAGCTCATCAAAGGTGTCGCACTCTTGCAGAGTTTTGGTCTTAACGCAATTTTCACCGGTAAAATTGTTTTTGCCGCCCAGCAGTGTGAAATTCAGTGCATTAGCTAAGTTGATAACGCCGCTGGGAGTGCCCACCGACTTGTGGTACAAAACGTACTCACCACAGCCGAAGGGAGTGTAATCCAAGGCGGTTTCGTAGTCCACGTTAAAGGCTTTCATAACCGAAGGCACGTTCACGTCATCGTTATAGAGCATGGGGTAAACACAACCCGATGCCAGAGAATCCATAGCCTGTTCAAAAAGAGCGGGGTCCTGATTTTTATGAAAACGTAAGGTAAGCTGAGGCAAAACGTCCATAAGCTGACGGGATGCTTCAATGCAAAGGGAAGCTACTTTATTGGCGTTTTCCTCGTCTTTTCTGCCTAAACCGCCAACGATCACACGGCAGTCAAAAACGTCACCTCTTGCGATGATCATACGGAAAAAGTCTTTAATATACTCAATTTCCTGTTCATCGGTAATGCCGTTTTTAATATCGTTAAGGTAAAATTCGGTAAGATAGGTGTCAACTCTGCCGTAGTTTTTGGTGCCCGACATAATCCAGTAAATAATGGTAAGCTGAATAGCCTGACGCAGAGTTTGCGGCTTGTTATCGGCAATAAATCTGAGAGTTTCACTGATCTCACCGTCGGTGTTATCTGCAAGATAAATGCAGCAATCACGCATTAAATCCAAAGCGCCACGCATACCCTGTGCCAACTCACTATTACCGGTGATCTTTTGTTTAAGACCCAAAATACCGTTTGAGAGCAGCTTGTGATAGTCCGGCTGAGTTCCGCTCATTCTACAAAGCGGGAAGCCAATTCCGGGGAATTGCTCATATTTATCGGTGGTGAGCAGGGTAGTGATCCTCTCATCATAAGCGGCGTTAAGCTTGTTTATGGAACGCTGACTCTGAAACTGCTCAACCTTCTCACTTACCTTAGCTTTAAGCTCGTCACTAAGCTGAGCTTTAAGACGCTCAATACCGTCCATATCGGCATAATAACCCATTTCAGATACTTCCTGAGCACAAAAACCAACCAAAGGAAGATAAAATCTGCCTACAAAAAGGTCACCCTCTTTTACAGGCTGAAAGGACTTCGGAAACTGAAGCTTTAAGCTTTCGAGCTCCTTTTTTGCGTTGGATAAATGGCTGTTGGAGAAATATGTATCAATAAAATTGATAATATATTCTGCATGTTCTTGTGGGGAATTAAACATAAAAAACACCTCTGTTAATTACTATATAATATATTTATTGTATAAATGTATAGTAAATTGTTAAAAAAACCACGTTAATTCGTTGTTTTGCTGATTAAAATTTATTGTCAAATCTTGCAATATGTGTTACAATGTATATATCATATTTTCGGAGGGATTGCAATGGGTAAAATTATATTTTTTTCAGTTCAGGGCAATCAGTCCGTTTTTTTGATGCGTAAAAATTTTACAATGTATAATTGCGTGTAACTGCGACGTTTTTTGCGCCGCAGTTTTAATATTTTTGTTTAAAAGAAGGGGAATTAAGCTAAGATGAAAAAAGTTGCTGTTATTATGGGTTCAAAAAGCGACCTGCCTGTTGTAGCGAAGGCAATCAAAACTCTTAAAAGCTTTGGTGTACCTTACGAGGCACATGTTATGTCTGCCCACAGAACACCTGATGCATCTGCAGAGTTTTCAAAAAATGCAAAGGAAAACGGATTCGGTGTAATAATTGCCGCAGCAGGAAAAGCGGCTCACTTAGGCGGCGTGTTGGCTGCTCATACCACATTACCGGTTATCGGTATTCCTGTTAAATCCTCAACTTTAGACGGTCTTGACGCATTACTTGCAACCGTTCAGATGCCTTCGGGAATTCCCGTTGCTACCGTTGCTATTGACGGTGCTGAAAACGCTGCATTACTTGCTATACAGATGTTAAGCCTTTCCGATGATGCTTTGGCACAGAAGTTAGCAGAGGAAAAGGTTAAGATGAACAACAATATTTTAAGCGCTGATAATGAGCTTCAAAAAGAGATTGAGTCTCTTTAATATATAGGATGGAGTGTACTTGAAAATGGAAAGTTTTTCTCAGAGTTATAAAGACGCAGGCGTTGACGTTACTGCGGGTTACAAAGCGGTTGAGTTGATGAAAACTCATATAGCACGTACAAATGTAAACGGCGTGCTTTCCGGAATAGGCGGCTTCGGCGGTCTGTTTGAGCCTAATATTAAGGGTATGAACCGTCCTGTATTGGTTTCCGGTACTGACGGCGTTGGAACAAAGCTGAAATTGGCATTCTTGCTTGATAAACACGATACTATCGGTATTGATGCAGTTGCAATGTGCGTTAACGACGTTGTTTGCAGCGGTGCAGCACCCTTGTTTTTCCTTGACTACATAGCAGTTGGTAAGAACTTCCCCGAGCGTGTTGCTCAGATCGTTTCAGGTGTTGCTGAGGGCTGCGTTCAGTCAGGCTGTGCACTCATTGGCGGCGAAACTGCTGAAATGCCCGGATTTTATCCCGTTGATGAATACGACGTTGCAGGTTTTTCAGTAGGTATGGTTGATTACGATAAGATAATCGACGGCAGTAAGGTAAAGTCAGGCGACGTTATTATCGGTTTGGCATCATCAGGTGTTCATTCCAACGGTTTCTCACTGGTTAGAAAGATCTTCGGTATCAACGAGGAGACTATTAACAATACATATCCCGAGTTGGACAAGCCCTTAGGTGAGACCTTACTTACTCCCACCAAGATCTACGTTAAATCTATGCTTGAGATAATTGATCAGTGCAACGTGGGTGCTATTTCTCACATCACCGGCGGCGGTTTTTACGAGAATATTCCCCGTATGCTTAAAGAGGGAACAAAGGCAGTTATTGAAAAGGCAAAGGTTCCCGTGTTGCCTATATTCAAGGTAATGCAGAGAGAGGGTAATATCCCCGAGAGAGATATGTTCAACACCTTCAATATGGGTATTGGTATGATGTTCACCGTTCCTGCTGATGAGGCTGACAAGGCCATTGCGGTAGCTGAAAAAATGGGCGAGAAGGCTTATGTCATCGGCGAAATCAAGGACGGTAACAAAGAGGTTGAGCTGTGGTAAGAATAGCAGTTTTTGTATCAGGCGGCGGCACTAATCTGCAGGCGTTGATAGATGCACAAAAAGCCGGAAAGATAGTAAACGGCGAGATAGTTTTGGTGGTTTCCAGCAAAGCAGAGGCTTATGCGCTGCGACGTGCTGAAAAAGCAGGTATTAAGTCGCAGGTGGTTTCAAGAAAAGCCTTTGATACTGCTGATGACTTTAACGACGCTTTGCTGAAAGTGCTTCAGGATGAGAAGATTGACCTTGTGGTGCTTGCCGGATTTATGAGTATTTTGGGCGGCAACATTTTGTCGGCTTATAAAAACAAAATAATAAACGTTCATCCCAGTCTTATCCCGTCTTTCTGCGGTGACGGTTTTTATGGACTCAGAGTACACCAGGCAGCGCTGGATTACGGCGTGAAGGTCACCGGTGCTACTGTCCATTTCGTCAACGAGATAACTGACGGTGGAAAGATAATTTTGCAAAAGGCAGTGGATATATTGCCTGACGATACTCCCGAAACCCTGCAAAAGCGTGTTATGGAGCAGGCTGAGTGGCAAATACTGCCTCAGGCTGTGTCTATGTTCTGTCAGGGACTTATTTAGGAAAGGAAGAATATTTATGGAACTTGTAAATATTGCAAATGAATTAAAGGAAAATACATATCCCGGTAGAGGAATCGTTATCGGTAAGTCGGAAGACGGTAAGAGCGCTGTTATCGGTTACTTTATTATGGGTAGAAGTGAAAACAGCCGTAACCGTGTGTTCGTTGCTGACGGTGACGGAATTAAAACTAAAGCTTTTGATGAGTCAAAGTTAGTTGATCCTTCACTTATCATTTACTCACCTGTATTAAAGCCCGATGAGAATATCACTATCGTGACTAACGGCGATCAGACTGATACAGTTTACGATTTCATCAAAGATGGCAAAACCTTTGAAGATGCGCTTGATACCAGAGAGTTTGAGCCTGATGCTCCTAACTTCACACCCCGAATTTCAGGTATTATCTACAACGATTTTGATAAGGTCGATTTTACTTACAAAATGTCTATCTTAAAAAGCTCTAACGGTAATCCCGAGGGCTGCCAGAGATTTTATTTCAATTACGTTCCTTTCAGCGGTGAGGGTCATTTCATTCACACCTATGACCACGACGGTGATCCTATTCCTTCCTTTACAGGTGAGCCTACCCGTGTTGGTATAAAGGGTGACATTGATGAGTTCACAAAAGAGCTTTGGGAGAACTTGAATTCCGATAACAAGGTTTCTCTGTTTACAAGATTTATTGATCTTAAAACAGGCAAATACGAGAGCAGAATCGTTAATAAAAACAACTAACGGAAAGGTAGGATCATAATGACTGAGCTTGAATTGAAATATGGTTGTAACCCCAACCAAAAACCTGCAAAAATATTTATGCAAAACGGTGAACTGCCCATTAAAGTGTTAAACGGCAGACCCGGTTATATCAATTTTATGGACGCTTTTAACGGCTGGCAGTTGGTTAAAGAGTTAAAAGAGGCAACAGGTCTGCCTGCTGCTACATCTTTTAAGCACGTTAGCCCTGCAGGTGCTGCAGTTGCAGTTCCTATGTCTGACACATTAAAGAAGATCCACTTTGTTGATGATATGGAGTTAACCCCCCTTGCTACCGCTTATGCCCGTGCAAGAGGCGCTGACAGAATGTCATCTTACGGTGACTTTATCGCATTGTCCGATACCTGCGACGTTGCTACTGCAAAGATCATTGCAAGAGAAGTGTCTGACGGTGTTATTGCTCCCGGTTATACCGATGAGGCTTTGGAGGTTTTGAAATCCAAGCGTAAGGGAACATATAACATTATCGAGATCGACCCCGATTATGTACCCGCTGAGATCGAGCATAAGGATGTTTTCGGCATCACCTTTGAGCAGGGCAGAAACAATATGAAATTTGATGACAGCACCTTCTCAAACATTGTAACCGATAACAAGTGTTTTACAGAGGATGCAAAGCGTGACCTTATCATTGCTCTTATCACATTGAAATACACTCAGTCTAACTCCGTTTGCTACGCTAAAGACGGTCAGGCAATCGGTATCGGTGCAGGTCAGCAGTCAAGAATTCACTGCACACGCCTTGCCGGTAATAAGGCTGATATCTGGCATCTTCGTCAGCACGAGAAGGTTATGAATCTGCCCTTTAAAGCAGATGTTCGCCGTCCTGACAGAGATAACACCATTGACGTTTACATTTCTGATGATTATATGGACGTTCTTGCTGACGGTATCTGGGAGAACTTCTTTACAGAAAAACCCGCTCCTTTAACCCGTGAGGAAAAGGCTGAGTATCTTAAAACTATTAAAGGCGTTGCTTTAGGCTCCGACGCATTCTTCCCCTTCGGTGATAATATCGAACGTGCAAAGAGAAGCGGTGTTGAGTTTATTGTTCAGCCCGGCGGCTCTATCCGTGATGACAATGTTATAGAAACCTGCAACAAGTATAATATGACAATGGCATTTAACGGTGTTCGTTTGTTCCATCACTAATATTTTGGAGGAATTATGAAGCTTTTAATGGTTGGCTCCGGTGGACGTGAGCATGCACTTATCCGTAAGCTTAACGAGTCCGGACAGATTGATAAAATTTACTGTGCTCCCGGCAACGGCGGTATTTCCTTTGACGCTGAAAACGTTAATATTGCCGCTACTGATATTGAGGGTATGGTAGCGTTTGCAAAGCAGAATAGCGTTGATCTGGTGTTTGTAGCACCTGATGACCCCTTGGCACTTGGTATGGTTGATGCATTGCAGAAGGAGGGTATCCGCGCATTTGGTCCTGATGCAGCTGCTGCACGTATTGAGGCAAGTAAGGTTTTCTCCAAAAACCTTATGAAAAAATATAATATCCCCACCGCTGATTATAACGTTTTCGATGACATGGATAAGGCTATTAGCTTTATTAAGGATAACAACACTTATCCCATCGTTATCAAGGCTGACGGTCTGGCACTCGGTAAGGGTGTTATAATCGCTGCTGACTTTGACGAGGCTAAAGCGGCTGTAAAGAGCATTATGGAGGATAAGATCTTCGGCAAGAGCGGAAACAATATCGTTATTGAGGAGTTTATCACAGGCCCTGAGGTTTCTGTGCTCAGCTTTTGTGACGGTAAGACCGTTGTACCTATGGTTTCATCTATGGATCACAAGCGTATTTTTGACGGCAATAAAGGTCCTAACACCGGCGGTATGGGAACAGTAAGCCCCAACCCATTTTACACTGATGAGATTGCTAAGCAGTGTATGGAGGAGATATTTATCCCCACTGTTAAGGCTATGGAAAGTGAAGGCTGCCCCTTTAAGGGTTGCTTGTATTTCGGCTTGATGCTTACTAAAAACGGTCCTAAGGTTATTGAGTATAACTCAAGATTTGGTGATCCCGAAACTCAGGTAGTTCTGCCCAGACTTAAAACTGATTTGGTTGATATTGTTAATGCCGTTATCGACGGAACCTTGGATAAACTGGATATTCAGTGGGATGATAACGCTTGTGCTTGTGTTGTTTTGGCAAGTGGCGGTTATCCCGGTAGCTATAACAAGGGTGAGGTTATCAGTGGCCTTGATGAAAACGGTCAGCTTTGCGGAGTTACAGTGTACCACGCAGGTACTGCGATAAAAGACGGTAATGTCGTTACCGCAGGTGGACGTGTGCTGGGCGTTACAGCCTCGGCAAAAACTCTTGATGAAGCCCTTGACACTGCCTATGACAGAATAAATAAGATCAGCTTTAACGGTATGCAGTACCGTAAAGACATCGGCAGGGTAGAGTGGAAACAATAAAATTAAAAGCACTTACGGAATATCCGTAAGTGCTTTTTGCATGACAAAAGGTTTCACCATAATACATTGTTATATAAGTTTTTTTTACTAACTAAATGGGGATTCTTAAGGGCAAGCCCTTAAGCCATTCGGGAAAGGGATTGCAAAGGGAAAACCCAGTTTGGAAGGGTTTTCCCTTGCTGCGTCTTTCCCCCTTTTCTTCGCATAAAGAAAAGGGGCGCCCAAGCGGCGTGAGCGAAAAAAGAATATATGCTTGAAAATAAAATATCCACCGGTTTAATGTCTGGTGGATACTCTTTTATTTACATTAAATTATCATCATAATTGGCTCTGCTGCCGCCGATAAACTTGGGTCTGGTTCTGGCACAAAGTATATTTGCCTGACCGATAGTTTTCACATCTATTCTCACAGGCACTGCAACCTCTTTTAAGTGCATACCTATCAAGGTGCCGCCAATATCAATACCTGCATCGGCTTTAATGTGCTCAACCGCCACAGCGTTTTCAAAGCTATTATAAGCAGCAGTTGCAAAGGAGCCACCTGCTTTAGGCTGAGGCACCACGTTTACAACGTCTAACATCTTGCGGTCAGCCAACTCTTTTTCAATTATAATTGCTCGGTTTAAATGCTCACAGCACTGTGCTGCCAGGAAAATACCTTCAGCCTTCAGCACCTGATAAATACCGCCAAACACAGCGTTTGCCACATCGGTACTGGAATATGTGCCGATCTTTTCACCTGCCACCTCACTGGAGGAGCAGCCTATAACCATAACATCTCCGCTTTTAAGCTTGGCTGAATCAATCAGCTGCTTTGCTGCGGATTTTGCCTGATTAAAAATTTCATCATACATAATAATTCACCTTAAAAAACAACAGGGCAAAGGTTTTAATACCGTTTGCCCTGAAAATTTAGATGCTGATCTCGTTAGCAATTTTGTAAAGCTCCATATTAAAGGGCTTTTTCATTTGTAAAGCTTCGTAGATATCAAAATCAACGATCTCACTGTCACGCAGAGCAACAACACGGTTGCCGATACCTTTTGAAAGCAACTCAACAGCGGCAAAGCCCATCTGACTTGCGATAACACGGTCACGAACTGTGGGGTTACCACCTCTCTGAACGTGGCCCAAAACAGTTGCACGGGACTCAATTCCGGTAAGCTCTTCAATTTTCTTTGTAAACTCATCAACGCCGCCGATACCCTCAGCAACAACGATGATAAAGTGCTTTTTGCCTGAAAGCTGAGTTTTCTTCATTTTAGCAACTACATCGTTGATATCAAACTCAACCTCGGGAACCAAAACAGCAGTTGCACCAACAGCAATACCTGTCTGCAATGCTAAGTGACCTGCATGACGTCCCATAACCTCAACAACAGTGCAACGCTCGTGAGACTGAGCGGTGTCACGGAGCTTATCAACCATTTCCATAGCAGTGTTCATAGCGCTATCGAAACCGATAGTATAGTCAGTGCAGGAAATATCGTTATCAATAGTTCCGGGGATACCAACGCAGGGGATACCGTGAAGTGATAAATCCCTTGCACCACGGTAAGAACCGTCACCACCAACAACTACACAACCGTCAATACCCAGTTCTTTGCAGGTTTTTAAAGCCTTGCTCATACCTTCCTCGGTTTTGAACTCAGGACTACGTGCGGTATAAAGAATAGTACCGCCACGATGAATAATATCAGAAACGCTACGGAGATCCATCTCCACAACATCATTATTGATAAGACCGTTATATCCACGTTTAATTCCAACAACCTTCATGCCCTTTGCAAGAGCAGATCTGACAACAGAACGAACTGCCGCATTCATACCGGGAGCGTCGCCGCCGCTGGTCAATACGCCAATAGTTTTAACTTCCATTGTACTACCTCCAAAATAATCATTACTGCTTATTATACCATAAATTTTCATATAATCAATAGTAAAATGTATCAAAAAATGCGGTTTTTTTCAAAAACCTTTAATAGTTTATGCAGTCTTTACTTGTTTTTTTCAAAGTATGTGGTAAAATATATGTAATAGCATTTTAGATTGGAGTAAAGTTTATGGTGAAAAATCTTTCTATGCTTACGGATTTTTATGAGTTCACTATGGCAAACGGTTTTTTTGAGTCCAAAATGGCTGATAAGATCGCTTGCTTTGATCTGTTTTTCAGAAAAGTCCCCGATAACGGCGGCTTCGCTATTATGGCAGGACTTAAACAGGCTATAGATTATATTAACGACCTTCATTTTTCAGATGAGGATATTGAGTATTTAAAAAGCAAAAACATTTTCTCACAGGAGTTTTTAGACTACCTTAAAAACTTCAAATTCCAGTGTGATGTGTGGGCAGTGCCTGAGGGTACACCTGTTTTCCCAAAAGAGCCGCTGGTTACAGTGAGAGGACCTATTATTCAGTGCATCCTTATTGAAACTATGCTGCTGCTTTGTATAAATCATCAGTCGCTTATTGCAACTAAGGCTAACCGAATTGTACGTGCAGCTCAGGATAGGGCAGTGCTGGAATTCGGTGCAAGACGTGCCCACGGTACTGATGCCGCTATCTACGGTGCAAGATCAGCTTATATAGGCGGTTGTGCAGGTACTTCCTGCACTTTAAGTGACGAGGAGTTTTCGGTACCGGCCCTTGGTACTATGGCACATAGCTGGATACAGATGTTTGACAGTGAGTACGAGGCTTTTTGTACTTATGCAAAGCAGTATCCTAATAATTGCTCCTTGCTTGTGGATACTTACAATACCATAAAATCAGGCGTACCAAATGCTATAAAGTGTTTTGATGAGGTGCTTTCTCCTATGGGTTATCGTCCTAAGTCCATAAGAATAGACAGCGGCGATATCACTTATCTTTCCAAACACGCAAGACGTATGTTGGACGAGGCAGGTTATCCCGACTGTAAAATAATCGCATCTAACTCACTTGATGAATATATTATTCGTGACGTATTGCTTGAGGGTGCTAAAATAGACTCATTCGGAGTGGGTGAGCGTCTTATAACTGCATCGAGTGATGCGGTGTTTGGCGGCGTTTACAAGCTTTGTGCCGTTATGGGTGATGACGGTGAGCTGATACCTAAGGTAAAATTCAGCGACAACGTAGGCAAGATAACTCTGCCTTGCTTTAAACGTACTTGGCGTTTGTTTGATAAGCAGAGCGGTAAGGCTATTGCCGACGTTATAACCATGCACGATGAAAGAATCAGCGAAGCTGAGCCCTATGAGTTGTTTGACCCTGATCACACCTGGAAACGTAAGACTGTTACTGATTTTATTGTCAGAAAGCTGTCGGTGCCGATCTTTGAAAAGGGTAAGCTGATATACAATTGCCCCACTGCAGCGGAGATTCGTCGTTACTGCAAGGAGCAGGTGGAAACTATGTGGGCTGAGGTGCAGCGTTTTGAAAATCCCCACAAGTATTACGTGGATCTTTCACAAAAACTTTGGGATGAGCAGCACCGACTGATCAGTGAGCATATAGGCAGATAAAGGAGTTTAAATTATGAAAAAAATATTAGCAGTAATGCTTTGCTTGTGCTGTGTGTTATGTCTTGCTTCCTGCGGTGATGCAGGTAACGGTGATACTGATGCAGAGACCACTACAAAAAGAGTTAAAGTAACAAACTTAGATGCAGTTAAAGCCGATGCCCAGCAGGGTATTATTACTGGGGTAAGTATTGGACTTAGTGCATCTGCCGATGATATAAAGGATAAATATGAGCAGCTCCCAGAGGAGCCTGATACCACTGAGGCTGACACTGATGAAACTAAAGAGTCCACCACCCAGGAAGAGCATAACCACGATACTGTTTATGTGGAGATCCACCAGGGTAGGGATCTGACCTTGTACCAGTGCGGCAAGGAGCAGTATTTCTTCGTTAACGATGATATGGATATGGGCGTTGCAGTAATTGCTTACGTGGGTGATGCTTATAGCTTTAAGAGTGGATATCACACCGCTGATGACGTGGAGTTTTCTATTGGCAAGCCCGATAAAAAGGACGTTCCTGCAAATGACGAGCTGTTCTTTTTACCCGATGTTCCCCAAAACGTTACCCGTTTGACTTACAACTTCGATAACATTCGTCTTGATTTTATATTTGTTGATAATTATTTAATGTCCACAGTGCTGACCGATACTGAGGTTTATACCGAGTTTGGTGACAGCGCAGAGCAAAATACAACTGAGCAGGGAGAAGAATAAATGGCAGATTTAAGAGTAAAAATTGCAGGTGTTGAGCTTAAAAACCCCATTATTACAGCGTCGGGAACCTTTGGCTTCGGCAGAGAATATGACGAGGTTTACGACATTTCACTGCTTGGTGGTATAAGCTGTAAGGGAACTACCCTTAAGAAAAA
The DNA here is from genome assembly GCA_017407705.1 of Clostridia bacterium. GTDB lineage: Bacteria > Bacillota > Clostridia > Oscillospirales > Acutalibacteraceae > RGIG2202. The sequence continues at coordinate 75,298 of JAFQWA010000007.1, forward strand.
AGACGGTAATCCGCCCATAAGAATTGCAGAAACTCCCAGTGGTATGCTTAACAGCGTTGGTTTGCAGAATCCGGGCGTTGAGCACTTTATTAAGTATGACCTGCCTTTTTTAAAGCAGAAGGATATTACTGTTATTTCCAATATCGCAGGTAGCAGTGTGGAAGACTACTGCAAAATGGCTGAGATATTAAGTGATACCGACATTGATATGATCGAGATGAACATATCCTGCCCTAACGTTAAAGAGGGTGGTGTGGCTTTCGGCACCAGCTGTGAGTCCGCAGGAAATATCACTAAGCAGGTTAGAAAGTATTGCAAAAAGCCCCTTATCGTTAAGCTTTCACCCAACGTTACCAGTATTTCTGAAATTGCAAAATGCGTTGAGGCTGAGGGTGCTGATGCGGTTTCTATGATAAACACCATAACAGGTATGAGAATCGATATTAACTCACGCAGACCTATTCTGCGTAATAACACCGGCGGTTTGTCAGGCCCTGCAGTGTTGCCCGTTGCAGTTAGAATGGTAAACGAGGTTTATCGCAGTATTAAACTGCCGATTATCGGTATGGGCGGTATTGCAAAGTGGGAAGATGCTGTTGAACTGCTGTTGGCAGGTTCATCTGCTTTGCAGATCGGAACTGCTATCTTCAACGATCCTTATGCACCTCTTAAAGTAATTGAGGGACTTAATAAGTATATGGACGATAACAAGATAGAGAAAGTATCTGATATAACAGGAAAGGTTCAGCTTTGGTAAGTTTATGAAGATAATGTCAGTTGATTTGGGTCTTGCAAGGACAGGCATTGCCGCTTGTGACCCGTTAGAGATGCTTGCGTCACCTGTTAAGGTCATATTTGAGAAAAACGAAAAGCGGCTGATTGAGTCGGTGGCTGATGAGGCTAAGCTAATGGGTGCTCAGCTTATCGTTGTGGGACTGCCTAAAAATATGGACGGGACCAGCGGTGAGAGAGCAACGGAGTGTGAGCGTATAGCAGGGGAAATATCTGCTGCTTGCGGTATAGAAACGGTTATGTGGGATGAACGTTGCACCACCGTGTCGGCACATAATGCGCTGAATGTTACCAATACAAGGGGTAAAAAGCGTAAGGCTGTGGTGGACGCTGTTGCCGCAGTGATGATACTGGAAAGCTACTTAAATTACAGAAGAAATAATAAATAACAAAACCTCACTTCTTTGGAAGTGAGGTTTTTAATTTAGTTCATTTTACTTAATTCTTCTTCCTCTAAAACTCGGTAGGCTACTTTTCCAACCAGAGTTTTGGGCATATCCTCTTTAAAGGTGATGTCATAAGGCATAGCGTATTTTGCAATGTGCTTTTTGCAGTAATCCATAATGATCTGCTTGGTTTCCTCATTTGGCTCAACGCCGGGAACAAGCTTTACAAAGGCCTTTACCTTCTGCATCTTATAAGAGTCAGGCACACCGATAACACAGCTCATCTGCACAAGCTGATGTGAGTCGATAATATTTTCAAGCTGAGCGGGGTAAACGTTATAGCCTGATGAGATTATCATTCGTTTTGCTCTGCCTTTGAAATAAACAAAGCCTTGTTCGTCCATAGTACCTAAATCGCCTGTATACACCCAAGTCAGCCCGTCTTTATGAGTACGCAGAGTCTGTGCAGTTTCACCCTTATGGTTCATATATTCCTTCATAACGGTGGGACCTGCCAGCAGTATCTCACCCTCTTCACCGTAAGGCAGTTCTTTATCGGTGTCAGGCTCAACGATCTTGATATATGTATCAGGGAAGGGCAGACCAATACTGCCTTCTTTATACATATGTGACGGGGTAAGGCAACAAGCGGTAACGGTTTCAGTGGTACCGTAGCCCTCGCGTACCTGAATGGTTGCTTTATGGTCATATAAAAATTTATCAAACTTCTTTTTAAGCTCGATAGAAAGTGAGTCACCACCGGAGAAAACACCCTTAAGACAGCTTAAATCAGCACCGTCCATAGTGGGCAAACGAAGTAATGCCTCGTAAAGAGTGGGAACACCTGCAATAAAATTGCAACGGTTTTTAATAAGGTCCTTAGCATAGCTTTTGGGAGTAAAACGGGGGACTAATATACATCTGCCGCCTTGAGAAAGCATAGTGTGGATACAAACGCCAAGTCCGAATCCGTGGAAAATGGGCATAGCCGCCAACATTTTATCGCCCACACGGAACATGGGGTTTGCCGCAATTACCTGCTGACCTAAAGCATTGAAGTTTTTATTGGTTAAAACAATACCCTTTGTGGTACCTGTAGTGCCACCTGAATAGAGAATAACTGCAGGGTCGTCAGCCTTGCGCTCTATCTTGTAATTGTAAAAACAGCAACGGCTGAGCTTCATAAACTCGTTCCATCTGATAACGGGGGCATCATCGGGAATTTTCTCAATTTTAAGTCCTTCAGTCATCATATATCCCGCTTTAATGGGCTGAGCAAGTTCGTCCTTAATACTTGCTATAACGATGTTAACCACCTTAGTATTATGACGGATATGCTCAAATTTGTGATAGAACTGATCCAGTGTTATGGCAGTAACGCTCTCAGACTCATTTAAGTAAAACTCAATTTCCTTTTCAGCAGAAAGGGGATGTATCATATTGGCAATACCGCCCACTAAGTTTACCGCATAGAAAAGATAAATTGACTGAGGGCAGTTGGGCATAGCGATGGTAACCTTATCACCCTCACGGATACCGATGGTTTTAAGTGCTTTAGCACAGACCTGAATCTGCTCTATAAGCTTTTTATATGTAGTGGGCTTACCCATAAAATCAAAGGCAACGTTGTTAGGATATTTTTCGGCAATCTCAGCCACAGCCTCAAACATAGTACCTTCAAAATAGTCAAGATTCATAGGAACGTCGCCCATATTGTCTTTCCAAGGTGTTTTTGCAGTTATTCTTTTATCCATCACCATATTAAAATTCCACCTCTTGATTTAACGGGAACTCCAAAAGCTCCGGATTTTCTAAAAGCTTTGTGAGCAGCTGAACTGTTCTTGAATAATAAAAACCGTCAGCAATTCGCTCGTCTATGGTAAGACCTAAATCAACGCTGTCTTTCATAGTCATATTACCTTCCTCATCGAAGAAAGGACGTTTTTTAATCTCGCCAATGGCACAGAAAACAGAGGTGGTACCCCAGTTAGTCAGGTGATGATAACCTGCCTTTAATTTAATGGAGCCTAAGTTGGTAAGCACCGCTGAGGAATAGTAGGGGTCGGTTTCGATAAGGGATTTGGGCACCCAACCGTGTTTATCAAGGAAACACATAAACTTAACGGCGGTTTTGGATATAAAACGGGGAATCCTTTGGAAAGCATCCATACTTGCGGTGGAGCTGTCTTTCTTGTCACTTCTGCAAAGGGAAACCTGACGGAATATCTCGTCATGGATAGTGTTGATGTTATCGGTTTCCTTTGAGTGAATGAAGGATAAGGCTTCTCCGCTGTCATCAGAGAAAATCTTTTTAACCGTAAATGCTGCAGAAACCTCGTTACGCAGATACATATTGCTGTTGGCAATAAAACGGTTCATTTTCGGGCGAAGATGAATGGTTTTAAGCATAGCAGTAACGATTATCTGGAACATATTGTACTTGTATTCGGGATTATCCGCATTTTTTGTTTCCAGATATTTCATAGCGTTTGTAAGGTCGATTTTAGTGCTGATAAATGCCTCGTTATCGCAACGGTTAGGATAGATTATAGGCATTATAAAGTGCATCGAATGGATTTTTTTGAGCAACTTACCGTCTCTGCGGTCACCGAATTTTCTCTTCATAAATATTTTTCCTTTGCTTTATTTTAATCTTCCTCAACGCCGATGTTTACCGGCTTGCAAACAAATATTTCATCATATTTATCCTGCAACTGAGACTTGCATTTTTGTGCTGTGTCCAAATCGTCAAACACGCCGAATATACTTGGACCGCTGCCTGATAAAACTGCAGTAACAGCGCCGTTTTCCATCAGATCGGCTTTAACGTCAGCTGCGCTGTCCCAGAGAGGCTCAAACACGTTTGCCATATAGTCGCAGGCATCAATTATGTCGCCCTCACAGATGGATTCCACCAGCTTTGACGTGTCGGGGTGGTCGGGGCTTTCGAGATTGTCAAATCTGCGGTACATTTCACCGGTTGAGGGCTTCTCACCGTTTTTGATAAGCACAAAGGCACAGTCCTTAAGATCGGGCAGGGGAGTTAAAATTCCGCCTATACCCTCAGCCAACTGAGTTCCGCCCACAATGCAGAATGGAACGTCAGCACCGATTTTTAAACCTATATCACAAAGCTCGTCTTTAGAAAGTCTTGTGTCAAACAGCATATTCAGTGCGGTAAGCACCGCAGCAGCATCAGCACTGCCACCGCCCAGACCTGCCGCCACAGGAATACGCTTTTTGATCTTTATTGCGGCACCACCGTCAATTTCAGTAGCCTCAAAGAAGGCGGCAGCGGCCTTGTAAGCGATATTATCCTCGCCGCTAAGCTCATCCATATTGCTTACGGTAACTTTAATTTCCTCCGCCTTTGTAACGGTAACGGTGTCGTGCAGATTTACCGACTGCATAACCATCTCAATGGTGTGATACCCGTCAGGTCGCACGCCGGTAATGTCAAGGGATAAATTCAGTTTTGCATAAGCCAAAACAGTGACCGAATCAGCCATTATTTTGTACCCTCCAAATTTAATTCATCAATAAATTCTTTTATTTTAGACACAGCCTGTTGCAGATGCTTTAAGCTGTTGCAATAGGAAATACGGATAAATCCTTCGCCGCTTTCACCAAAAGCACTGCCCGGTACTACTGCTACCTGCTTGGAGATAAGCAGCTTCTCACAGAAGGTGTTAGAGTCCATACCGGTGGATTTGATGCAGGGGAAAACGTAGAAAGCGCCTTCCGGCTCAAAACAGTCAAGTCCCATTTTTCTAAAAGCATTTACTATGTATTTGCGACGAACATCATATTCCTCACGCATATCAGCTATGTCCTCATCACCGTTTTTCAGCGCTTCAACAGCGGCGTACTGTGACGTGGTGGGGGCACTCATAATGCCAAACTGATGTATCTTGGTCATAAGATCAAGTATAGGAGTAGGTCCACAAGCAAATCCCATACGCCAGCCGGTCATAGAATAGGTTTTGGAAAAGCCGTTGATGATAACGGTGCGCTCTTTCATACCCTCAATTTCAGCAATAGAGGTATGACGCTAATTACCGTAGGTCAGCTCGGAATAGATCTCATCAGATAAAACCAAGATATCGGTATCTCGGATAACCTCTGCAATCTCCTCTAAATCCTTTCTACGCATAACAGCACCGGTAGGGTTGTTAGGATAGGGGAGTATTAACAGCTTGGTTTTAGGGGTGATTTTTTCTCTCAGCTCGTCAGCGGTAAGTCTGAAATTATTCTCGTTTTTGGTGGGGATAATTACAGGCACGCCACCTGCCATTTGAGTTAAAGGTGTGTAGCAAACGAAACTGGGCTCGGGGATAAGCACCTCATCACCCGGAGAAACGATAGCACGTATGCAACCGTCAATAGCTTCGCTGCCACCCACAGTAACCAGTATCTCGTTTTCAGCGTTGTAGCACAGGTTATACTTACGCTGCATAAAATTAGATATTTCTTTACGCAGCTCAACAGTACCACGATTGCCCGTATAACGGGTACGGCCCTGCTCTAAGGAACGGATACCTGCTTCTCTGATGTGCCAGGGAGTCTGAAAATCAGGCTCACCCACGCCCAAAGAGATGACGTTATCCATTTTTTCTGCAATATCAAAAAACTTTCTTATTCCCGAGGGTTTAAGCTGTGCTACCTGCTTGTTGAGTAATTCAGTAATCTCTCTCACAGTGCCAGCATCCCCCTGTCATCTTTCTGATTTCCGGTAAGAGGAGTACCAAGATCCTTATATCTACGGAGCACAAAGTGAGTTGCGGTGGAAATAACGTTGTTCATGGGAGCCAAACGCTTTGCCACAAACATAGCAACCTCTTTAAAAGTATGACCTTTAACGATAACGCAGAAATCGTAGCCACCTGACATCAGGTAAACCGACTCAACCTCAGGCATAACCATAATAGTTTCTGCAATCTCCTCAAAGCCTGCAGTTTTCTGGGGTGTTACTTTTATTTCGATAAGGGCAGTAACACGGTCAGTAGATACCTTGTCCCAGTCGATAATGGTTTTGTATCCGCAGATAATACCTTCTTTTTCCAAGCGTTTGATCTCCGCTGTAACTTCAGCCTCACTCATATTGAGCATACCGCTGAGTTCCTCGATAGTATACCTTGCGTGATCCTCTAAAATCTTAAGAATTTTTTCCATTTTTTACACCCTTTCATATAATGTTAACACAGACCGGTTTGCGGTCTTTAAAATAAGTTACATACTTAAATCCGGCTTGATACGCCATATCCACAGCCTCATCAAAGCCTCTTGCGACAAGCTCTTTTTCGTGGGAATCCGAGCCTATTGTGATAAATTCACCGCCAAGCTCTCTGAAACGTTTTACTGCGTTAAAAGAGGGGAGAGTTTGTTTGAAAGGTGAAAATAATCCCGATGTGTTTATCTCTAAAGCTTTGCCGTTTTGGGCAAGATAGGTAAGGATCTTGTCGGTGTATTCGGTATAATGTGACTCGTCGTAAGCAATACCCTGTAAACGAATGTATCTTGTGGGGTAATCCAAATGAGCCAGTGAGTCAAACAGATCAAGCTTACACTGCTCTAACAGCTCGGTGTAGTAATCTATCAGCATAGGGTTGTAATCATAACCCTCGTAGTTGCGGTCGTGATAGTCGGTCTGACCGGGAATACCGTGAAGAGAGTTCAAAACAAAATCATAGTGATTTAATCGGAGCACCTCTTTGGAATGCTCCACACAGTACTTGGCACCGCCCAGCTCAATACCTGCCAAAACCTCTATTTTATCTTTATACTTTTCCTTCGCCTTAAGTATATCCTGATAACCTTCGTAAATTGCCGCCTTGTATTTTGGTATATGACGGTCGGGGATTTCGTAATGGTCGGTAATGGTGATAACAGAGAGTCCTTTTTCTATGGCAGAGCGGCACATCTCATCTACCGAATCAAATCCGTCAGGGGAGTTAAGGGAATGTGTATGTGTATCAAAAAGTCGCTGCGACTTCATAAATCTAATGCCTCCAGAACAAATATATACAATGATACCACATTTCCATGTAATTTAACAGTATTTTTTTCAAATTTAGTTAAATTTAACGGCTTTTTATTAAAAACGACCTTAAAATACGTCGTTATTTTTGAAAATAAGTGTTTATTTTAATATAAAAATATGTTAATATATTAACAACAGTATTTTGATTGAAAGGTCGTTATGAAAAATGAGAGCTGTTATTACAGTTATTGGTAAAGACGTTGTGGGCATTTTAGCAAAGGTTTCAACCGCTTGTGCTGAGTGCAATGTAAATGTTATGGAGGTTACACAGTCGGTTTTGCAGGATATGTTTGCTATGATTATGATGTCAGACGTTTCCGATTGCAATATTCCTTTTTCTGAGTTTTCAGATAAAATGAAAAAATTGGGCGAGGATATGGGCTTGTCCATCCATGTTATGCATGAGGATATTTTTAACTCAATGCACAGAATTTAATTTCCTGAAAGGATAGGTTTGTTTTATGCTGAATGTCGGCGATATTTTAGAGACCATAAATATGATCGAGCATGAGCATCTTGATATCCGTACAGTTACTATGGGTATTTCACTGCTTGACTGTATCGACAGTGATATAGATGCTGCTTGCAGAAAGGTTTACGATAAGATCACACGTTATGCAAAGGACTTAGTTCCCGTTTGTGAGGGTATTGAAAAGGAACTTGGTATTCCGATCATCAACAAACGTATTTCGGTTACTCCTATTGCTATGCTTGCATCTGCTTGTCAGACATCTAATATAGTTAAATTTGCACACACTCTTGAGAAAGCGGCAAGAGAAGTGGGCGTAAACTTTATCGGCGGTTACTCTGCTTTGGTGCAGAAGGGCTTTGCATCAGGTGATTATGCACTGATCGAGTCTATTCCTCAGGCTTTGGCTGAAACTGAGCACGTTTGCTCATCAGTAAACATCGGTTCAACTAAAGCAGGTCTTAATATGGACGCTGTTGCAAAAATGGGTAAGGTTATCAAGCAGGCAGCCCAGCTTACTGCTGATAACAACTGTATCGGTGCTGCAAAGCTGGTAGTGTTCTGTAACGCTCCCGAGGATAACCCCTTTATGGCAGGTGCGTTCCACGGTGTTGGTGAGCCTGATTGCGTTATCAACGTTGGTGTGTCCGGCCCCGGTGTTGTAAGAGCGGCTTTGGCAAAATCTGAGGGCTTGGATATTTCAGGCGTTGCAGATTTAGTAAAGCGTACTGCATTTAAAATTACAAGAATGGGTCAGTTGGTGGCTCAGCTTGCTTCAAAACGACTTTATGTACCCTTTGGTATTGTGGACTTATCACTGGCTCCCACTCCCGCTATCGGTGACTCAGTTGCCCACATCTTAGAGGAAATGGGACTTGAAAGCTGCGGTGCTTGTGGTACTACTGCTTGTCTTGCACTGCTTAACGACGCAGTTAAAAAGGGTGGTGTAATGGCATCATCCCACGTTGGCGGTCTGTCGGGTGCGTTTATTCCCGTTTCAGAGGATGCAGGTATGATAGACGCTGCAAAATCAGGTTGCCTTACCATCGAAAAGCTGGAAGCAATGACTGCTGTTTGCTCAGTTGGTCTTGATATGATAGTTATTCCCGGTGACACTCCCGATGCGGTTATTTCAGGTATTATTGCTGATGAAGCTGCTATCGGTATGGTGAACTTCAAGACTACTGCAGTTCGTCTTATCCCTGCTATCGGTAAGACAGTGGGTGATGAGCTTAACTTTGGCGGATTGCTGGGTGCAGGTCCTGTTATGAGGGTAAACACTGCATCTCCTGAGAAATTTATCAGCCGTGGCGGACGTTTACCTGCTCCTATGCAGTCACTTAAAAACTAAACAGCAAAATTTATGCCTCATACGGAGCATTCCGTATGAGGCTTTTTTAATTAAGTATCAATCACAACAGCAACGGTCGTTGCAGATGTCAGCTGAGGGGAAAAACTCCTCAGTGGGGAAGTCGATTTTGTTGAACAACTCGCAGGGATTGTCGCTTGCGGTATGACACTCCTTGTGAGGAACACAAAAATCATATACAGGCACCAGCATTTGTACGTTTCTGATAAGCTGAACAATACTGAACAGTCCTAAGGTGATGTAAAGGGCCTTTGATCCGCCTGTACAAAGATTGCCGTTGAGATTTCTCAACACATCGCAGGGAAACAGTGATCTTGCATCACAGCAACGGCAAAGCTCACAGATTTTTGAGTCTAAAATAACGGGGTCAACACACTGCACAACGCATTTGGGCAGGTTGCTGGAGGGTTTAGACTGAAGGTCATCGTCACACACTCGTGTGGTGCTGCTGAAGGTCTTTACAGAGCCCTCACTGCCGCAAAGAATAACCTTTTTAGTGGTGGTTGCAAGACCCACAATGTCTTCAGGACACTTGCAAGAGGCAGTTACTACCTCACATTTGATTACGAAATAGAAGGTTAAGTCGCAGGAATAAAATCCTCTGTTAAAGGTCACGGGTTCTACGTCGATCTTTACATTAGCAACCTCTGCACATTTAACTCGGCAGCTGATTGCGTTCTGAATGGCGTCCTGACCGTTGTCGTCGAAATAGACCCTCAAGTCCTCTAAACAGTCACGGTCCATACAGGAATCGTAAACCCTACCGGCATCTATGCAAACTGCATCGGTGCAGTCATTAAATGCCGAATTCATTCTTTCATCCGCCATAAAAATTCTTCCTATCTGCCGAGCGCATAGGTCACTCCAACGGCTAAGTTTTAATCTTATCATGCGCATTTTCGGAGTTGATAAGATCATCACCGGGTGGTTTTATTTACGCAAAACTGTAAGGTGATTTTGCAATTTTGCGTTGAGCGAAGGCACAAACTTCAATACATTTTATGTGGTAATAATCTTTTGGTTACAAAAAATAATGCTGATTTAAACATATCGTAGGGGAGGGGTTGCCCCTCCCTTAGGGCAATCTTTTTGTGATGAAAGGATTTCTTTCGCTCATGCCGCTTTGGCACCCCTTTTCTTTATGCGAAGAAAAGGGGGAAAGACGTATCAAAGGGACAACCCTTCCGATCGGGTTTTCCCTTTGCAAACCCTTTGTCTCTTCGGCTCAAGGGCAAGCCGCCCTTGAGAATCCTCGGCAAGTTTGTATGTAATTAGGAAAAATGATACATTGAGCGTAAAATAATATTTACAAAAAATAATGCCTGACACATAATGCGTCAGGCAAAGGTTATTTTATAAAATCTTTTATTACCTCACCGGCAATTATCAGACCTGCCACCGAGGGCACAAAGGACACACTACCGGGGATCTGTCGTTTTTCGGTTTGCTCACAGCAGTCTGCTTTATCGGGAGTTAAGGGCTGCTCGGTGGAGTAAAGGACTTTAAGCTTTTTGATACCCCGCTTTTTCAGTTCATATCGCATAACACGGGCAAGGGGACACACCGAGGTTTTAAAAATATCCGTAATTTCAAATTTAGTGGGATCCAGCTTGTTGCCGGTACCCATGGAGCTGATAATGGGGATTTTATGCTCTGCGGCTTTTTCAATAAGTATAAGCTTGGATGAAACTGTGTCAATAGCATCAACGATATAATCCCAGCTTTGATACTCAAAAGCATCAGCGTTATCAGCAGTGTAGAAGGTTTTGTGAGTGGTCACATCAGCAGACGGGTTAATGTCTAATATGCGGTTTTTGACAACCTCAACCTTATCCATACCGACAGTACTGTGAGTAGCAATAAGCTGACGATTTATATTGGTAAGGCTGACGGTATCGTTATCTATAAGCACAATTTTGCCAACACCCGCCCTTGCCAGTGCTTCAACAGTATAAGAACCCACACCGCCTACGCCAAACACAGCAACGGTACAACTATTCAGTTTTTGCATTGCCTCATCACCCAGCAACATAGCGGTGCGTGAAAATTCGTTCATAAAAAACATCCTTTTAGTTAGTAAGCATATTGTATCACATTTTATCCAAAATAACAACATTAAGGCAAAAATTACCAATATGTGGAAAACTGTGTTGAAAATGTTAAAAATTGTTAAAAAATGGAAATTGTCTGTCGAATTACTGAATTTCGCAGCCTTTGTAGTACCACTTAAGTATTTCTTTATAGTCACTGCCTTGCTGTGCCATATAGTTAGCGCCATACTGACTAAGCCCCACGCCGTGACCGTAGCCTCTGACGGTGAAAACCAGTTTATTATCGGCTGCTGACAGCTCAAAATTAGCGGAGCGCAGGGAAAACGCCTTTCTCATCTGCTGACCTGTAAACGTTTTGCCGCCCAGTTTATATGACTTTACCGTACCTGAATCGGTGCAGGTGGGAGTGGATATAAACGAGCTGACCTCACCGCTGAGTTTTAATCCCAGTGCAGTTGCCATACTTATAAATTCATCCTTTGTGTATGTGATCTTACTGATGTAATCAGGCGCTAACACATCACCTGCACTTTCCACCGGCACAAGGTAGTCGTAATTTTTACCCCAAACAGTTTGAGCACTTTCGGTTTTGCCGCCGGAAATAGCGTGATACACCGCTAAAATCGGCTTGTTATTATAGGTTATCTTTTGCATTAAAACGGATTTTACTGCATCGGTTACCTTTTTCTCATACTCATCAAATTTACTGCCCCATTTTTCCTTTCGGGCAACAGAGTCTATGTAGCCCTGATGCTTTTCGGGGTCGTTGCTTAAGTCTTTATTAAAATGCAAAGCAACGGTGTATGCCGCCACTGCCTGTGCCTTTAATGCTTCTGTATCAAAGGAGGCAGGTATTTCACTTGCCACTACACCAACGGTGTATTCGAGAGGGGATAGTTTAAGCGTTTTTTTGGATTTTATGTCGTAAAGCAAAACGGTATCACTGTTATTTGGGGCTTGACCGGTTGAAGTAGGCTCATTTGTGGGGGATAGGGGTTTGTTAATGGCAATGAGTGGAATGGTTAGCATACAAATTATCATTAAGACTATAAATACACCGTAAAGCTTGTTCATTTTAAAACTCCTTTCAATATTTAATTGACAACAGACAAAAAATAGAGTAAAATAATTTGAATAGATAATTAGTGAGAGGGATAAATCGATGACTAATGAAGCCTTAAACAAATCCTTGTCCATTTTATGCAAGGAATTTGAAAAAAATAACTACATAGATCAGTCGGCTTTTGAAAAGTACGGCGTAAAAAGAGGTTTGCGTAATTCTGACGGTTCAGGTGTTTTGGCAGGTCTTACTAAGATCTGTAACGTTAGAGGTTATGTAATAAACGACGCAGAGCGTTGCCCTATTGACGGTCAGCTTATTTATCGTGGATATGACATCAACGATATTATTAACGCTGCCGAAGCAGAGGACAGATTCAGCTTTGAAGAGACCTGCTGGCTGTTGCTGTTCGGTCAGTTGCCCACCAAAGAGCAGTTGGACGGACTTTGTGAGCTGTTAGGTGAGCTGAGAGATCTGCCTGAGTATTTTGCTGAGGATATGATCATAAAAGCTCCGTCACCCAACATTATGAACAAGTTGGCACGTTCTGTTTTGGCGCTTTATTCTTACGACGATAACCCCGATGATACATCTGTTGAGAATCTGCTGCGTCAGTCTTTACAGCTGATTGCACGTATGCCTACCATTATGGGTTACTCATATCAGGTAAAACGTCGTTACTACGATAACAAGAGTATGCATTTCCATCCTGTAAACAAGGATCTTTCTACTGCTGAGATGATACTTTCATCTATCCGCTCAAACCGTAAGTTTACCCACGAAGAGGCAAGACTTCTGGACTTGTGCTTAACACTTCACGCAGAGCACGGCGGCGGTAATAACTCTACCTTTACAGCCCGTGTGCTTTCCAGCTCGGGAACAGATACATATTCTGCTATTGCCGGTGCTATCGGTGCCCTTAAAGGTCCCCGTCACGGCGGTGCAAACGCTAAGGTAAGTGAGATGCTGGATTGCATCAAAAACGGCGTAAGCAACTGGGATGATGAAAACGAAGTAGCAGAGTTTTTGAGAAAGATCATCCGTAAAGAAGAGGGTGATGGATCAGGTCTGGTTTACGGTATGGGTCACGCAGTTTATACCTTGTCGGATCCCCGTGCGGTGATTTTGAAGAAAAACGCTAAGGCTCTTGCTGAAAAAGAGGGTTACGGTGCTGAGTTCAGATTGCTTGAAACTATTGAACGTTTAACTCCTGAGATTTTTGCTCAGGAAAAGGGCGTTGATAAGGCTATCTGCGCTAATATCGACTTATATTCCGGTCTGGTTTATAAAACTCTCAAAATTCCTGAGGATCTGCTCACTCCGTTGTTTGCAGTAGCAAGAACTGTGGGCTGGTGTGCTCATAGAATTGAAGAGATAATGACCGGTAAGAAGATCATTCGTCCTGCTTACAAAAATATGTATTCTCAGGTAAACAAATACATTCCTATTGACGAACGCTGAGGTGTATGATGAAAAGGATCTTATTGTTTGCAATATTTTCGGTTGCAACGGTTGCCGCCGTTATAGGCAGACTGTTTCAGCTTTTGCAGATGACCGACCCCGAAACGGGCTTTTTCTACCCCAAATATGAGGGAACACATTTTATCGTTTTGATTGCCTTGGCAGTGGTGATACTTGCTTTATTGCTGCTTGCAAGATTTGAAAAACGTTACCGTGAAAAGCCTGTAAAGCAGTCTTACATACTGGGCATTTCCTCTTTTGCTTTAGGAATGGTTATGTTGGCCCATTGTATAGACTACGCAGCATCTGCAAGATACGTAACAAAGGGTGACTGGGGTTACGCTATATTAGCACTTTTGTTTATGGCATTTTTTGTGTATTACGGAATATGCCTGGTTTTAGATATTAAGCTTAACGCTTTAAGCAGTATGATACCCGTGCTTTTTGCAGGCTACCGACTGGCTTTTTCCTTTATCAAATACACAGGAATTGCAAAAATCCCCGACGTTACTTTGGATATAATCATGCTGGGACTTTGTATGATCTTCTGGCTTTTCTTTGGTAAAACAGTGGGAAGTGTTAAATACAGAAAGTCGGTAAAATGGTTATACGGAACAGGTCTTTGTGCCGCTTTGATGAACTTGATGTGTGCAGTGCCTAAGTATTTTATTATGTTATTTATGCCCCACACAACCGTACATCTGGTGTCATCCTGCGGATACATTGATATTGCAGTAAGTTTGTATATAATAGTATTCATAATAGTTGATCTTTTGCCCCGAAAAGAGGAAAAGAAAACTGAGGATGAAAAAATAGTTGTTTAAATACTAAAAAGCTTTTGATGGCATAAATTTATATTAGTGGCTGTCAGGAGCTTTTTATTTACGGAGAATGTTTATGGGCTTGTTTAGTAAAAAACCGAAACTTAAAAATCCGCAGCTTGTGGCGGCTATAAACCACCGTCCTATAAAATACGTTACCTCCCGAAACGAGGAGGGCGTGGAATATGTGTTGGGACGTTCAGGCAGAATAAATATTAAAGAGCCTGAAATAATCGTTTCCTGTGAGGGAAAAGACGTGTTTCGCTGCAACATTTATGAGGCGGAGATAGGCGAGCTTTTAAGCCGTGACGGAGTTAGAATAAGCGGTGTAAATCAAGACGGAGAAATGGTTTCTGTGGTGGCTTATTATGTTTACAGGAGGTAGTGCGTTGAGCAAGGCTTTAAGAAGCATTTTGCTGATAGTACTGGCAGCTGTAATGCTGTGTACATCGGGCTGTAAGCTTTCGGGTGAAGACGAGTTTTCACTGTCTATCCCTAAGGATTTTCCTGCGAATGTAGGCGGCGTAATGATACAAAGCTGCCCCTATAACGCAGTATCACTTTCTCCCGCCATTACCGGTGTGATATACTCACTGGGTTCTAATTCACAGTTGGTGGGTGTGTCGGATTTGTGTGATTACCCCGACATACCTTCTGAGATGCCAAGAGTGGGGACTGTAAGCGATCCTGATGTAGTTAGGATAATAGAATTAAAATGCGATCTGCTGTTTACTGAAACTCCGTTGCCTGATGAGATTATGCAAAGGCTGGATGTGGCTAACGTGACGGTTGCGGTGATAAAAGCACCGGATCAGTATAGCAAGGCCTCACAGTTTTACCGTGATGTAGCGGTGGCTATGAGCGGTATGCACACAGGTAAGCAAAACGCAGAAAATACCTTTAACAGAATTGATGCGTCGCTGAAAGCATTAAAAGATGCTTACGATACGTCAAAAAGTCCAAGAGCAGTTGTTGTTTTAGCTTACGATGAGGCTGTGGCAACAGGGGATAAGGCGGTAGGGCAGATGTTTGAGTTTACCGCCGCCAATAACGTTGCAAAAGATGCAGAAAATTACTCGTTCAGCACTCAAATGATAGCTAATGCTGATCCTCAGTTTATTTTCTGCCGTCAGTCGGATAGGGAAAAGATACTCTCAGATGTTTTGCTGAAAAACACTGCTGCGGTGAAAAACGGTAAAGTAATAGCCGTTGATATCGGTCAGGTACAGCGTATGTCGGACTATGCCGTTAATATATTAAAAGAAATGTGTCAGCAAATGTATAATTAAGTTGAAAAACAGTTTTTATAATGGTATAATCATAACAATGTTGATTAAGGAGTTGTTTAAATGGCTGAAACAATAGCTCAGTGGTTAGGGGAGATAGGTTTATCTCCTGAGATAGCTATTTTTGTAATATCGCTGTTTCCTATACTGGAACTGCGTGGCGGTCTTATAGCCGCAGCACTTTTCAATATTGAATGGCTGCGTGCGTTTATAATCTGTTTTATAGGAAATATTATTCCCGTTCCGTTTATACTACTGTTTATTAAGAAAATATTTGAACTGCTGAAAAAATGGGGTCCTATGAAAAAGATAGTCCACAAATTTGAAACTAAAGCAGTTACCAAAAGCCAAGAGACTGAGAGTAAGTCAAAATGGGGCAAGATCCTGTTTATTTATGCTTTTGTTGCTATTCCGTTACCGGGTACCGGTGCTTGGACCGGCGCACTTATTGCCGCGTTTATGGATATTCGTTTGAAATATGCCATACCTACCATTATTGCCGGAGTTTTGTCGGCGGGTATCATAATGTCAGTGCTTACTTACTTTTTCCCTGCAATGTTCGGATTTTAACCATCAGTGCCTAACGACGGTTAGGCACTTTTTTATATTAAATAACCAAAAAAATTTCTTTAAAACGGGGTTTTATGTTATTTTGTTAAAACTTTATCAAATCGACTTAAAACAATAAAAAAACTGTTGCCTAAAATGGGTTTTCATTGTATAATTGTAGCAGTGTAATTAATATGGGATAATTTGAATATTCTATTACTTTACAAGCTATTTAAAGTCTTTAAGGAGGATTTTTTATGACTACAAACAAATCAGTTCTTGCTTGGATTGAAGAGATGAAAAATCTCGTTAATCCCGACAGCGTTGTTTTTATCGACGGAAGCGAAGCTCAGTTAGAAGCTCTTCGTGCTCAGGCTGTCAAGACCGGTGAAATGATCAAATTGAACGAGGAAAAGCTCCCCGGTTGTTATCTCCACCGCACTGCAGTTAACGACGTTGCCCGTGTTGAGGGCCGTACCTTTATCTGTGCTAAGACAAAGGAAGCTGCAGGTCCTACCAATAACTGGATGGATCCCGCTGAGGCATATAAAATGCTCTACGATATAGCAAAGGGCAGCTATGCAGGTCGTACAATGTACGTTATCCCTTATTCAATGGGACCTGTTGGTTCAGAGTTCTCTAAGATCGGTATTGAGCTTACAGACTCTATCTATGTTGTTCTTAATATGGCAATTATGACTCGTGTTGGCGAGGATGTTTTCAAGGCTCTCGGTGACAGTGAGGACTGGATCAAAGGTCTGCACTGCAAATGCAACATCGAAGAGGAAAACAGATACATCTGCCATTTCCCCGAGGATAATACAATCATCTCCGTTAACTCAGGTTACGGCGGAAACGTTTTGCTTGGTAAAAAGTGCTTTGCACTCAGAATCGCATCCTTCCTTGGTAAAAACGAGGGCTGGATGGCTGAGCATATGCTCATTTTGGGACTTGAAAATCCCAAGGGCGAGATCAAATACATCGCAGCAGCATTCCCCTCAGCTTGCGGTAAAACCAATTTGGCTATGCTTATTCCCCCTGAGAAATATCGCAAAATGGGCTACAAAGTATGGTGCGTAGGTGACGATATTGCTTGGATGAGAATCGGTGAGGACGGTCGTTTGTGGGCAGTTAACCCCGAGAATGGTTTCTTTGGTGTTGCTCCCGGAACTAACGTTAAGTCCAACCCCAACGCTCTTTCTTCAACCCAGAGTGGCACTATCTTCACAAACGTTGTTCATAATCTTGACGAGAACACCGTTTGGTGGGAAGGTCTTGATAAGAATCCGCCTAAGAATGCTCTTAACTGGAAGGGCGAGAAGTGGGATTGCGAAGGCGGCGAGAAGGGTGCTCATCCCAACAGCCGATTCACTGCTCCTGCTAAGAATTGTCCTTGCATCAGCTCTGAGTTTGACAGCAGCAAGGGTGTGCCGATCTCCGCTATCGTATTCGGTGGCAGACGTGCTAAGGCTGCTCCGCTGGTTTATCAGTCAAGAGACTGGCAGCACGGTGTGTTCGTAGGCTCAGTTATGGCTTCTGAAACAACTGCAGCTGCAACAGGTGCTGTTGGCGTTGTTCGTCACGATCCTATGGCTATGATTCCTTTCTGCGGTTATCATATGGGTGAGTATTTTGCTCACTGGCTCGAAATGGGCAAAAAGCTTGGCGATAAAGCTCCTAAGATCTTTAACGTTAACTGGTTCAGACTTGACGATGAAGGCAACTTTATGTGGCCCGGCTTCGGCGACAATATGCGTGTTCTTAACTGGATCCTTGACCGTTGTGAAGGCAAGGCAGATGCAGTTGAAACACCTATCGGTTACGTTCCCGCTGCTGACGGTATTGACCTTGAAGGTCTTGACGTTTCAAAAGAAACATTGGCAGAACTTCTTAACGTTGATAAGGAGATCTGGTCTGCTGAGGCAGCTGATATTGAAGAGTTCTTCAAGAAATTCGGCGATAAGCTTCCCAAAGAACTTTCTGCTGAGCTCTGCGAACTTAAAGCTCGTTTGAAATAACTATAAATAAGTTTGAAAAACGGTGGATTGTGTATTGCAATCTGCCGTTTTTTAGTTTACAATGTACTTAATTATATGCGTTGGAGGTAGTTCATGCTTTACAGAGATTTTGGTAAAACCGGCGAGAAAATATCCGCTTTAGGTTTTGGATGTATGCGTCTGCCCGAGTTTGAGAAAGACGGTAAATGGTATATTGATGAGGAAAAGGCTATCCCGCTTTTACAGTCTGCTTATGAAAAGGGCGTAAACTATTTTGACTCAGCTGTTTATTACTGCCATTCAAACAGTGAGGCTTTGGTTGGAAAAGCGCTTAAATCAGTTCGTGATAAGGTTATGCTTTCCACTAAGATTCCCCTGGGCGGTGAGGTGCAGGAAACTAAGGATTACCGCAAAATGCTGGAGCAGAGCCTTACAAGAATGGACACAGATTACATTGATTTTTACCATTTTTGGGGCATTTCAAAGGATGCTTATGACAATAAGATAGACCGTTTGGGACTTATGAAAGAGGCGTTAAAGGCTAAAGAGGAAGGTCTTATCCGTCATATTTCCTTCTCCTTCCACGATGATCCTAAAAACATCAAATATATCATTGATAAAGCCGAGTTTATGGAGTCTATGCTGGTACAGTATAACCTGCTTGACCGTAGCAACGAGGAAATGATCGAGTATGCTCAGAGCAAGGGTCTGGGTACTGTTGCTATGGGCCCCGTTGGTGGTGGACGTTTGGCTGCTCCTACCGAGCTTTATACCAAGCTTACCGGCAAGCCTGCTATTGCTACTTACGAGCTTGCATTCAAGTTTGTACTTGGCAACCCCAATCTTAACTGCGCTTTGTCAGGTATGCAGAATATGGATATGTTAGAGCAGAACGTTAAAGTGGCAAGTGATGAAAATCCCTTGACCGAGGCAGAGTGGAAGCAGCTGGGTGAGTCTATGGAGCAGATAAAGAAGTTCAGTGACCTTTACTGCACCGGTTGTTCTTACTGTCAGCCTTGCCCTGCAGAGATCAATATTCCTAAGATCTTCAATATGTTTACATATCACAATGTTTACGGACTCAGCGGTCACGCTAAATGGGAGTTTGGCGACTATGTAGAAAAAGGCGGCAAGACTATTAAGGATTGTCAGGGCTGCGGATTCTGTGAAGAAAAATGTCCTCAGAAGCTGAAAATCAGAAAAGAGCTTGTGAGAGTAGAGAAGATACTTAAGAATTTATAATTTTATATGAAAAATACTACCAAACAAATTGTTTTAAAAATAACTTTGGGCGGTCTGCTGCTGGCACTGGGTGTGCTTATACCTCAGGTGTTCCACGTGTTCGGTCAGCAGGCAGGATCTATGTTTTTGCCTATGCACTTGAGTGTGTTGATAGCAGGATTTTTCCTTGGCGGCACTTACGGCAGCGTTATCGGTGCAGTAACGCCCTTACTCAGCTTTCTGTTTACCGGTATGCCACCGGCGGCACGTCTGGTGTTTATGATGATCGAGCTGGCGGTTTACGGCGGGGCTTCAGGCTTGTTTTATAAGAAGCTCAAACTCAACATCTATATAAGCCTGATATTATCTCAGCTTTGCGGCAGAACAGCTTACTATTTATCACTTATTACAGCGGCACACCTTATTGGTATGAACATACCCACCTGGGCGGCAGTGGTTGACGCTACTGTTACGGGATTGCCGGGAATAGTTTTGCAGATAGCTGTTGTGCCCATAGTTGTTATAGCTCTGAAAAAGGGAGTAGCGTTAAATGACAGATAGTTTGCAAACAGCCATAAATACCCTTAAAGAGGGTGGGCACACCTGCGTCTGCGTGAAGAATAATAAGGTGTTTACCTTTGACGATAGGGGTATCAAGCCTATTGTTTACAGTCTGCGAGAGGATCCAAGCTTTTTTGAAAACGCTTACGTTGCAGATAAGGTGATAGGTAAAGCGGCGGCTATGCTGCTTTGCTTTGGAAAGATAAACAGCCTTTATGCAGGGGTTATAAGTGAACCTGCGCTGAGTGTGTTGATTGAAAATAATGTTAACGTATCCTACGGTGCTAAGGTGCCGCTTATTAAAAACAGGGATAACACAGGTATGTGTCCTATGGAAACCAGGGCACTTGATGTTGATAATCTGAATGATGCTTATGTCTTGTTTGATGAGATAGTAAAGTAGAATTGAGGGAGAAAGATGTTCAGACCTATTGACCGTCAACCCGATTTTAAAAATCTTGAGGCAGTTTTACAGTGTAAAACACCCTCACGCCCCACCTTGTTCGAGTTTTTCTTAAATGACAGACTCTACAACAAGCTTACGGACAATGCCCCTTACAGAGGCAACCGTAGGACTATTGAGGCTTTTGACAGTGCGGGATATGATTACTCTACTGTGCGTGTGTCGGACTTTAAATTTGCGCCCGATAAGCACAAAAAACAGCAAACTATATCCTTAAACGACGGGGTTTATATTACCGACCGTGAAAGCTTTGATGCATTCCCGTGGCGTGATCCCAATGATTTTCCTATGGACGATTTTTTAGCGATACCGGACTATTTGCCCCAAGGGATGAAGGTAATTCCCTGGAGTGACGGCGGTGTTTTAGAAAATGTAATTTCACTTACAGGCTATGAAAATCTGTGTATTATGCTGTATGAGGATCGACAGCTGGTTTACGATATTTTTGAGAAAGTGGGTTCATCACTGCTTAAATATTACGAGTCGGCTGTTAATTACGATTTTGTCGGTGCGATAATTTCCAACGACGACTGGGGCTTTAACACTCAGACTATGCTATCGCCTAAGGATATGAGAGAGTTTGTGTTTCCTTGGCATAAGAAAATAGTTGAACTTGCCCATAATGCAGGTAAGTATGCCATACTGCACTCCTGCGGCAGGTATGATGAGGTTATTGACGATGTTATAAACGATATGAAGTTCGATGCCCGTCATTCTTATGAGGATAACATTACCCCCGTTGAGAAAGCCTATGACGATCTGCAGGGTAAGATTGCGGTTTTGGGCGGTTTGGATATGAACTTTGTGGCAACTAAAACGCCCGATGAGGTTTATGCCCGTGCAAAGGCTATGGTTGAAAAGGGAAAAACGGGATATGCTTTAGGCACCGGAAACAGTGTGCCGGAATATGTTCCCGATGAAAATTATTTTGCAATGATAAAGGCAGTTTTTTAGGAGGATGTTTTTATGAGTACAGTAAAACGTTTTGAGGCTAAAAAGATAGATGATAAGTTTGACCTTATAGTAGTCGGCGGCGGTCTTTCAGGTACAATGGCTGCAATAGCTGCTGCCAGAGAGGGTGCTAAGGTATTGCTGGTGGAGAAGTACGGCTTTTTGGGCGGTATGATCACATCAGGTCTTGTAACTCCCTTTATGACATATTACGAGAAAGGCTCAAGAAAGCTTGCTAATGCAGGTTTGTTTCTTAATATGCTGGAGCGTGTTAACGCATTAAGCGGCAGCACAGAGCCTCATAAGGGTTCGGTTTTGGAGGAGTATCTTAAAATAGTTCTTGACCGTATGACTAAGGAATACGGCGTTAAAGTGCTGTTCCATTCTCAGCTTTGCGGAGTTGATGTTGAAAACGGCACCATAAACAGCATTACCGTTGCAACTGTGTCGGGCAACATCAAGCTGTATGCAAAAACATTTATTGACGCTACCGGTAACGCTGACCTTTCTGCCTTTGCAGGTATGCAGTATAAGCAGGGTAGAGATCAGGACGGTCTTTGTCAGCCTATGACACTCTGCTTCAGACTTACCCACGTTGACTGGGATCGTTACGATTGGAATTTGATGCAGAAGCTTTATAAGGAAAAGCAGATCGAGGGTGTTATTACCAACCCCAGAGAAGACGTGCTGATTTTCCGTTATCCTATCAACGATATTATGCATTTCAACTCCACACGAATTGTGGGCAAAAACCCTGTGGATATTGAGGATTACTCCGAGGCTGAGATGATTGCCCGTGAGCAGATGCTGGAGTTGTTCCGTTTAGTTAAGGATAACGTTCCCGGATTTGAAGATAGCCAGATCGTTATCAGTGCACCTGAGCTTGGTATTCGTGAGAGCCGTCGTGTTGTGGGTCATTACGAGATAACCGCTGACGATATTTTAGGTACTACTAAGTTTGAGGATGCTATTGCAAGAGGTACTTATGAGATAGATATTCACAATCCCTCAGGCAACGGTACCGACCTTCGTTACATCCCCGAAAACGATTATTATACCATTCCTTACCGTGCTTTAGTGCCGTTAGAGAGTAATAACTTATTGGTTGCAGGACGTCCTATTTCCTCAACCCACGAGGCTCATTCCGCATTCAGAATTATGCCTATCTGCACTTGTATGGGTGAGGCAGCAGGTGTTGCAGCAGCCCTTGCAGTAAAGAAAAACTGCAATATGATAGACGTACCCACCGATGAGCTGAGAAATATTCTTATAGAAAACGGCGCTTTGGTGTAAAGTGAAAATTATCAGCCTATGTGGGTTGGTGTGTTATAATGATTTTTATACCATATCTTTCGTTTGTGAAAAGGTGATTGATATGGTATAATTTTTTATGGAAACTGAGAAGCCTCCATCTGACGAGGGAGGTAGCAAAACCGTAGGTTTTGACGGAGGGAGAGACTTTGAAAGAATATAATAGAGAGAATATTTCCCTTGCTAAAACTTTACGAAAAAATATGACTCCTTGGGAGAGGAGATTGTGGTATGAGTTTTTGAAAGATTATCCTATAAGATTTCAAAGACAAAAAGCAATAGGGAATTATATAGTCGATTTTTACTGCGCTAAGGCAAAGCTTGTTATTGAATTAGACGGCGGTGGACATTATACTAACGAACAACAAAATAAAGATAATGTTCGTACTAAAGAACTTGAAGATATGAACTTGAAAGTTTTACGAATATGCAATTTAGATATTGATAAAAATTTTCAGGGCGTGTGCGAAAATATAGATTTATATATTAAAAATCTCTCCCTCAGTCAGCTTCGCTGACAGCTCCCTCGTCAGAGGGAGCCGATTGGTTGTGCTAACAATAAATGTTGAGTTTGTTATAGTGAAAAATTCTAATGAAAAGGCAGGTGTAAATGTGGAAAACTATACTTATATAACTAATAATGATTGGTTTGAGAGTGGATCTCTAAAAAATCCGATTACTGTTTTAGATCATAAATTGGAAAAAGTATATCCTGAGTTTTACAGTTTAGACTATGATCTAAAATTATTGGCTACAAAATCTGCAACTAATGAAGAAAAATCAGCACCTTTTTATAATGATTATAGAGAAAAACACGGGAGCTCTGATATTCAGATTTTAAAAACAGCAGCTGCCAAACTTGCTAAAACTGTGTTTTTAAACGGCTTTAATCAGAAACATATTAAATACATTATTCCTTTCATTAAGGATACGGTTGAAGTGTTATATTTGTATAAGTGTCACCAAATAAAAGATCTTTCGATTTTATCTGAGCTGAAAAATTTAAAATGTTTATTTGTATATTGGAATAATTCTTTTGATTGTTTGTGGGATATGAAAAATAATCAAAAGTTAAAAATTATTTCTTTTATATCTGTTACTAAACTTAGCAATATTGATGCTTTGATAAATTCAAATGTTGAATACATCACCTTTAATAGTGCTGATAATAGTGGTAATAAAAAATATATGTTATTTGATAAATCTGTCTTTGATAAAATGTCTGATCTAAAGCACTTAACACTTATATATAAAGATTGTGATATTGATTATTAAATAAAAAACTCCTGGCTGATAAGTCAGGAGTTTTACTTTTTATAAAAATCTTTTAGTTAAGGCTGATAGGGCTTTGTCACCGTTATGCCCTGATACCAGCAATGATATTTCGGTTTCTGACGTACATATCAGCAAAATATCAATACCCTCACTGCATATCACCCCGAACACGTCCGAAGCAATACCGAAGGTATCACGCATTTTTTCGCCTTTAACTACTATCTTGCAATTTGATGTACAAAAGGAGAATTTAATCTGCTTATAGTCTCTTTTCAACATATTCAGCACTGCTATAACCGTGTTGAAATCCTTATCATCGCAGGAAAAGGATAGGGTGGAAGTAGTTAAATGAGTAACGGGACGGCAAATCATATCAATATTTACCATATTTTGTTTAAGCAGTTTAAAAACCTCACTGAAAAAACAGGAATCCGACGGCATATTATATACATTGACCTGAGTTACGTTTTCTTTTGCAGTAACGGATTCAATAATGCTCACATAAAGCACCTCCTGAATTTATTTGGAAGCAACTAAATCTGACATATTGTAAATTCCTTCATTTTTTCCAACGAGATACAACGCTGCGTTAATAGATCCCACAGCAAAAATTTCCTTTGAACGTGCAGAGTGGGAAAGGGTGATGATCTCATCTCTGCCTGCAAAAATAACCTGATGCTCACCCACAATAGTACCGCCTCGAATAGAGTGTATACCAATCTCACGTTTATCACGTTTCTGACGCTTAGAGTGACGGTCATACTCAAAGTGATAAGCGGTATCGGTGGCAGATGTAACTGCATCTGCAAGCATAATAGCGGTGCCTGAGGGAGCGTCTATCTTCTGGTTGTGGTGTGCTTCGATTATTTCAATATCAAAGTCCTCACCCAAAATAGCGGTTGCTCTTTTTGCCAAATCAGCCAGTAGGTTTACGCCGATAGACATATTGTAGGTGAAAAATACAGCAGTTTTTCCCGCTGCCTCATTTATCATTTCAATATGCTGGGCGTCCATTCCGGTGGTTGCAATAACCGCGGGAAGGGAATTGGCAACTGCGTAATTTAACACACCGCCCAAAGCAGAGGGATGAGAAAAATCAATGATAACATCGGCTTTTTCAGTTACATCATCAAAGCTTTTATAAACGGGAAAAACATCATATCTTTCGCCGGTAATATCAACACCTGCTGCAATTTCGCAATCAGTACGGGCTTTTACACAGCTTGCAATAACTTTTCCCATTTTACCGCTGCATCCCGATAATAATATTCTTTTCAACATTTTCACATCCCTTGTAAAATGTTATTTAATAAGTCCGTGATTTAAAAGTGCGTTTTTCAGCACAGTCTTGTTAGCCTCGTTCATAGGATACAAGGGCAAACGGCATCCGCCTGCGTTAACACCCATAAGATTAAGAGCCTCTTTAACAGGAATGGGGTTAACGTCGCAGAACAAAGCGTTTATAAGATCAAGATACTTAAGCTGCAGCTCAGCACTCTTTTTAACGTTACCGTTTAAATACTCAGCACAAATGTCGTGAGCAAGTTTTGGCATAACGTTGGAAAGCACTGAAATAACACCCTTACCGCCCAGTGACATAACGGGAACGATCTGATCGTCGTTACCTGAGTAGATAGCCAGGTCATCACCGCAAAGGGCAGCAATCTTAGCAACAGCAGACAAGTCTCCGCTGGCTTCCTTTGTTGCAACGATGTTAGGATGCTTAGCCAGTTTCACATAGGTTTCGGGCTTGATATTGCAGCCGGTTCTGGAGGGAACATTGTAAAGAATAATGGGAATATTCACACGGTCTGCAATGTAGTTGTAATGGGCAACAAGACCTTCCTGAGAGGTTTTGTTGTAGTAAGGGGTAACGATAAGCAATGCGTCAGCACCCAGTCGCTCTGCTTCCATAGAAAGCTGAGCGGCAAAGGCAGTCTCATTACTTCCTGTACCTGCAATAACGGGCACACGCTTATTAACACGGTCAATGGTAAATTTAAGCACATCAACGTGTTCCTGAGGAGTCATTGTAGCAGACTCACCGGTAGTACCGCAGGAAATAATAGCGTCAGTTCCGTTTTCGATCTGAATATCAATGAGTTTTCCCAGAACGTCATAGTTAATAGAATCGTCGGGATTCATAGGTGTTACGATAGCAACACCTGCGCCTGTAAAAACAGTCTTTTTCATAGTGATCACCTTTCTGTAAAAAGATGGGTTAGTCCATATAGCCTTCAGCACACAAAAGCTCTGCCATCAAAACAGCACCGCCTGCGGCACCTCTTAATGTGTTATGTGAAAGACAAACGAATTTATAGTCATACTGAGTGTCCTCACGCAAACGGCCGATAGATACAGCCATACCGTTCTCGTTAGTACGGTTAAGCTTTATCTGAGGCATATTATCCTCTTCGTAGTAATAGAGGAAATGCTCGGGAGCGCTGGGGAGTTTCAACTCCTGAGGACGTGAAGAGAAGTTCTTCCAAATCTCGATCATCTGCTCTTTGGTGGGTTTGTTCTCGAACTTTACAAATACAGCGCCTAAGTGTCCGTCTGAAACGGGAACACGGATGCACTGAGCAGTAAATTTAGGAGAAGTTGCGTTAACGATCTTGTCGCCTTCAACCTTACCCCAGATCTTCAAAGGCTCCTGCTCGGATTTTTCTTCCTCACCGCCAATAAAGGGGATAACGTTATCTACCATTTCGGGCCATGTATCAAAGGTCTTACCTGCACCTGAGATAGCCTGATATGTGCAAACCAAAACTTCCTTAACACCAAACTCGTTAAGAGGATAAAGTGCGGGAACGTAGCTCTGCAGTGAGCAGTTGGATTTAACTGAAATAAATCCACGCTTGGTGCCAAGACGCTTTCTCTGAGCGTCAATGATCTTAGCGTGATCGTAGTTAAGCTCGGGCACGATCATAGGAACGTCGGGAGTGCCACGGTGAGCAGAGTTGTTGGAAACAACAGGACATTCTGCTTTAGCATAAGCCTCTTCCAGAGCCTTGATCTCATCTTTTTTCATATCAACAGCGCAGAAAACAAAGTCAACGGATTTTGCGATCTGGTCAATATCAGCAGTAGCGTCAAGCAAAACCATATCCTCCATAGCCTTGGGCATGGGAGTAGCAAGAGCCCAACGGCTACCTGCAGCTTCTTTATATGTTTTACCCTTTGAACGGGGGCTTGCAGCCAAAACCTTAACGTCAAACCAAGGGTGATTTTCCAACAGTGTAGCAAAACGCTGACCTACCATACCTGTTGCGCCGATAATACCGACATTATACTTTTTCATTCCAAATAATCTCCTTTATAGATAAAAATATGTGATAAACAATTAAAAAACCGGTTGAAAACCGGTCATCATTGCAATATAATAGAATCGTTGTTATAATTAACGATAGCACTCCATCATAAAGAAATGATGACAGTCACAAAGCTGTTAACCTTGTGCCCAGAAAACCCGACCGCCTTAGTCAAATAATCTTCGGCAACATTGCCTTTCCCAATAGCATCAAATGACTTAAGGCTGAAAGTCTTTGCACATGGTAATAATCTTTGTTGCACCTCTACCAAAATATTTTTATTATTTTTGTTTATTTTAACACATAGAAAAGGGATTGTCAATATGAACAAGAGCGATTTTTATTATAATCTTCCTGAGGAGCTTATAGCTCAGCATCCGTCGGATAAGCGTGAATTTTCCCGACTTATGCTGCTCAGCAAAAACAGTGGTGAGATCCAGCATAAACACTTTTACGATATAATAGATCACCTGAATCCGGGGGACTGCCTGATACTTAATAATACCAAGGTAATTCCTGCCAGAATTTACGGTACCCGTGAGGACACTAAAGCAGTGGTAGAGTTTTTGCTGCTTAAGGATTTAGGGGATAACTGTTGGGAAGCATTGGCAGGTCCCGGTAAAAAAGCAAAGCAAGGCCACAAATTCAGCTTTGGTGACGGGCTGATGCAGGGTGAAGTGCAAAATGTTCTGGATAACGGTAACCGTATTGTAAAATTTAGTTATGAAGGCGTTTTCTTTGAGGTGCTGGATAAGATAGGACAGATGCCGCTACCCCATTATATTCACGAAGAGCTTAAAGATGCATCACGTTATCAAACAGTTTATGCAAAATATGAGGGCTCAGCGGCAGCACCCACTGCAGGTCTGCACTTTACAGAGGAGCTGCTCCAAAAAATACAGCAAAAGGGTGTTAAGATAGGTTACGTGACTCTGCACGTGGGCATAGGCACCTTCAGACCGGTTAAAGAGGAAAAAATTGAAAATCACGTTATGCACAGTGAGCATTATTATATGCCCCGTGAAACCGCTGATTTAATAAATGCCACTAAAGCAGCAGGGGGTAGGGTAATATGCGTTGGCACCACCAGCTGCCGTACGGTGGAAAGCGTGGCATCAACGGGTGATATACGTGAGTGTGAGGGCGATACCGCTATATTCATTTATCCCGGATATGAGTTTAAATGTCTTGATGCACTTATTACCAATTTCCATCTGCCTGAAAGTACACTGATTATGCTTATTTCGGCGTTGGCAGGTAGAGAAAACGTGCTTAATGCTTACGATACTGCGGTAAAGGAGCAGTACAGATTTTTCAGTTTTGGAGACGCAATGTTCATTCAATAAAGGGGATTTTATGGGATACAAGCTTATAAAAAATGAAAAAACCGCTCGTAGAGGAGAGTTTGAGACCGTTCACGGAACTGTGCAGACACCTGCGTTTATGAACGTGGCTACCTGCGGTGCTATAAAGGGTGCTGTATCTGCCCTTGATCTTAAGGATATAAAATGTCAGGTGCAGCTTTGCAACACCTATCATCTGCATTTACGTCCTACCGATAAGGTAGTGCACCAAATGGGCGGACTGCATAAGTTCACCGGATTTGACGGTCCTATCCTAACCGATAGCGGCGGCTTTCAGGTGTTCTCACTCTCTTCTCTGAGAAAGATAAAGGAGGAGGGTGTGGAGTTTTCCTCTCATATTGACGGTCATAAGATATTTATGGGGCCTGAGGAGAGTATGCAGATACAGTCAAACTTAGCATCTACTATTGCGATGGCTTTTGACGAGTGCATTGAAAATCCTGCTGAGTATAACTATGTTAAGCAGTCCTGTGACAGAACCACCCGTTGGCTAATCCGTTGCAAGAATGAGATGCAAAGATTAAACTCACTGGATACTACCATAAATAAAAATCAGCTTTTGTTTGGTATAAATCAAGGCTCGACTTATGAGGATCTGCGTATTGCACATATGAAGGAGATCGCAGAGCTGGACCTTGACGGCTATGCTATCGGCGGTTTGGCGGTAGGTGAGTCTACTGAGGATATGTACCGCATTATTGAAGCGGTGGAGCCCTATATGCCTAAGGATAAAATCAGGTATTTGATGGGTGTGGGTACACCTATGAATATTGTTGAAGGGGTAAGAAGGGGCGTTGACCTGTTTGACTGCGTTATGCCCAGCCGTAATGCAAGACACGGACATATCTTCACCTGGAGCGGTATTATGAACCTGAACAACGTGAAGTATGTGACTGATGAGCGACCCTTAGATGAGCAGTGTGATTGTCCTGCTTGTTGCAATTTCTCACGCAGCTATATCCGTCATTTGATGAAGAGCGGTGAGATGCTTGGTATGCGTCTGGCTGTTATGCATAATCTGTATTTTTACAACACACTTATGGAGAAAATACGTGCTGCTCTTGACAATGATGAGTTTGAAAAGCTGTATTTATCTTTAAAGGGTGTTATCGACAAGAGAATTTAGAAAAAGTTTGTAAAAAGCTATTTTTCCACTTGAAAAATAGCTTTTTATCTGTTATAATCTCATAGTGCAAAATTTAATGGGGTATCGCCAAGCGGTAAGGCACTGGATTTTGATTCCAGCATCCGCAGGTTCGAATCCTGCTACCCCAGCCATCAAAGGGCTACAAAAAAGATGTAGCCCCCGAAACCCCCGATTTTATCGGGGGTTTCGCCGTTTCTACGGCAGAAAAAACAGCAAGCGATTTTGTAGATGTGAAAAAGATACTTTTCCCTTTCTGAAATGAGTTGAACTCTCACACAACCGAATATCCG
>JAFQWA010000008.1 GCA_017407705.1 Clostridia bacterium
AAGCAAAAACTTCACGTAACGAGCCGGAAAATAAAACGGTTGTTTTTTCGGCTGGTATTTATCTTTCTCAAAATACGTAACCCACTATGACACTTTCGCATAATTTGTGCAAAGTGTCATTTGTTTTATAAAATTAAAAGCCGTGGGAGACAACTTCTTTATGAAGTGTCTCCCACGAGTGGCTTTTTTCATTTATTCTTCATTCTTTTCTTGTTTTAAATATTTATCCGATACATCGGCAGTTGCAAAATATTTTCGTGTGTCTGACGTCATATTCTTCTCTTTAAGTCGCTCGTTGATAATCTCCTTTGCAAACACGTAAGCCACCGAGAACACCGGAACTCCCAGCACCATACCTGCCACACCGAAGAAACCGCCGCCGATAAGAATAGCGAATATTACCCAGATTGCAGATATGCCTGTTTTTTGACCCACTATCTTGGGTGCAATAAAGTTTCCGTCGATCTGCTGCAGTATAATCAGTATCACACCGCACCACACTGCTTTAAGCGGGTTTTCAGGCTCTACCAACAGCACCAGCAACACGCTGGGAATACCGCCGATAAAGGGTCCGAAGAAGGGTATCATATTGGTAATGCCTATAATAACACCGATAAGCACCGCGTAAGGTATTCCCACTATCTGCATTACAACAAAGCAAACCACACCCACCACGAAAGCATCTATTAAAACGCCGCTCAGGTATTTGCCGAAGGTGATATGGCTGGTACCGAAAAGGCGTTGCAGCTTATACATAAACTTCTTGGAGAAAAGTGCGTATCCCACTTTCTTTGCCTGTGCACAAAACAGTTCTTTATTATACAGCATATAAACAGAAATAATTATACCCACAAGGAAATCGAAAATTCCCGATGTGATAGACACAGTTATGTCTTTTATATGCACAAAATCGTCTAACTTTAGATTAGTGATATAGTCGGTAAACCACTTGGTACCGCTCAGCAACAGCTGATTAGCGTCTGCATTGCCGTTTGTTATATGTGCAAGCCACGCACTGAAGGAATTGTAATAGTTTTCAAAGTTGTTTACCAGTCGGGATATGCTGGATACAAACTGGGGAACCACTATCCACAGCAAAAATGATATTGCAGAAAGTGCAAGTATATAAACTGTGACTATGGATAATATCTTGGTAGTTCTGGGGAAAGGCTTTTTCTTAAACAGCTTACCGTAAACCTTCTCACGGAAAAATCTGTAGCCGGGATTGATAAGATATGCAATTACAAATCCGATTATGAATGATTTAATAATTCCCAAAAACTCAACGCACAGCGATAAAAACCACGGGAAATTCAGCACTGCAAATATAAACAGCACCACTGCCGCCATTGCAAAAAACGCATACAGTGCAATGGTAGCGTATTTATTATTAAACCAGTTATTTTTCATAATGTCACCTCTTTAAAAATCAGTATATGCTTGTATCAAAAATCAGCTAATTAAATTGGGAACAAGGCCCCCTTGCCCTAAAGGGGGCTGTCACGGCACAGCCATGACTGGGGGATTTCAACGGTAAAGTGATTTTTTTATCTGCAGATCAATATACTCACAAACTGCTGTAAAATTCATATTTATCTCATTATTAGGTATGCGAATCACTGTTAAATTTCTACTCTCTATGATCTCTTTACGAATTTTATCTTTCAGCAATCCTTTTCCCTCATAATGCTGTGAACCATCAAGTTCTATAATCAGTTTTGCATCATGACAATAAAAATCCACAATATAATTATCTATCACTTTTTGACGTAAAAACCGAATAGGGTAAGAACGCAAAAAATCGTACCACAAGTGCCGTTCTTCTTTAGTCATATTTTTTCGAAAGTATTTTGCATTTTCAGTTAACTTTGTGTTATGTTTCCGTTCCGTAGTCTATCCCTCCGTCAGCCTACGGCTGCCACCTCCCTTTAGGCAAGGGAGGCTTTTATTTTATGATAAAAAACTTGTCACCTCTTTAAAAATCAGTATAACACATATCCATTAAAAAAACAACGAACCGATCTGGAATATAAGGAACGATACCGTCCAGGCAACTACTAACTGATACGCTATTGTAAAAGCGGTCCATTTAAGGGAATTCATTTCCCTACGAAGTGTTGCCAGGGCTGCAATACAGGGTGTGTAAAGCAGAGTAAAGGTCATAAAGGAATAGGCAGATAAAGGAGTAAATACAGTGCTCAGCTGCTGTGCGATTATAGCAGGGTCCGCAGCCACTGCATCTCCCACACCGTATAAAATTCCCAGTGTTCCCACCACCGCCTCTTTAGCAACAATGCCTGTCAGCAGTGATGACGAAGCGTGCCAGTCACCAAAGCCTAAGGGTGCGAAAACGGGAGCTATCCATTTTCCGATACTGCCGAACATACTGTAAGATGAGTCTGCCACCATATTAAGCTTAAAGTCAAACTGCTGTAAAAACCATATTACCACAAACGCCAAAAGCAAAACTGTTCCTGCTTTTGTGATAAAGCCTCTGGTTTTTTCCCAGGTGTGCAGTCCTAAATTTTTCACAGTGGGCTTTCTGTACTCAGGTAGCTCCATTATAAAATTGGATACGTCGTTTCCTGCAACGAATTTTTTTAATATTATACCCGATAAAACCGCAATAAGTATGCCTAAAATGTAAAGAGAGAAAATAACCAGCATCTCTTTGCCTTTAAAGAACACACCTGCAAACACTGCGTAAACCGGCAGTCTTGCACTGCAGGACATAAAGGGTGTTATCATCATGGTAAGACGGCGGTCACGCTCATTTTCCAAGGTACGTGCCGCCATAAGAGCAGGTACTGTACAGCCAAATCCCATTAACATAGGGATAAATGAACGGCCGGATAACCCAAATCTTCTGAGCAAACGGTCCATAATAAACGCCGCTCTTGCCATATATCCCGAATCTTCCAAAAAGGATAGCATTAAAAACAACACTGCTATTTGCGGTAAGAAGGACAGCACTGAGCCTACTCCGCCTAATATACCGTTAACGATAAGGCTGTAAAGCCAGTCCGCCACCCCTGCGTTTATCAGCAGATTTTGGATAGTGCCGATAATATAATCGTTTACCAGCACTGAAAAACCGTCGGAAATAAAGCTACCCACCGGGCCAAAGGCTACCCAGAACACAAACAGCATCATCAGCATAAAAATCGGGATAGCCAACACACGGTTGGTGACTACTTTATCTATCTTATCCGACACGGTTTCCCTCTCGCCCGACGACTTTTTCATACATTCGCCCACTATTTTGGTGATGTAATTATATTTCTCGTCGGAGATGATCATATCCCTGTCCATATCAATGTTCTGAATACGCTTTTCAACTAACTCATTCAGTTCCTTAAGCTTTTGCTCACTTACATCTGCAACGCCCTCGTCGATAAACTGGGCAATATGCAGCTGACTCACCTTCATCTTACGCTCAAGCTCATCTATTAAGCTCTGCACTGCAGGAGGATATATCTGAGGAATAGGACTTACCTTGCCAATCTGGTCAATAGCCTTGTGCACCAGCAGATGCACACCCTCTGATTTTCGGGCAACAATAGGTAAAATCGGCACACCTATCCGTTTTTCCAAAGCCTTAACGTCCAATTTATCTCCACGGCTTTGCAAAACGTCCATCATATTCAGGGCAATTACCATAGGCTTACGCATTTCCATAAGCTGCAACGTTAAAAACAGATTTCGTTCTATGTTAGAAGCATCTACTATATTGATAATAACGTCGGGATTTTCTTTTTCTATGTAATCTCTGGTTATAACCTCTTCCAGTGAGTAAGTGGAAAGAGAGTAAATGCCGGGTAAGTCGATAATATCAATATCGTTTTTATGGTGCTTTAAATGTCCAGACTTTTGCTCCACAGTAACACCGGGCCAGTTGCCCACGTACTGATTAGAGCCGGTAAGCTCGTTAAAAAGAGTGGTTTTTCCGCAATTGGGATTGCCCACTAAAGCCATCCTATATTTCATTAAACCTCTCCTTTAACTGCATTTATTATACTCTGAGCCGTTTGCTCCACACTGTTTACTCCCACCGCAACACTTACGTCTGCATACTTTTCATAAAGCTTTAACCGCTCGTTATACATATCCTTTAAGGTGGTGCCGCTTTTGAACAGTATGCCACGTGTATCTGCGTTTTTAATACGCTTTTGCATATCCTCAAAGCTGATATGCAAATAAATTATCTTACCTATCCTTTTAAGATGCTCCATTGCTTTTTCCGAATAAACCACACTGCCGCCGGTGGCTATAACGCAGTTGTTTACATCAAGACTGCAAACAGCATCCTCTTCACATTTTTCAAAATGCTTTTTACCTTTTATATTTATAATGCTCTGAAGGGTCATATTCTCGTTTTGCTGAATTATAAGGTCGGTATCAACAAAAGACTTGCATATAAGCTTTGCTGCCAAAACACCGCAAGTGCTTTTGCCACATCCCGGCATACCTATTAAAACTATGTTCAAAATCATCACCGTGTACTATTTTACCACCATACCTTTACAGTTTCAATATTTTTTAATGTTTATTTACAATTTAAAAGCAACTTAATATAGACATTTTTGATTTGATGTTGTATAATTTAAAGAGCATAAATATTTCAGGAGGATTTATAATGTCTAAATTCAAACGTATTACCGCGATTGCTTTAATCTTTGCTGTGGTTTTAAGCTTTTCAGCTTGTCGCACTAAAGATGAATCTGCTCTCGTTTTCGGTGACTTAAATGCTTCACAGGGTGATGACAGCAGAGTTGATATCCGTTCTGCTATTTACATTCTCTACACTATGGATGCTGACAGAGAGTTTAAAACTGCTGTTCAGGATAAAATCGAACAGGCTTCTACAACATCTTCTAAAGAAATAGATGTTGAAAAAGAAAAGCTTGACGATAAGGATTACAAAACATGGGTTAAGGATAAAGCAGTTGAGTACTGCTCTGAGTATGCCTATGTTGAGTTGGAGTTCAAAAAGCTTAAGCTTTCTCTTACTGAGGATGAAAAGAATGAGTGCGATTACTACGTAAATATGTACTGGGACGGTTATGGTTACGGTCCGATTTACGAGGCAAACGGTGTTTCCAAAACATCCTTTGCTATGTATTGGGAAAACTCCTTTAAGCGTGAGGCACTTTTTAATTACTACTACGGTGAAAAGGGTAAAAACTCTGTTGCAGCTGCTGACGTAAAAGCCGCTATCGACGCAAACTACGTTCTGGCAAACAGCCTTAGCGTAAGCTTTACCGGTTCTGACAACAAGGCTCTTACCGACAAGGAAAAGGCTGAAGCTAAAAAGAAGCTTGAGGCTTATGCTGACAGAATTAAAAAGGGTGAAAAGTTTGCTGATTTGAAGGCTGAGTACGAAGCTGCTCAGAAAGAACAGCAGAACACAACCGGCACCGGTACTACCGCTGCTACCACTACTGTGGCAACCACCACTGCAGGTACTACCGCTACAACCACCACCGCTGCTCCCGGTTCGGCTCCCTTAGATGCTACTGCATCTATCTTCGGCGGTGAGAAAACTGCAAGTCCCAGCGGCTACTTTACAGATATTAAGAAGCTTAAAACCGGCGACGTTAAGGTTTTGGAGTTTACCGATTGCTATATGCTGGTAGTTCGTCAGGATGTTCTTAAGGATCCTTACTATGTAAAGAACTATGATAGCTCTGCAAGACATATTCTTAAAGACGCTGAGTTTGATAAGAAGGTAAGCAATGGTGCTAAGGAGCTTGATATTGAGCGTAATAACGGCGCTGTTAACTTCTACTCACCTGACAAATTGGTTTACACCACAAAGGCTCAATAATTTATGGAAAACTTAAAAGTCGGAAAATACAGGCATTTTAAGGGTAATGAGTATAAGGTTTTGTTTGTAGCAAAAGACAGTGAGACTTTAGAGGATATGGTGGTTTATCAGGCGTTGTACGGTGAACAGCATATCTGGGTAAGACCTCTTAAAATGTTCTGCGAGACTATCCAGCGTGATGGTAAGCAGATGAAAAGATTTGAGTTTATTGAGGAATAATTAAAAAGCACGGAGAATTTTCTCCGTGCTTTTTTCAGTTCATACAGGCTATTATAATTTATCTCCCGCCGCTTATTTAAGTTTTTCTTTCGCTCACGCCGCTTTTTCTTAATAAATTTCAGTTCATACAGGCTATTGCTACGTTAAGATATGCTGCAAAAGATAGCCACAGTAAGTATGGCACCATTAAAATTGCGGCGGTACGGTCTATGGTTAAATACATTGCAGTGGCAATAAATACCGTTACCCACAGCAGTATCAAAACCACCAGCGCCAACCAATACATCTGCAGATTAAAGAACACTATGGGCCACAAAAAGTTCAGTGCTAAGCTGATATAATACACGTTCAGCGCCTTGTTTTTCAACGGAGATTTGCTATCCTTTATAAGATACGCCGCTATTCCCATCAGCACGTAAAGTATGGACCACACCACTATAAACACCCAGGGTGGCGGTGATAAAGGCGGTCGGCTGATTGCTGTGTAAACGTTTTGTGGGTTAACGGAGAATACCGCTGCAAAAAATCCCACCGCCAAGGGCAACAACACACTAAGTGCTAATTTCTTCAAATTTATGGTTCTTATCATAACAATTCGCCCCTTGATCAAATTTGTCGGTGATAAATATTATGCGTCAGATTTTATAAAAAGACATATTTTTTTAATATATGCTTGTACTTTTTGTGGGATTAAGGTATAGTAATAATAACGTTCTTTACGAGGTGTTTTCTATGAGCAAATGGATCTGGTATGACGGTGAATACGAGCTTTTTCACAGCAACAAGCTGCATTTAAGACGCAAGGGTTACGACTTTTGGGAGCCGCCCTTTTGGAAAATGTGGGAGTGCTTTCAGAACGTTAGATTTAAAAAGGTGGTAAGCTTGTCAAAGCCTGAGGAATTTGTGGTTTACGGCAACGGCAAGGGCTTTGTTCAGTTGGAAAATGGTTGCAAGTATCCCCTTTCACAGCCTATTTCTCTGAGTGAAGGTGAGCATACCATTACAGTCACTGTATCCAACCCTTACGGTCTGCCCTGCATTTTTGTTGTGGGCGACTCTGTAATCAGCGATGAAAGTTGGATTGCAGACGACTGCGCCAATCATTGTAAGCCTGTGGGCTGCAGAGATGAGTACAACTCTCTTGACGTTACTCCCGAAACCTTTAATTTCAAATACCAGCGTATATTCCCTGTTGATAAAACTGAAACAAACGACGGGATTTTGTATGATTTCGGCAAAGAGACTTTTGCAAAGCTTGTGGTGGAAAATATGACTGTGGGTGAGCAGATTGCTTTATATTACGGTGAGTCACCTGAGGAAGCACTGGATACAAAGTATAGCTATGTGCGTCATAAGTTCACTGCACAAAGTGAAAGTGTTGAGATCGAGCCCTATGCCTTCAGATACATATTTACTCCCAACAAAAACCTTGATATCAGCGCCGACTATGAGTATTTGCCCCTTGAGTACAAGGGCGGCTTCAATTGCTCGGATCCCCTTATTAACAAGATCTGGCAGACTGCCGCCTACACCTTCCACTTAAACTCCCGTGAGTTTTTCCTGGACGGCATCAAGCGTGATAGATGGGTATGGTCGGGCGATGCTTATCAAAGCTACTTTATCAACAACTATCTGTTTTTTGATAAGGACATTACCAAACGCACTATTCGTGCACTTGCAGGCAAGGACGTTCAGCAGCACATCAACACCATAATCGACTACACCTTTTACTGGATAATCAGTATTTACGACTACTATATTGCCACCGGTGATATGGAATTTGTAAAGCTGATGTACGGCAAAATGAAGAAATATATGGACTATTGCGTTAACAGTGTTGATAACAACGGTCTGATATACGAGCGTGAGCAGGACTGGTTGTTTATCGACTGGGCAAATATGGACAAAACCGGTGCTGTATGTGCTGAGCAGATGCTGTATGTTAAGGCGCTGGACTGCTTTGTTAAGTGCAGTGATTTGATGAAGATACCTGCCGAAAGCTATGCAAAGCTGCGTGATGAGGTCGCTGAAAAGACTAAAAAGCTGTTCTATGATAAAGACCGCAAGGCGTTTATCGACAGCTTTGAATCAGGCAAAAACAACATCACACGCCACGCTAACATTTTCGCTTTGATGTTTGATATTGTGGACGAAAAGACCAAGCAGGATATCATTGAAAACGTTATCCTCAACGACAATATTGAGAAGATCACCACCCCCTACTTTGAGTTTTACGAGTTGGACGCTATGTGTAGCATCGGCAATCTACAGTATGCTCTGGATATGATGCGTAGCTATTGGGGTGGTATGTTAAAGCTTGGCGCCACCACCTTCTGGGAAGAATACAAGCCCTATGAAAAAGGCGTTGAGCATTACGGAATGTATGGCAATAGGTTTGAGAAAAGCTTGTGCCATGCTTGGAGCTCCTCACCTATTTACCTGTTTGGCAGATACTTTTTGGGAGTTAAAAACACCGGTGTGGGTTACGACAGCTTTGAGGTGTGCCCTAACTTAGGCGACCTTGAGTTTATAAGCGGTACTGTGCCTGTTAACGGCGGTGTTGTTTCTGTTAAAATGGATAAAACAAGCGTAACCGTAGTTTCCGACAAGCAAGGCGGTACACTGATTGTTGGTGGTGCAAAATATCCCATTGACAAGGATATTCCCCTTACTGTTGAATTTTAAGTATTATTATACTATTGTTATGTATAATTATAAGCAGGAATTTTGCGTTTCAAATTTTACAAAAATTTTTTGATGTAAAAAGTATGATTTGTTGCTATTTTACAGAAAATTTCTAAAACCATATTTTTTTGTATTTATGTATTTACATACATAAAAAAATGTGATAAAATGTTTTTCAAATGATATAATTGGAGGAGAAAACTATGTCTTATGTAAAAAATGTTTTAGACGAAGTTATTAAAAAGAACCCCAACGAGTCTGAGTTTATCCAGGCTGTTGAAGAAGTTCTTGCTTCACTTGAGCCCGTTATCGAGGCTAACCCCAAGTATGAAGCAGCAGGTATTGTGGAGAGAATCGTAGAGCCCGAAAGACAGATTATGTTCCGTGTTCCGTGGGTTGACGATAACGGTAAGGTACAGGTTAACCGTGGTTACCGTGTTCAGTTCAACTCTGCTATCGGTCCTTACAAGGGCGGTATCAGACTTCATCCCTCTGTTAACCTGAGCATCATGAAGTTCCTGGGCTTTGAGCAGACCTTCAAAAACTCCCTTACAGGTCTTCCTATGGGCGGCGGTAAAGGTGGTTCTGACTTTGACCCCAGAGGTAAGTCTGACCGTGAGATCATGGCATTCTGCCAGAGCTTTATGACAGAGCTGTTCAGACACATCGGCGCTGATACAGACGTTCCCGCAGGTGACTTAGGTACAGGTGCTCGTGAGATCGGCTTTATGTTCGGTCAGTACAAGAGACTTAAGAACGTTTATGAAGGCGTTTTCACAGGTAAAGGCCTTTCATACGGCGGTTCACTTATTCGTCCTGAAGCTACAGGCTTTGGTGCTGTTTACTATGTAGACGAGATGCTCAAATCCTTCGGCGATACAATCAAGGGCAAAACTTTTGCAGTTTCAGGCTTCGGTAACGTTGCTTGGGGTACTGTAAAGAAGGCTACTGAGCTGGGCGGTAAGGTTGTTACTATCTCCGGTCCTGACGGTTACGTTTACGATGAAGACGGTATCAACACTGAAGAAAAGATCAACTTTATGCTTGAGATGCGTGCTTCAGGTAACGATATGGTTAAGGATTACGCTGACAAGTTCAACGTTCCCTACTATCCCGGTGAGAAGCCCTGGGGTGTTAAGGTTGACATCGTTATGCCTTGTGCTACTCAGAACGAGGTTGGTATGGTTGAAGCTGAGAAGATCGTTGCTTGCGGCGCAAAATACTACGTTGAGGTTTCCAATATGCCTACAACTAACGACGCTGCTGCTTTCCTTAAAGCAAAGGGTCTTATCGTTGCTCCTTCTAAAGCAGTTAACGCCGGTGGCGTAGCAGTTTCAGGTCTTGAGATGAGCCAGAACTCTATGCGTTACAGCTGGACAGCTGAAGAAGTTGATGCTAAGCTTAAGCAGATCATGAAGGGCATCTACAAGGCATCTTGGGATGCTGCTGAGAAATACGGTATGAAGGGCGATCTTTGTGCCGGTGCTAACATTGCAGGTTTCGAAAAAGTTGCAGAAGCTATGTTGGCTCAGGGTGTTTGCTAATTAGTTAAAAATTAAAAGCAGTATCACAAATCGTGATACTGCTTTTTTGTTGCCATTCACCTTTTCTTTATGTGAAGAAAAGGTGTGCCAAAGCGGCGTGAGTGGAAAAACAATTACACAAATAAAAAATCCCTGCTGATTACTCAGCAGGGATTTATTAGTTGTAATTAAGCGTTAACAGCTGTAACAACGCCTGAACCAACGGTACGTCCACCCTCACGGATAGCGAAACGAAGGCCTTCTTCGATAGCGATAGGAGTGATAAGCTCAACATCCATCTCTACGTTATCACCAGGCATGCACATCTCTGTGCCTGCGGGGAGAGAGATAACGCCTGTAACGTCAGTAGTTCTGAAATAGAACTGAGGACGATAGTTGTTGAAGAAAGGAGTATGACGGCCGCCTTCCTCTTTGCTAAGAACATAAACCTGGCCATGGAACTTTGTATGGGGGTTGATTGAACCCTTCTGGCAAAGAACCTGTCCACGCTCGATCTCTGAACGCTGAACACCACGGAGCAATGCACCGATGTTGTCACCAGCCTCAGCATAGTCGAGGATCTTACGGAACATCTCGATACCTGTAACAACAACAGAACGACGCTCCTCGGTCAAACCGATGATTTCAACTTCTTCACCAGTCTTAAGCTGTCCACGCTCTACTCTACCGGTAGCAACTGTACCACGACCGGTAATTGTAAATACGTCTTCAACAGGCATAAGGAAGGGAAGGTCAGCTTTACGATCAGGAGTAGGAATGTACTCGTCAACAGCTTTCATAAGCTCAACGATAGGTGCATAAGCGGGATCGTTGATATCGGATGAACCGCACTCAAGAGCCTGAAGAGCAGAACCCTGGATGATCGGAATATCGTCGCCGGGGAATTCGTACTTAGACAATGTCTCACGGATTTCCATCTCAACGAGCTCGAGAAGCTCGGGATCGTCAACCTGATCACATTTGTTCATGAATACAACGATTGAAGGAACGCCAACCTGACGAGCGAGAAGAAGATGCTCTTTAGTCTGAGCCATAGGACCGTCAGTTGCAGCGATAACGAGGATAGCACCATCCATCTGAGCAGCACCGGTGATCATGTTTTTAACATAGTCAGCATGTC
>JAFQWA010000009.1 GCA_017407705.1 Clostridia bacterium
CAGCTGTAACTAAAATACTTACCGGTTGTGCTTTTCATCAGTTTCCTGATGAAAACCCCAAATTTTCATTTTCGGGTCCCTATACGTTGTTTAATTTTCAAGGTGCTCTCACACCCCGCTTTCGCAAGGCGCCTGATTATAATATCAAATTTAGAGCTCTTTGTCAAGTATAAATTTCAATTTTTTTAAAAAATTTTTAAGGTTTTTTATATCGTTGCAAAAGTTGATTTTATTTGTTATAATAACAACATATTATATATGTATCCCGAAAGGAAAACTTGATTTATGCCTATTAAAATACCTAACGCATTACCTGCGGCTAAGATCTTAGAAACCGAGAACATATTTGTTATGACCGAGAACAGAGCTTTGCATCAGGATATCCGTCCTTTGCAGATACTCATTCTTAATCTTATGCCCACAAAAATAGAAACTGAAACTCAGCTTCTGCGTTTGCTGGGTAATACTCCCCTGCAGATAGAGATAGATCTTTTGCAGACTGCAACTCACAAAGCTAAGAACGTTTCTCAGGAGCACTTACTTGCGTTTTACAAGACATTAGATCAGATAAAGGATCAGCGTTATGACGGTTTGATCGTCACCGGTGCTCCCGTTGAACTGATGGAGTTTGAGCAGGTGGACTACTGGGATGAGCTTTGCGATATTTTAAAATGGGCAGAGCATCACGTTTACTCTACATTATATATATGCTGGGGTGCTCAGGCAGGTCTTTACTATCACTACGGCATTCAGAAGCATCCTATCGGTCAGAAGCTTTCAGGTATATTCAAGCACCACCCCCTTATCCCCACTCATCCTTTGCTTCGTGGATTTGACGATAAGTTTTACGTGCCTCATTCAAGATACACCACTGTGGATAAAGAGGATATTGAAAAGGTTGAGGAATTGGATATTCTCACTTACTCCGAAGAAGCAGGTGTGCACATTGTGGCTGACAGACAGTGCAGAAAGTTTTTCGTTACAGGTCATTCAGAGTATGACCGTTGCACTCTTGCCGGTGAATATACAAGGGATCTTAACAAAGGCATTGAGCCTCAGATTCCCAAGCACTATTTCCCCAACGACGACGTTACCGCCGCTCCCGATATGAACTGGCGGTCCCACGCAAGCTTGCTGTTCTCCAACTGGATCAACTACATCGTTTACCAGCACACACCCTACGACTTATCAGAACTTGATGCATAAAATAAATAAAACCGGATGGAACCCCATCCGGTTTTATTTATTATTGATATCAGGCATATTTTCAATAGCGTAATCAATACATCTATTGATAAATTCACTTCTGTTCATATTATACTGTGCGGAAAGCTTTTCAATCTTTTCCAGCTTCTCAACATCTATCCTGATTGCAATCGGTTCCTTTTTATATGGTTTCGGAATAAAATTTTTCATAAAAGCTTCCCTCCCTCTTGAAAAATGATAATATATATTGTATTATATGTATAGTGTACAATTTGTAATACAATATGCGATACTTAAGAGGGGCGAGAAATTGAAAAGCAGTATTTATAAAATATATCGAGCTACCGCAAAGCTAAATTTATATGTTTCGAGATGTGAAATTGATAAGAAGCGTGTGTTATACGAATTAAATGATATAAAATCAAAAATAGAAACAACAATTAAAATTATTGAAGATGAAAAACAAGCGAGAGTTTAACTCTCGCTTGTTTTATTTATGCACACCAATGGAGTTGCTCCTAAATGATGCCAACATAGAATGCTATTTCACAAATAATGGTCACTGCGGTCAGATTATCCCCTCGCTTACTGTATTATACCGCCGCCGATAACGGTGTTCTCGTCATAGAAAACCACCGACTGCCCCGGTGTGACTGCACGAACAGGATTTTCAAACACCACTTTAACCCCGTTATCACAAGGCAAAACAGTGGCATCAGCAGCAGGTCCGTTGTATCTAATCTTAGCCTTACACTTAACACCCTTAAGGGGCAGACTTTCAAAAGTAATCCAGTTGATATCGGTGGCAAAAAGTTCATTTGCAAAGGTATCGGTATTGTCGCCAAGCACAACCTCGTTGGTTTCCGGTTTGATTTTCACCACAAACATGGGTTTGCCAAAGGTCATACCAAGTCCCTTTCGCTGACCGATAGTGTAGTGGGTAATGCCCTTATGCTTGCCTATTACATTACCGCTTGTATCCACAAAAATTCCTTGCACCGACTCATATCCTGCTTTTTCAATAAACCCTGCATAGTCATTGTCTTTTACAAAACAGATCTCCTGACTGTCGGGCTTGTTGAAAACGGGAATATTCATTTTTTTAGCAT
This sequence comes from Clostridia bacterium, assembly GCA_017407705.1. Taxonomy (GTDB): domain Bacteria; phylum Bacillota; class Clostridia; order Oscillospirales; family Acutalibacteraceae; genus RGIG2202. The sequence continues at coordinate 2,316 of JAFQWA010000009.1, forward strand.
ACTCTCTGACCTGAGGCTTGTACATATTTCCAAGGGGCAGCAAAATACGTTTTAACTGATCTTGTTTTAGATTGTAAAGGACATAGGTTTGATCTTTCTCGGCAGTTGTTGCCAACGAAAGTGCGCGTCTGCCGTTTTCAAGCTTATCTATTGTGGCATAATGTCCGGTGGCAATATAATCGAAGCCCATTTCCATAGCTTTGTCAAGCAGTGCGCCGAACTTTATCGCTTTGTTACACATAATACAAGGATTTGGCGTTCTGCCCTTTAAATATTCATCCACAAAAGGATTGATTACTTTATGGCAAAACAACTCTTGAAAGTCCCAAACGTGAAACGGAATACCCAGATGCTCTGCAACCGCTTTGGCATCATTGACAGCAGAAAACAAGCTGCAGTTTTTATCAGTTGCTTCTGCAACGTCGATATCGGGCCATATCTGCAAAGTGACTCCCTCTACCTCATATCCTTGCTCCAACAGTATTGCAGCGGCAACGGAAGAGTCCACACCTCCGCTCATTGCTACTAAAACTTTCTTTTTAGCCGACATAATCCATCTCCAAAATCAATTTATTTCATTGTAACATAAAACAATGCTTTTTAAAACAACAAATTTATGTTATAATGATGTTAATAATTTCTCGAGGTGGAAAATGAAGTCATTTACCATAAATAAAAACGACAGTGGACAGCGTTTGGACAAGTTCATAACCAAAGCCGCTCCATTACTGCCACAGTCACTGTTGTATAAGTACATTCGTTTAAAAAGAATAAAGGTAAATAATAAACGTGCTGAAATATCTACCCGTCTTAACGTGGGTGACGTGGTGGATATGTATATTAACGATGAGTTTTTTGAGCCGAAAGAGAAGACTTATGAGTTTACCTTTGCTTCAAAAAAACTGAATATTGTTTATGAAGACGAGAACATTCTGCTTATCGATAAGCCTGAAGGACTTATCGTCCACCCTGATAACAACGAGTTTCGTGATACACTTATCGGCAGAATACAGCGATATTTGTTTGAAAAGGGTGAGTATAATCCCGAGGATGAAGCCTCCTTTGCACCTGCCCTTGCCAACCGAATTGACCGTAATACCGGCGGCATAGTTATTGCCGCTAAAAACGCTCAGACTCTGCGTGTGCTTAACGATAAAATAAAGTTTCGTGAGCTTGATAAGTTTTATCTTTGCCTTATTCACGGCACACTCAAAACAAAGCAAGACACCCTTACCGCTTATTTATCCAAAAACGAGGATAAAAACATAGTAAAGGTGTCGGATACGCCCTTTGAAAATTCCAAGGAAATTCGCACGAAGTACCGTGTTTTAAAAGAGTTTGATAACAAATCCCTGTTGGAAATTGAGCTGCTTACAGGCAGAACTCATCAGATAAGAGCTCACTTTGCCCATATCGGTCATCCCTTGGTGGGTGACGGTAAATACGGTCAGAACAAGCTGGATAAAAAGCAAGGGTTTGTTCATCAGGCGCTGTATTCCTACAAGCTGGTTTTTAATTTTAAAACCGATGCGGAAAATCTTAACTACTTAAACGGCAAAGAGTTTAAGGTGGATAAAGTGTGGTTCGCTGATTAAAAATCGGTGAATTTACTTAAAAAATTTCGGTTTCTGTGGGATTTGTGCCTAGGTGGAGAGCAGTTGACTAAGATTATGTCATCGCCCATAACCTCAATGCAAGACCAAGGTATAACTATATCCTCTTCTCTGCCAAGCAACCCAAACAGCTTGGCTCTGCCGTAAATTATTATGGTTTCAACATATCCCGTGCTGCAGTTTATATCGAAGTCACTCATTATACCAAGGCGTGTTCCGTCACTGGAACAGATAATCTCTTTATCATAAAGTTCGGATGCTTTAAATATCATAGCAACTCCCCCTTAATATAATGTATATGATTGTATTGCAAAAATAATAACCGACTGTTTTGCAGTCGGTTATTATTTTATTTATTATCGTTGTTTCTGATCTCAACTCTGCGGATCTTACCTGAAATGGTTTTGGGAAGCTCGTCAACAAACTCCACCAAACGGGGATATTTGTAAGGTGCTGTCAAGGTCTTTACGTGGTTTTGCAGTTCCTTTTTCAGCTCGTCGGAAGGCTCATAGCCCTTTGCCAAAACGATTGTTGCTTTAACGATCTGACCTCTGATAGGATCAGGTGCACCGGTAACGGCACATTCCACAACACTGGGATGCTCCATAAGTACACTCTCGATCTCGAAGGGTCCGATACGGTAGCCTGATGACTTGATAACGTCATCAGTTCTGCCCACATACCAGAAATAGCCTTTTTCATCCTTCCAAGCGGTGTCGCCGGTGTGATACAGACCGTCGTGTAAAACAGAAGCGGTCAGCTCATCATTTTTATAGTAGCCCATAAACAGACCTGCAGGTTTTTTCTCGCCAACTCTTATGCAGATCTCACCTGTAACACCGGGTGCTACCTCATTGCCCTCATCATCAGCGATGATAACGTCATACTGAGGAGTGGGTTTGCCCATTGAACCGGGGTTGGGAGTCATACCGCGAAGATTTGCAATAGCGCAGGTGGTTTCGGTCTGACCGAAGCCCTCCATAAGCTTAAGTCCTGTGTGCTGATAGAACTTGTTGAATATTTCAGGATTAAGTGCCTCACCTGCGATACAAGCGTACTGCAAGGAAGAAAGGTCGTATTTTGACAGATCCTCCTGAATGAAGAAACGGTACATAGTAGGCGGTGCACAGAAGGTTGTGATCTTGTATTTTGCAAACAAGGACAGCATTGTACCCGCGTTAAAACGGTCGTGGTCGTAAACGAAGATGGGTGCTTCCATCAGCATCTGACCGTAAAGCTTACCCCAAACTGCCTTACCCCAACCGGTGTCGGAGATGGTAAGGTGCAAGCCGTTGGGATTAACGTTAAGCCAGTGCTTTGCAGTCATAATATGTGCTAAAGAATAGGTTGCATCGTGACGCACCATTTTGGGATAACCGGTGGTGCCTGAGGTGAAGTACATGATCATAGGATCACTTGCCAACACGTTTTCCTTCTCGAAAACCTCACTGGCTGCTTCCATTTCCTCAGTAAAGCTTCTCCAACCCTCACGGCTGCCCTTAGCTACAAATCGTACCTTAACGGTATCAGTCTCAGCCATAGCCTGCTCCACGTGTTCGGTTGTATCGCCGTCAGCGGTGCAGATGATAGCCTTAACGTTAGCAGCTTCAAAGCGGTAAATATAATCCTTTTTCATAAGCTGGTTGGTGGCAGGAACTACTACTGCACCAAGCTTATGACAAGCAATGATAGAAAACCAGAACTCATAATGACGTTTTAACACCAGCATAACCACGTCACCTTTTTTAATGCCGGCATTTCTTAACATATTAGCAGTTTTATCGGTGTATTTTTTCAGATCACCGTAAGTAAATCTGCGTTCCTCACCCTGCTCGTTGGTCCACAGCACAGCTAACTTTTCAGGCTCTTTTGCGGCGATCTCGTCAACTACGTCATAACCAAAGTTATAATCATCAGGGTATTTTACTTTATATTCGCAGAGAAGTCCGTTTTCATCATACTTCTCCTCCACGTATTTCAAATGTAAGTTTAACATTGTAAAGTCTCCTTAGATTAGTCTTTTAAGATGATAGCCAAAAATCTACACTCTTCACCGTCGGTTGCGATCATACCGTGGGGCTGTGAAGAATCATACATAACCGAATCACCGGGATTTAAAATCTCAATGTTATCGCCGATCTGAACTTTCAGCTTTCCGCTTAAAATATAGTTGAACTCCTGACCGTCGTGCTGGGATAAATGTATCGACTGTGTCTGCTGCTCCTCAAGATAAGGTGCACATACCAAAAACGGCTCACACAGTTTATCCTTAAGTGCTTCAGCAAGGTGATAGTAAGCAAAGCCCTGACGTCTTTTAATAGGCAGACCTTTGCCGTTTCTTGTAATGGTGTAGCTTTTAAGACGGGGATTTTCACCGGTAAGCAGTTCAATCATATCCACGCCAAAACGCTCAGCACATTTGTAAAGGAATGTGAATGAAAAATCAGTTTTGCCCTTTTCCAGCTCCACATACTCCTCAACGGTGGTGTCAGTTGCCTGTGCCATTTCCTCAACGGAGAGCTCCATAATCTCTCTAAGGTCAATAATTCGCTGTGCAACTTCTGCAAACTTAGGTTCCATAAAAATCATCCTTTCAAATATCACCATATAAAAAACAAAAACCGTCCCAAAGAGAATAATCTCTCTGGGACGGATAATTCCGCGGGACCACCCATTTTGATGCGATTATTTCGCACCCACTCATAAGCTCCAACAAGCTCTTTGCCTTAACGCGGCTACACGCAGACGCCTACTGTTATTTCGGGCCTGTGCTCAAAAGTGATAAGTATCTGCCATTCCCACTGCCTTGCACCACCCGACAGCTCTCTGAAAGGAATTTACGGCATAACCGTCTTTCTCATAGCATTTTATATGGTTGTTACTACATATTATACTCTTGACTTTTGATTTGTCAAGTAAAAATTTAAAATTTTTAAAAAATTATTTCAAGCAGCTGCAAAGGGTGAGATATAACGTGTTTAGCACCGTTGTCCCACAGCTCCTGCTCTGTTCTGAATCCCCAGGACACACCAACAGGATATGCACCACAGTTTTTTGCTGTTATCATATCCACTCCGCTATCCCCTACAAACACACATTCCTGAGGCTTCACACCCAGCTTATCCATAGCAATAAAAGCAGTGGTGGGGTCGGGCTTGGTGGGATATTTATCCGACTGACCTATAACAAAATCAAAGCTGTCTGAAAACAACTTGCTTACAACTCTTTGTGCAGAGCTTTCGCCTTTGTTGGTTACGGTAGCTATCTTGATACCCGCCTGCTTTAGTCGGGAAATCAGCTCAACTATGCCGTCATAGGGTGCCGACTTGTTGCAGCAATTAGCGGTATAATACTTTGCAAAGCCTAAAAACAGCTCATCTACCACCTTAGCGTCATTACAAACACTTTTCGGCAGTGCACGTTCCAACAGCTTACGCATACCGTTACCCACCATCATTTTATACTCATCAACGGTATAAGTGGGATAGCCGTTTTCATTCATAGAATGCTTTACCGCATCACACAAATCCTCAATGGTGTTAACGGTGGTGCCGTCTAAATCAAATAAAACGGCTTTTATGTTGTTTATCATATTTAGCTTCCTGATCTTACTGAGATCCACAAATCAGTCATAAGCTGATTTGCCTCAGGAGAAAGGGTTAAGAACATTTCTGTGTTGGAAAGGTCGGTGGGATAAACCAGCTCTGCGGTCTCCTTGCCGTATTCCTCAATGAGATATTTCTTGTGGTTGGCTGCAGCCTCTTTCTGAGGTGAGGAGTATGCAATATACTCAATGTTTGCAGTAGCTGCCTCAGTGCCGCACATAAAGTTGATGAACGCCTCAGCCTCAGCTTTATGCTCAGAGGTCGCAGGGATACACATAGCATCTACAAAATAGTTGGTGCCCTCTTTGGGGATAACCATTGCAAGATCCTCGTTGTCATCACACATTGTAAGGCAGTCGCCCAAATAGTAAGGCGCTATGTAGGCGTTCTCACTGGGCATTTTCTCCATTATCTGATCCATTGCATAAACGGGTTTTACGGATCTCTGCTTTTTAAGCTCCTCAGCGGCATTTTTAAGCTCGGTTTCATCCTCGGTGTTGAGAGAGTAGCCGAGTTTTAACTGTGCAATACCGAAAGCATCTCTTGCGTTATCAAACATCAAAATCTGATTTTTATATTTCTCATTCCAAAGAATATCCCAGGAATCAACAGGCTCGGTGATTTTTTTGGTGTTGTAAACCAAAGCTACTCTGCCCCAGGTATAAGGAACGCAGTATTCCAAAGTGGGGTCAAAGGGCATATTCTCAGCCTTTTTAAACTCATCGTCAATCAAAGAATAGTTAGGAATATTATTGTAATCAAGCTTATAAAGCATATCCTCTTTGATCATTTTACCGATCATATAGTCAGAAGGGATAATAACGTCGTAGCTTACGCCACCCGCTTTTATCTTGTTATACATAGCCTCGTTTGACTCATAAGTGGAATAAACCACTTTAATACCTGTCTGCTTTTCAAACTCTCTTATAACATCCATAGAACCGTCCTGACCGTCGGAGATGTTCTCACCCCAGTTAAAAACGTTTATGGTTACTTTATTAGCATTATTGCTGCAAGAGGTCATACTTAAAGTAAGCATTACCATTGCAACACAAAGAACAACTGATAAGATCTTTTTCATATAAATGATTTTTCCTTTCGATCGTTGGATTTATTATCCTTGCTCTGACGCAAGTTTACAATTATAAGCAATATCAAAACCACTGCAAACATTATTGCAGAAAGAGCGTTTACCTTAGGACTTATTCTTCGTTTAGTCATTGCATAAATAACCAGCGGCAATGTTTGTGCCGAGGGACCTGAGGTAAAGTAGCTTATAACGAAATCGTCTAAGGACAATGTAAACGCCATAATAAGACCGGTAATAACACCGGGCATTATTTCAGGTAAAACAACCTTAAATATAGACTTTATAGGTGTGCAACCCAGATCCAAAGCCGCTTCATAAGAATAAGGATTCATCTGCCTTAGTTTTGGATAAACCGACAGCACCACATAAGGTATATTAAAGGTTATATGGGCTAAAATCAGGGTAAGCATATTAAGTGATGCATCAAAGCCTAAATTCTTTAATATCTCAATGAAAAATGTGAACATCAAGCCTAAGGAAACACCCGTAACTATTTCAGGGTTTACCATTGGAATGTTATTAACCATCATCCAGGTGTTGCGAAGTTTTTTATTCATTGAGTGGATGCCGATAGCCGCAAAGGTGCCGATTATAGTGGCAACAATAGCAGAAACCACCGCAACTAAAAGGGTGTTCAGCAACGCATCCATAATTTCTCTGTCTTTAAACAATTCAACGTACCATTTAAAGGTGATTTCACCTGCCCAAACAGAACGGCTTTTTGAATTATTAAAAGAAAACACAATAAGCACTACAATGGGTGCGTACAAAAATGCAAATATAAGCCAGGTGTAGATTTTTGATAATATCTTCATATCAGCGACACCTCACTTTCGGTATCTCCGAATATATTCATAATAGCCATTGTGATAAGCACAACCACCATCAAAACCAGTGATATGGCAGCGCCCAAGTTCAGATTGTTTGCGCCACCCTGTATTTGTGCCTCAATAATGTCACCGATCATCATATCTCCGCCGCCTAACAGCTTGGAAATAATGAATGTGGATGCAGAAGGCACAAAAACCATTGTGATTCCCGATATAACACCGGGTACGCTTAAAGGCAAAATAACTCTGCGAACAACAGCGAAGCTGTTGCAACCCAAATCCTGTGCCGCCTCGATCAAGCGATAGTCTATCTTTGCCATAACCGAGTAAATAGGCATTATCATAAAGGGCAGGAAGTTATACACCATACCCAAAATAATAGCGCCCTCAGTGTTGATCATCTGCAGTCTGGGCAGGTGGAAATACTCCAGTATGTTGTTGATAATTCCGTTATTTTCAAGCAGTGTCATCCAAGAATAAGTACGGAGCAAAAAGTTCATCCACATAGGGATCATGCAAAGCATTACCAATGTTCTTTGCACATGTTCCCTTGAACGGGAGATAATCGCCGCCATGGGATAACCCAAAATAAGACATATCACTGTTGATATGGCGCCAATTTTAAAGGACTGCAAAAACTGACCTGTATATTCCTTAACCTTGATAATATTATCAAAGGTAAAGCCGCCGCTTGATGAGGTAAATGCGAAATAAACCACCATAACAAGTGGAACGATTATGAATATAAGCATCCATATCATATAAGGAGTGGCTACTCTTTTTCTCAATTATTTTCGCCCTCCCCTGCATCATCAGAATAAATCTCAACCTTGGATTTATTCATAATATGTATGTCATCGGGAAGTATCTTAATACCCACCTGATCGCCTACATTCTCAGCCTTAGTGGAATGTACCATCCACTTATAGCCTTCCTGATCCATTATCATTTCATAGTGAACACCCTTAAAGATACAGCTTTCAACAGTTGCCACCAGCTGACCCTCATCAGGGCTTACCACCTTAATATCCTCAGGACGTACCACAACGTCAACAGGCTGATTTTCTTCAAAGCCTTTATCCACACAGTCAAAGCCCACACCTGCAAAGGTGACGTAAAAATCTTTGTTCATAACACCGTCAATAATATTAGACTCACCGATAAAGTCAGCAACAAAAGCGTTTTTAGGCTCGTTGTAAATATCGGTAGGTGTGCCGATCTGCTGGATCTCACCGTTGTTCATAACCACGATGATATCCGACATAGAAAGGGCTTCTTCCTGATCGTGGGTAACGTAAACGAAGGTGATACCCAGACTCTGCTGGATCTTTTTCAGCTCAAGCTGCATACTCTGACGTAGCTTTAAGTCCAAAGCCGCCAGAGGCTCATCCAAAAGCAGCACCTTAGGCTTGTTGATAACCGCTCTGGCAATAGCAACACGCTGCTGCTGACCGCCCGAAAGCTTACTTACACTTCGTTTCTCAAAGCCTTCAAGGTTAACCAATTTGAGCATCTCGCTAACACGCTCTTTGATCTCTTTTTCGGGAGTTTTGTTAATTCTCAGTCCGAAAGCGATGTTCTCATAAACATTCAGATGAGGAAAAAGAGCATAACGCTGAAAAATGGTGTTAACCGGCCTCTTGTAAGGCGGAACACCATTGATTTTTTTGGAATCAAACAAAACATCGCCTGACTGCGGCTCAACAAACCCTGCGATAATACGAAGAGTTGTTGTTTTTCCGCATCCCGACGGGCCCAGCAATGTTACGAACTCTTTATCCCTGATGAACAAATTAAGTCCGTTTAACACACGCTCACCGTCGAACTCCACAACGATGTCTTTAAGATTAATAATATTCTGATCTTTCATTTCTGCATCCCCCTTTGCGGCTTAAGACCGCGTATAGCCGATGAACAGCTCTGCGCGAACCCACACCACGCTAATCGCAGCCCCCGCAAAGAGTTTTTTACAAGCAGGAATAATCTCCCACTTGCAGCATACGATTTCACAGGGCAATTTTTGTTGCCCACGGTTTCTGTTAAAAACTGCGTGAATGTGAACATCTATATTCAGTTTAAGATGTTTGGGACCTTACAAAAAAATGTAAAGCCGTTTGCACAGATGCAAAAATCGTGCAAAATTACTATAAGGCTAAATGCCCTGATTGTCAAGGGTTTTTTTATATTTTCTACGCTTTTTCCGTAAGTTGTTACAAAATATTCTGTTTTACTCGTTTTTACTCGCAAATACTCCGTTTTTCTCAATTTTTATTTTATGGCCATAATACTAAATAATAATGCTCACTCAACACCCGGCTCCCTCTGACGAGGGAGCTGTCGAAACCGTAGGGTTTGACTGAGGGAGAGAAAACTACCCCGCCGTCTTTTTGCTTCGCAAAAATCCACCTCCCCTGACAAGTGGAGGCAATGATTTGTTAAACAATATTTTTATCGGTTAACCTCACTTACAATCCTTAAAACTATTATATAAAAAAGAGCAGATGATACATCATCTGCTCTTTATACTTTACTCAACTGCCACAGTAGTTACGTCAACTGCAATGGTAGTTTCCTGAACCGGTGGCTCAGTGGCTACCGGAGTTGTAGGCTCTATGACGGGAGCCTGAGTAGGTGCCTGAGTTACTGCTGTTGTAGTGGTGGTAACAGCATTTGTAGGCTTAGCTGTTGAAGATGCCGCTGTGGTCTTCTCGGTTTTTGCCGCTGTGGTAGGTGCTACGGGCTTGGGCTTAGTAACCGCATCCAGCTTCTGACCGTAATGCTCGTCACAAATAGGCTGATAGCTTGCCTTAAACCAACCGTAAGATGTGTTTTTACATCCGCTGGTTGCAACCTTACCGCTGTCGGTACAGTATTTTCTGTATTCACAGGTATCGCTTTCAGGGAAGTCTTTAAGTTTAAGACCCTTATGGATAGGCTGCATAACCGCCTTCCACAGTTTAAGTGCAGGGTTGGTATAAAGACCGCCCATAGCCTCGTTATTATCCAGACCAAACCAGACCGCCGCCACATAATAAGGTGTGCCGCCCACAAACCATCTGTCTTTAGTATCACTGGTGGTACCGGTCTTACTCATTATAGGCCAACCACCGAAAGCAGCGGGAGTACCTGTACCGTATTTGGTAACACGCTGCAGCATCTCGCACATAACGTTGGCAGTATCCTCCGACATAGCAATCTTCGGCTTTTCTTCCTGCTGCAACACTACCTCATTCTTCTGGTCAAGAACCTTTGTATAGGTTCTGGGTCTCCAATAATAGCCAAGGTTACCGAAGGTAGCGTAAGCAGCAGTCAGGTCACGGGTAGTAACACCGTAAACACCGCCGCCCAGAGCCAACGCCGACTCACCGATATCAGACAGCACCTGACCGTTAACCTCAACAGACTCTACCAAAGTAGAAAGCCCCATTCTTTGAGTTGCAAAGTCGAAGGATTTTCTCAAGGTCATCTGCTGAGCAAGTTTAACGGGAATGGTGTTCATAGACTGCTCAAGTGCATAAAGCACTGAAACCTCACCTGCATAATAGCCGGTGTAGTTTTTAGGCCATCTGCTTACCTTAACGCCGTTTTCAAGCTTGGTTATAGGAGTGTCCTGCATCCTTGAACCGTAAGTTATCAGGTTAAATTCAATAGCAGGTGCATAGCAGGTAACGGGCTTTATTGATGAACCGGGCTGTCGGGGAGACTGGGTAGCACGGTTAAGCACACGGTTACCTGTCTTCTCTCCTCTGCCGCCAACTATGCCCACGATATGGCCCTTATAGTCCATAATAGTCATAGCAGCCTGAGGCTTTGCACCGCTCTTGCTGGTTACTTTAAGGAAGTTGCTGTCATCCTTAAATACAGCCTCCAGCTTTTTCTGAACGTCAAGATCCACTGTTGTATAGATCTTAAAGCCGCCCTTATAAAGCTGTGACTCAGCATATTCATAGCTGTAATTTTTTGTTTCCATTAAGCCTTCAATAACGTCTTCAATTACAGCATCAACAAAGTATGAGTTATATTTTTCTTCAACGGAATCGGTGGTAGAAAGCACGGTAGAGGGCTTCTCACGCAGACCTAAATCCGCCTCTTTAGCCGCCTCACATTCTTCTTTTGTAATGTAACCGTTGTTATACATCTCTGTAAGCACCCAGTTACGGCGGTTTTTATTGGTTTCGGGATACTCATAAGGATTGTAGCCGGAAGGAGATTTTGTTACAGCCGCCAGACAAGCCGCCTGAGTTAACGTAAGATCCTTAGCGTGTTTGTCGAAATAATAGTTGGCAGCAACCTCAACACCGTCAACACCGGGTCCTAAATGTATGGTGTTTAAATAACATTCCAAAATAACCTCTTTGGTGTAATGACCTTCCAAGTATCTGGCACGCATAATCTCACGTACCTTTCTCATGGCAGAGGTCTCACGGTCATCGGTAATATTTTTAACCAACTGCTGAGTAATGGTAGAACCACCCTGCTCAGTATCCCAGAATTTGAATATCAAGTTTGCAAAAGCCGAAAAAGTACGTTTCCAGTCAACACCCTCATGGCTCTCAAAACGCTTATCCTCAGCGGATATAAACGCCTTGCCTAAATATTCAGGCATATCCTCATCAATATCCACCCACAAACGGTTTTCTGTGCCGTGAAGACGGGTAAGCTCCACTTCCTTGCCGGTTTTTGGATCGTTGGCATACAAAACAGAGGTGTAAGACAGTTTAAGGTTGTTCAGGTCGTCCTCCACTGTACCGTCAACAAAGGCAAAAACGTAAAGCATAAATGCGCCTACAATAAGGCAGAAGGAGATTATACCTATCAAGAAGCAAGCAAGTACTACCCTTCCAACCGTTGCAAGAGTTTTGTTTTGTTTCTTATTGGATTTGGGAGTGCTGATGATCTGAAAATCGTCACCCAAAACGGGAGCGTCATCCTTCTTAGAAAAAACAGATTTTCTGGCAACACTCTTTTTAACAGCTTTTCCTGACGTTGAAGTCACCTGTTTTTTAGGCTTATCAAATTCCAAGCGTTTTGCAGGTTTAGATGCCTTTTTAGGACGTCTGAACCCGAAAATAGCCAAGAACTTATCAATAAAGCTATCCTGTGAATTTCTGTTTGCCATTTATTTTATCGCCTCTCTTTAAAATAATAAGCAACTTTTCTGTGTTAACAAAGGCTATTACCTTTGCACTCATTATAATGGTTATAGTAAGTCGAAATAGTGTGAGTTCTCACTATTTCGACACCAAATCTCTGATTTGGAGACAAATTTTCTTCAAAAATTTGTCTATTACCATTGCAATGAATGTAGCGCATAATAAAATTTTTCAAATTTTATTATGCCTAAGCCGATATAATCGGCTTGTTGAAACGCTTTTTGCGTTTCAACATTCTATATTCATTATAACATATTAGCGTAAAAAATCAAATTACAATTTTGTAACTTTTACAGTTTTTTACAATTACAAGTATATTATGGGCGGTTTAAGACAATTATAACGGTAGAAATCAAATTAAAAGGACTGATTATATGATACCACGTCTGATAAAGCTGACTATAATATCGGTGGTAGCAACTATTGCTGCAATTACCATCACCTTAGACTCTGCCGCCGCTAAGGATTCAGCACAAAATCCGTCGCCGCACCTTTATTTGATGAAAGAGTCCGACGGCAAGATCGCCATATACAAGTATAACACCAATGTTCCGTTTCAGGTTTTGGACGTTTATGTAGATTCCCTTCCCGAAGCAGACAGAGAGCTTTTAAAGCAAGGCATAAACGCCGACAGTAAAGAACAGTTAAGTCGCTTAATAGAGGATTATGACGGATAAAAAATCACCATTGGTCAGAGCCAATGGTGATTTTTCTATCCTTTTATCTTATCCATATAAGCTTTAAAGGCTTGTTCGTTTTTATTATCGCCAAACTGATAATACTTGGCGTTTTTAATGGAATCGGGTAAGTACTGCTGTTTTACATAGTGATTGTCATAATCGTGGGGATACAGATAAAACTGCCCCTTGTTATTATTATCCTCACCGTCGTAATGCATATTTTGCAGTTGCCTTGGAATGGGTCCTGCCTTGCCTTTCTTTATGTCAGCGGTGGCGGCGTCTATACCAAGATAAGCCGAATTGGACTTCGGTGCAGTTGCCACCAGCACCACTGCATCGGCTAAAGGAATACGGGCTTCAGGTAAACCCAGCATCAAAGCAGAGTCAACTGCCGCTTTAACAATGGGTATTATCTGGGGATAAGCCAGACCCACATCCTCACAAGCACAAACTAAAAGTCTGCGACAGGCAGAGGGTAAGTCACCTGCTTCAAGCAAGCGTGCAAGATAGTGCAGTGCCGCATCGGGATCGGAGCCACGCATAGACTTCTGATATGCTGAAACAATATCGTAATGCTCATCGCCGTCACGGTCATATCTCATACCGCTACGCTGAGCCAGATCCTCAGCCAGTTGCTTGGAAACATACCGTTTACCGTCTTTAATATCAGCGCCCAGTACACACAGCTCAACAGCGTTAACTGCCTTTCTCACGTCACCGCCGCACCTGAAAGCAATAGCGGATATAGCCGCATCCTCTACCTCAATTTCGCCCATTTCACCACGCATAAAGTCAAAAGCACGTTGTATGGCAGGGACTATCTCCTCAGGGGTAACGGGCTTAAACTCAAACACAGTGCTTCGGCTTAACACCGCACTGTAAATATAAAAATAGGGATTTTCGGTGGTAGATGCAATCAGGGTGATAGAACCGTCTTCAATATATTGCAGTAACGACTGCTGCTGCTTTTTGTTTAAATACTGTATCTCGTCTAAATACAGCAAAATACCGTTAGCACCGGCTAAAGTACCTGTTTCCTCCACAATGGCACGAATATCGGCAGTACCTGCAGAGGTACCGTTGAGCTTGTGCAAACGCATATTTGTATTTTCTGCAATAATTCTTGCTAAAGTGGTTTTGCCCACGCCTGAAGGACCGTAAAAAATCATATTGGGAATATTACCGCTTTTAATAATGTTGTAAAGCAGTTTGTCCTGTCCCAGTAAATGCTGTTGTCCCACCATTTCGTCAATTGAGCGGGGTCTTAATCTATCTGCCAGCGGTGCTGCCATATATCTTCACCTCTAAGTTACATTCCAAAAAAGTTCATTGCCTTTTGAATTGCAGTGTTCCAAAAATCCCAGGTATGACCGCCACCCCACTCTTCATAAGTGTGGGCAATATTAAGGTGTGAAAGCTTTTGATCAAACTTTCTGTTATCCTGCAGTAAAAAGTCCTCAGTGCCGCAAGCCATATAGATCTTAGGATGCTTGCAGCTGCAGATTTCACTCAGGTTCTGGGCTAAACACATTAAATTCTCATCATCAGGCAGGTCCACACCTTCGCCAAAGCAAAAATCAAGGTCGTAAAACGCCTCATCAAATCGGTGAGACTTTATATCGGCGACAGAAGAAAATGCCGCCACACCTTTATAAAACTCAGGATTTTTAAGGGCACATTTCAAGGCACCGTAGCCACCCATTGAAAGACCTGCAATAAACGTGTTATCACGGGTGTGGGTGATGCCGAAAATATTTTCCACCATTTTAGGCAACTCTTTTGAGATATAAGTAAAATATTTTCCGCCCATTTTCATATCGGTGTACCAACTGCGCTGTACCTCGGGCATAACTATCATAACGCCTCTATCGTTGGCATATCGTGAAACGTTAGACTGATACAACCAGCACATATAATCATCAGACAAACCGTGAAGCAAATAAATTACTTTTATATCGGTGTTTTTTCTGTCACGCATCTCATAAGGCACCACAAAAGAAACACCTGTCTTCATACCTAAAGCCTCACTGTAAACTGAACCGTTTAATACTGCCATTTTTCACATCTCCTAAGTTTTAAAACAAAAGACTCCACAAACGCTTTATGGAGTCTTTTTGAAAAATTTATTTATACAAAGGATGCTTATCGCAAATGCCTTTTACCATTGCACGAATATCGTCTGCCTTGTTCTCAAAATCAACGATTGCAAGATGAATACACTCAGCGATAACTTCCATATCATCCTCTTTAAGTCCTCTGGAAGTAGCGGCAGGTGTACCAAGACGTACACCGCTGGTAACAAAGGGACTTTCGGGGTCATTGGGAATAGCATTTTTGTTTGCTGTAATATGAACTTCGTCCAAACGGTGCTGCAGCTCCTTACCTGTAACGCCTGTGCCGATAAGGTCAAGCAGCATAAGGTGGTTGTCAGTACCGTCGGATACCAGCTTATGACCTCTCTTTACAAGACCATCAGCCAATGCCTTTGCGTTTTTAACGATCTGTTGCTGATACGCCTTAAACTCATCGGTCAATGCCTCACCGAAGCAAACTGCCTTTGCAGCAATAACATGCATCAAAGGACCACCCTGAGTTCCGGGGAACACACCCTTGTTAATAGCCTTTGCATACTCTTCCTTGCAAAGGATAAGTCCACCACGGGGACCTCTTAAGGTCTTGTGAGTTGTGGTGGTAACAATGTCAGCATACTCAACGGGGTTGGGATGCAAGCCCGCTGCAACCAAACCTGCAATATGAGCCATATCTACCATAAAGATAGCGTCAACCTTTTTAGCGATCTCAGCAATACGTTCAAAGTCAATCACACGGGGATATGCAGAAGCACCTGCAACGATCATCTTGGGCTTGCACTGGAGTGCGATCTCTTCCATTTTATCGTAGTTGATAAAACCGTCGTCATCAACGCCGTAAGGTACGAAATTGTAAATAGCACCTGACATATTAACAGGTGAACCGTGAGTTAAGTGACCGCCGTGAGCAAGGTTCATACCCATAACAGTGTCACCGGGTTTAAGCAGTGCGAAATATACTGCCTGGTTAGCCTGAGCACCTGAATGGGGCTGAACGTTTGCGTGCTCAGCTCCAAACAGCTTTTTAGCACGTTCAATGGCGATATTCTCAACCACGTCAACACATTCACAACCGCCGTAGTATCTCTTTGCGGGATAACCCTCAGCGTATTTATTAGTTAAAACGCTTCCCATAGCAGCCATAACTGCAGGAGAAACAAAGTTTTCAGAAGCAATCAATTCGATATTACGCTGCTGACGGCAAAGCTCATCATTCATAGCTGCAGCAACTTCTTTGTCGGTTTTACCTACAAAACCAATAGTATCCATCAAATCCGGAAACATTAAAAAAACATCCTTTCAATTTACCTAATTATATGTTATACTTTATTATAACTTATACTTTTAAAAAACGCAATAATAAATTATTCGGAAAGGACCTTTAAAATGCCCAGAAAAAGACGTCCTAATTACATACCCTTTATTACGGCGGTTTGCTTTGTGGTTATTGTGATAGCGGCAATTATTTTTGCTATCATATCAGCATTAAACGGCGGTAATACCCCTGCTGATCCAACTCCCACCACCACTACTGCACCCCACAGTGTGCAAATATCTGCCACTACCGCCGCTACTACCACCAAGTCCACCTCTGCTACCACCACTAAAGCCACCACCGTTGCAGTGACGACTACCACTAAACCGCCTAAAACTACGGCGACATCAACTTCCTCAACATCAGATACTAAGGTGGCGGCATATAATAATTATATCAGTAAATTTGCTTTAGCACCCAGATCGGGCTTTGTTGTAAAGTCAAAAGCGGATATAAATAAAGGTCTGCAGATCTTAGTTAACAACGACCACGCTTATGACACAACACAGAGCAGTGACCTTATCAATATGATGAACGTGTCAAACCGCTCGTATTTTGTGGCTTATACCGATCTGGACGCTGACCGTTTTACAATTCAGCAGTTTAATTATATGAACACTGCCTTTTTGAATAAATATTCCTATAAGCTACAGGCTTGCAGTGGATACCGCTCCTATGAATCCCAGAAAAATAAATTTGATAATTCAGTGGCAAACAGCGGCTTGGAGGAGACCCTGAAATGGTACACCCGACCCGGTCACAGTGAGCACCACACCGGCTTTGCCATTGACTATAACACCAATGCTTTCGGCAGTGAGAAGTTTGACGGTAAAGGCGATCAGGCGTTTATCCACCAAACCTGCCATAATTACGGCTTTATTCTGCGTTATACAGCGGAGAAAAAGCCTATAACCGGTGTTAATGCCGAGGCTTGGCATTTCAGGCAGGTAGGTATTCCCCACGCAACCTATATTATGAAAAACAATATTTGCTTAGAGGAGTATATTGATAAGCTTTATAATTACTCTTATCAAAATCCCCTTAAGGTGACTGACGATGACGGTCACAAGTATGAGATCTACTATGTGAAGTCTGCAGGTGAGTCCACCGATGTTCCCGTGACTTCGGGTGCACAATATACTATATCCGGTAATAATATTGACGGATTTATTGTAACTGTATTAAAATAATTGAGATAAAGGAGTTTTCTAAAAATGGCAACTATCAAACCTTTTAAAGCACTTCGTTTTACTGAGAGTGCAGGAAAAATTCAGGAGCTTGTTTGTCCTCCCTATGACATTATCAGCGAGGAAGAACGTTTGGCTTACATAAAAACTAATCCTCATAACATTATCCGTTTGGAGCTGCCCCGTGAGGGTGAGGACTTTTATAAAAAAGCAGGAGAGGTTTTGGCAGATTTCGAGAAAAATGACGTGCTGAAAACCGACGATACCGACAGCATTTATGTTTATGAGATCGGCTTTAAAAACGGTGACGTTTCCATGGCAGTTAAGGGTATTATCTGTCGTGTAGAGCTTTCTGAGTTTTCTAAAGGAATTGTGTTGCCCCACGAAGAAACCTTGTCTAAAGCAAAGGTTGACCGTTTTAACTTAATGAACGCAACCAACTGCAATTTCTCACAGATATATTCACTGTATATGGACGAGCAGCGTACCACCGACACTATCATCAACAACGCCACAAGCGGTGCTGCTGATATTGAGTTTGTTGACGGTGAGGGTCTTACTCAGCGTTTGTGGATCATTAAAGATGCTGCTGTAATTAGTGAAATCTGCGACAGTTTTAAAGAGCGTAAGTTGTATATTGCTGACGGTCATCACCGCTATGAAACCGCACTCAATTACCGTAACCACTGCCGTGAGAACGGCGCTAAAGTGGGTGATAGCGTGGATTACGTTATGATGATGTTAGTATCTATGGAGCACGAGGGCTTGTTGGTTTTGCCCACCCACCGTATTGTGCGTGATCTTGAAAGCTTTGATAAAGCACAGATATTAGAGGCTTGTGAAGAGTATTTTGATATTGAAAAGTTTGACGATGTTTCCGTTGCATCAGATGAATTAGCCAAAAAGTATGAGCAGGGCAAAAAGTCATTTGCACTTTACACAGGCGAGAGTGGATTCGAGCTTTTGACTTTAAAAGATGAGTCGGTTATGAAACAGCTTTTGCCTAACAACTCCGCAGCATATCAGCAGTTGGATGTTAACGTTTTGCATATTCTTATTTTGGAAAAACTGTTTGGTATTGACAAGGAGAATATGGCAAATCAGAAA
This sequence comes from Clostridia bacterium, assembly GCA_017407705.1. Lineage (GTDB taxonomy): Bacteria > Bacillota > Clostridia > Oscillospirales > Acutalibacteraceae > RGIG2202. The sequence continues at coordinate 20,986 of JAFQWA010000009.1, forward strand.
AACCTTACATACACAAAGTTCTTTGACGAAGCTATCTTGGCTGTTAAAAACGGCAGTGCAAACTGCTCATTTATACTTAACCCCACCCGTGTCAGCGAAATTCGTGACGTGGCAGGTGCAGGTGAAAAGATGCCTCAGAAATCCACCTATTTTTATCCCAAGCTTATTACAGGCTTAGTTATGAATAAGTTTTAATTAAAAATGCGTGTCGATATTTCGACACGCATACTGCTGTTACAACGCAAATCCCAAAAGCAAAAGCTCCTCTACCTTGTTGTATATATCGTAAAGCTGATTGGGGTTAAGGGGATTTTCACCTTTACCAAGCTCAATGGTAAAGCCGGGACGGTTAAAGGCTTTTATAAACCAGTCCTTGTAGCCGCCGTAAGAGGCAGTGCCCTGAGGCGTTACCAGTCGGTAGCCACTGGCAGTGGCAAAAAGCCGTGCCAAACGGTAACCACGGTCGGGCGTGTTTTCGCCATAGCTCCAGAAAATTTCTTCTCCCTGAGAATGAAAGCATATAAGCTGCAGTACATTATTATTACGGCACAAATCCGCCATTGCTTTTGTTTCGGGCTCACTTTCGGGATACTCACCGCCGTAGCGTCTGGGTGACGGACCCACAATCCCTTCACTGCGTTCCAGCTCTTTTAGTTGCTCAAACCCAGCATCGAAATTGTGGTTTATATCAACGCCACGTGCATTGGCGTTCCAGTATTTATATTCGTTGTTACCCAGTATCTTGCTTACCGACTGAGCGTATGTACCTGCGGTTTTAGGGCCGTTTAGGGCTATCTCATACCCGTCGGGGTTAACACAGGGCACGATTATCAGTGACTTGCCAAACAGCGCATCTCTTGCGTTTGATATGGAAAAGTCTGAGTTGCTTTTCAGGGCGGCACTTAGCTGTTCAAGAAAGATAAGCAGTGTTAAGGTGGTAAGCCGTTCACTGCCGTGAAATCCCCCTGCATACACCACCTTGTCCTTATCAATGCCGATTTCAGCGGCGTAGATAGGTCGTCCCACAACGCTTTTGCCGATGCTGTAAACCTTGATAAACTCATATCTTGCAGCAAGGTCAAACATAAGCTTTGTTACCGCTGCGTAGTTCAGCTCTTTTTGCTGGATTACGGTTTCCATACTATCACCTCAAAGGAGAAAAAAATTATGAATTTAACTGAAAATACACTTGATAAAGTATATGTGTTCAAGGGCCGTATTATTAACTTAAGATGCGATAAAGTTTTGTTGCCAAACGGTAATGAGGCCACAAGAGAGGTTATTGAGCATCCGGGTGGAGTATGTATTGCCGCTTTGACCGATGAAAATGAGCTTTTGTTTGTAAGACAGTTCCGTTATCCTTATAAAGAGGTGGTACTGGAAGTACCGGCAGGTAAACTAAATTACGGTGAGGACCCTTTAGAGTGCGGTAAACGTGAGCTTTTGGAGGAAACAGGTGCTAAGGCTGAAAAATATACGTTTTTAGGTGAATTGTATCCTTCGCCGGGATATTGCGGTGAGATAATCTATTTGTATTTAGCCGAGAATTTAAGCTTTTTTGACCAAAAGCTTGATGAGGATGAATTTTTAGAGGTGGAAAGAATACCTCTTGATAAAGCAGTACAAATGGTTTTAAATAATGAGATAGCCGATGCAAAAACTCAGACTGTTATATTAAAAACTAAGCTACTTAGAGGATAATATTTAGCTTTTAGGAAATATTAAGCATATCACGGATTGTGATATGCTTAATTTTTTTCTAAAGGAGCTTTTATTATGGCTTTTAAGCGTAAAATGACTAAACGCTATATTGTAAGGATAGCAAGTTTTGTATGCGGAGCTTTTGTTGCGTTGTTTGGCTGGGGTGTTGTTAATTACAACGCCGCCCAGGTTTATAAATTGCAGCTTGAAAATTATTATTCCTCTGCACTTACTGACCTATCCAATTATCTCACAAATATAAATTTCACACTTGAAAAGGAGCTGTATGCAGGTACTCCCACTCAACTTGCCACTTTATCGGCTCAGCTTTGGAAGGAGTCGGGCGCCGCTAAGGCAAGTATTTCCCAGCTGCCCATTGAAACAAGTCAGACTAAAAGTATTTTCAAGTTTTTATCTCAGGTGGGTGACTACTCTTTAACGCTGTCCCGAAAGGTAAGCGGTGGCGGAGAGATAACCGAGGTTGAACGGGATAATTTAAAGCAACTGAAAAATTACGCTCAGCAAATATCCGACAGTGTCAGTGATATGCAGGCTATGATGAGTGAGGGTGACCACTGGAGTGGAGAGGTGAAGCATATTTTGGAGCAGAGTGAAGATCAGGATAAGCTATCTGCTTTAAATCAGTCGGTGGAGGACATTACCCAAACCGAAACATCCTATCCCACTCTTATTTACGACGGTCCCTTCTCAGACCATATCGACCAGCAAACACCTCAGCTTACCAAAGGTAAAGCCAGTATTTCTGTGGATAAGGCAAGAGAGATAGCCGCAGGATTTTTAGATTGCAACACTGATGATCTGATACTTTCCAACGAGGAGGAAAGTGTGACCTCAGCCTTTGTTTTTGCAGGTAAAGGTGCAACCATTGCTATTACAAAGCTGGGTGGTTACTGCCTTTATATGAATAAAACACGCAACGTTGCATCCACCTTGCTATCTGAGAATGAGGCAATAAACAAGGCTCGGACTTATCTTAAAAATAAGCTGGAAATGAATTTTATTGAAAGCTATTATATAACCAACGAGAACATCTGCGTGGTAAACCTCGCTTACTCGTTAGACGGTATTATCTGTTACAGCGACCTTATTAAGGTGGGTGTGGCAATGGATAACGGTGAGATTATGAGTATTGAGGCAAGAGGATTTATTATGAACCACCGTCAGAGGGAAAACATTACCCCCACTGTGAGCATAGAAACCGCTAAAGAGGTTTTAAGTCCGCTGCTTACAGTTGAGTCGGTGAACACGGCTATTATTAACTCAGGCGGATTGAAAGAGCATCTGTGCTACGAGTTTGTGTGCAAGGGTGAAAAGGACGAGGATATTTTAGTTTATGTAAATGCTAAAAATCTTGAGGAAGAGAATATTTTAATTCTGCTCAAAACCGACGGCGGCATTTTAACCAAATAAAAAAACACCCCTAAGGGTGTTTTTTATTTGGTAGTTGTTGTATTCATCTCAGGCATAATGGACACGATCACTTCTTTATCCTTATCCCCTTTAAGCACATAGTTAAATCTATGCACCTGTTCATCACCGGGCACCGGCTCTATTGCCTGATACTCAATCAGCAGCGTTACTGTATCGCCGCTTTTACTGTAATCCTGAACGATAGGCTGATAGCTTCTAACGTGACCTGTGGGTGGGAAATAATAGCAATCGTTTTCACTGTCATACTCAAACAGTGTTTCGTTAATATCGAAGGGAACGTATTCAATGGCAATATCCTCACCAAACAAGGTTTGAGCGGCGGATTTTACCAACTTACAGGATACCTTCATTCTACCGTCATCAGCGGTCTGCAGCTTAGCGGGGTTTTGCTCAATAGCCATCAGCACTGCCGATTTAAGCACAGTATAATTGCTGATATTTTCAATTTTCTCAAAGGCAGGAGGTGCAATACCCACCACCGCCGATACACGCTTAGACAGTCTTTCCATTTCGGCTTTTCGGTTGTTTTCGGATATGGTTTTTATTGTATTAACAGAAAAAGCGATAATACTTACAACGCCTATAAAAGCAAAAAACAACACAAAAGCGCCGAGAATACGTGTTTTAATTCCGCTCTTTTTCTTCTTTTGCGGTACATAAACTTGCTTTTCTGAAGGTTCCATAAACTCACCCTACCTTATCTGTCCGTTACCCAAAACTACATATTTTACTGAAGTCAGCTGTTTAAGTCCCATAGGACCTCTTGCGTGGAGCTTTTGTGTGGAGATGCCTATTTCAGCACCAAAGCCAAACTCACCGCCGTCGGTAAATCTTGTGGAGGCATTGACGTAAACCGCTGCGGCATCCACGTTAGCAGTAAACCTTTGAGCGTTTTCGGCGTTTTCTGTAACAATGCACTCACTGTGACCGCTGGTGTATTTCATAATATGGTCAACAGCCTCGTCCAAACTGTCAACTATCTTAACGGAAATGATATAATCCAAAAACTCTGTGGCGTAATCCTCATCGGTAGCCATAACCACGCTATCCCCAAGAATAGCTTTAGTTCTCTCGCAGCCTCTTATCTCAACGCCCTTTTCGTCTAACCTTTCTTTTATCAAGGGCAAGGCTTTTTCTGCAACGTTTTTATGTAACAGCAAACTCTCACAAGCGTTGCACACTGAAGGTCTTGAGGTTTTGGCATTGTAAACTATATCCGCCGCCATTTTAATATCTGCATATTCATCCACGTAAACGTGGCAGTTACCTGTTCCTGTTTCAATAACCGGCACTGTGGAATTTTCCACCACCGCTTTGATAAGTCCTGCACCGCCTCTGGGAATAAGCACATCCAAGTAGCCCGACAGCCTCATAAGCTGATTTGCCGACTCACGGGAGGTATCACCCACCAACTGAACGCAGTCTGCAGGCAGTCCTACCGAGCTTATGGCATCACGCATAATCTCACTTAATGCGGTATTTGAGTTAAAGGCTTCCTTACCGCCACGAAGAATGGTGACGTTGCCCGATTTAAGGCATAAACAAGCTGCATCCACTGTAACGTTGGGGCGTGACTCGTAAATTATACCGATAACGCCCATAGGAACAGCCACTTTTTTAATGTTGAGTCCGTTAGGTCTTATGTAATCATCCAGCACCTCGCCAACGGGGTCTTGCAGCTTAATAACGTCCAAAACCGCATCGGCAATAGCATCAATACGTTTTTCATCTAAGCGCAAACGGTCTATCATAGTTTCGGAAATACCCATTTTACGGGCATTTTCAATGTCTATGGCATTTGCTTTAATCACGTCTGCAGCGTTTTTACGCAGAGCGTCTGCAATGGCAAGCAACGCCTTGTTTTTCAAGTCAGTTCCTGCAACTGATAACTTTCTTGAGGCTTGCTTTGCATTTTTACCCATTTGTATCAATGTCAATAACAACGCCCCCTTTATCTGAATTTGAACAGGGTTCCTACCTGCTCGCCGTTTAACAGATCGTAGATCTTATGCAGATCGTTACCCGACAGAATAACCATATCAATATTAGATTTAGACGCAATCTCAGCCGCCTGAATTTTTGTAAACATACCGCCGGTGCCTCGGTTAGTGCCCGAACCACCTGCTATTTCATACAAATGATCTGTTATCTCAGTAACCACGGGAATGATCTTAGCATCGTCGTGCTGCTGAGGATTTTTGTCATACAAGCCGTCGATATCTGTGATGATAACCAAGGCATCAGCATCCACGCACTGTGCAACAATAGCGGAAAGCGTGTCGTTATCACCGAACACAAGCTCCTCAGTCGCAACGGTATCGTTCTCGTTAACAACGGGGATAACGTCCATTTTCAAAAGCTCTGAGAAGGTGTTAACAACGTTCTGTCTGCGCTCTTTAGTATCCACAGCATCACGGGTCATCAGCACCTGAGCCACAACCTTGTTATACTCAGAAAATAGCTTGTCGTAAATAAACATCAGCTCACACTGACCCACTGCCGCTGCCGCCTGCTTACCTGCTATGGTAGAAGGTCGCTCCGACAGTCTCATTCTGTCAACGCCAACAGATATAGCACCCGAAGAAACCAAAACGACTTCCCTTTCGTCGTTTTTTAAATCGGCAAGTATTCTTACCAATTCCTCTAATTTTTTGTAATCGGGTTTACCGTTTTGATGTGTTAATGTGGAGGTACCCACCTTAAAAACTATTCGCTTTGCATCTTTAAGCGACATTTGATCCATCTCTTTCTTGAATTAGTCTTGAAGCCAAACGGTTTTCTTAACTATCTTAGCATAGCTCTGAATGAGCTTTACTACCTTAACAGATACGTTTGCATCTGCATAATCTTCCGCAACAACGACTTCCTCTTTATTTTCGAACATATCCACTGCCAATTCAACCGACTGTTCAACGTCTTTTCCTTTAATTCCGCCGATAACCACTGTACCCTTATCCAGCACTTCCGGACGCTCGGTAGATGTTCTTATCAGCACTGCAGGGAAATTAAGCAATGCACTTTCTTCTGAAAGTGTACCGCTGTCTGATAACACACAGTAGCTGTTCATTTGCAGTTTATTATAATCCATAAAACCAAAAGGTTTAAGATTTTGTACCAATGGGTGGAACTTAAAGCCTCTCTGCTCAATAAATTTCATTGAACGGGGATGAGTGGAGTAAATAACCGGCATCTGATATTTTTCTGCAATGTTATTGATAGAATTCATCAGGTCCATAAAATTATCTTCCAGATCAATATTCTCTTCTCTGTGGGCAGACACCAGAATATACTTTTTCGGCTCAAGACCCAATCTGTCAAGCACGTCACTGGCATTGATTTTATCCATATGATCACGGAGCACCTCAGTCATAGGTGAGCCGGTCACAAACATAGTCTTACCGTCTATTCCCTCGCTGATGAGGTATCTTCTTGAATGCTCTGTGTAGGGCATATTTATATCTGAAATATGGTCAACTATCTTACGGTTAATCATTTCGGAAACATTCCAGTCCCAGCAACGGTTACCTGCTTCCATATGGAAGATCGGCACCTTTAATCTCTTGGCTGAAATTGCTGACAGCGCAGAGTTGGTATCACCTAAAATAAGCACTGCATCAGGCTTTTCTTTGGCAATAAGATCATAAGACTTAGCAATAATATTACCCATGGTTTCGCCAAGATTTTTGCCGACACTATCAAGATAATAGTCCGGCTCACGAAGCTCTAAATCCTTAAAGAAAACCTCGTTTAAGGTATAATCCCAGTTTTGACCTGTATGCACCAAAATCTGATCAAAATATTTATCTGCACATTTTATAACAGCAGAAAGCCTGATGATTTCAGGTCTTGTGCCGATAATAGTCATAAGCTTTAATTTGCTCATAATTTACACCTCTTCAAAAAAAGTATCGGGTTTATTAGGATCAAAGCACTCGTTACACCACATAAATGTAACCATATCCGTATCACCTAAGTTGATAATGTTGTGGGTATAGCCGGTTGGAATATCCACAACCTCTATTTTATCTCCGCTTACATAATAGTCGATAACCTCATCAGTTCCGATTTTTCTAAACTGAATAAGACCTTTGCCGCTGACAACAACGAATTTTTCATTTTTTGTATGGTGCCAGTGGTTTCCCTTGGTAATATGGGGTTTTGAAATATTCACTGAAAACTGGCCTCTATCGGGGGTACGAATAATTTCAGTAAAAGATCCACGGTTATCCACATTCATTTTCAACGGATATGAAAATTTATCAGTGGGCAAATAACTCAGATATGTACTGTAAAGCGCCTTTTCAAAAGCGTTATCAAGTTTGGGCACCGACAAATTTGCTCGACTCTCTTTAAAAGCATAAAGCAAATCAATGATCTCGCCCAAACGCACTTTATGAACTGTGGGGACAAAGCAAAAATCACCGTCTTTATGGTGTTTATCTGCTAACGCTGAGATGAATTCATCCACCACATCGTCAATATAAACCAGCTGCATATTAACGCTGGGATCATTAACGGTTATTTCCAGATCGTTGGCAATATTGTTGCAAAAGGTTGCAACTGCACTGTTATAGTTAGGTCGGCACCACTTGCCAAATACGTTAGGCAAACGGTAGATCATAGTCTTTGCACCGGTCTTGTCAGCATACTCAAGCATCAGATCCTCACCGGCTTTTTTGCTTTTTCCGTAAGGATTGTCTAACGCTGCCTGAATAGAGGATGTAATAAGCACGGGGGCTTTGTTGTTGTGGTTTTCAAGGCGAGCCAACAACTGCGACGTGAACCCGAAGTTGCCCTGCATAAATTCATCGGGATCCTTCGGACGGTTTACTCCCGCAAGATGAAATACAAAATCACACTTTTGGGTGTATTCCTCTAAAAGCGAAGGATCGGTGTCAACATCAAATTCAAATATCTCTATATCCTCTGTAATATAAGGACTTTTAGCCTTGCCGGATTTAATATTATTAAGCTGTGCAATAAGATTTTTTCCAACAAAGCCTTTTGCACCGGTTACAAGTATATTCATTGATCAACGCTCCTATTTGTTCCAATCTGCCAATTCGTCGCGAATGTACTTAAGTGTTAATAATTTTTCTTTAACCTGTTCAACGTCAAGAAGTTCAGTGTTATCTGAGTTAAACTCATCTATAACGTCTGACTTATCTCTTCCCTGATTGAAATACTTATCATAGTTAAGGTCACGTTTATCAGCAGGAACACGGTAGAAATTGCCCATATCAATAGCATTTGCAGCCTCTTCCTTTGTAAGGAGAGTTTCATACATTTTTTCACCGTGACGAATTCCGATAACCTTGATCTCGTTATCAGCATTAAACAGCTCTTTTACCGCCTGAGCTAAAACGTTAATAGTACAAGCAGGAGCTTTTTGCACCATAATATCGCCGCTCTCAGCATTTTCAAAAGCAAACAGAACAAGCTCAACAGCCTCTTCCAGACTCATAATAAATCTGGTCATATTACCGTCAGTAATGGTAAGGGGCAAACCCTTTTTGATCTGGTCGATAAACAGGGGAATAACACTTCCTCGAGAGCACATAACATTACCGTAACGGGTACCGCAGATAAGTGTTTTATCAGGGGAAACGGTACGTGATTTTGCCACAAAAACCTTTTCCATCATCGCTTTTGATGTACCCATAGCATTGATAGGATAAGCCGCTTTGTCAGTAGACAGGCAAATTACCTTTTTTACTCCGTTTCTGATAGCGGATGTAAGGACGTTGTCTGTGCCGATAACATTAGTTTTTACTGCCTCTAAGGGGAAAAACTCACAAGAGGGCACCTGCTTTAATGCAGCTGCATGAAAAATATAATCAACGTTGTGCATAGCGTTATCAACGCTGTTTATATCACGCACATCGCCAATATAATATTTTATCTTATCGTTGTGATAGAGATTTCTCATATCATCCTGCTTTTTCTCATCTCGTGAGAAAATACGAATCTCTTTTATGTCAGTTTTCAAAAATCTTTCCAAAACAGCATTTCCAAAAGATCCTGTACCGCCTGTGATAAGCAAAATTTTATCCTTAAACATAATTTTCCTCCAATTATTTGTTATCCTTTATTATTTTATCAAGTGAGCTGAAAAAGTTATCTTTAGCAAAACACTCATCATAATACTTACGTGAATTTTCAGCATATTGCAACACTGCATCTGCATCAGATGCAAATTTCAAGATGTTTTCAGCCAATGTCTCGTCGTCCTCAGCTTCACAGCACAAACCGCACTTAGCCTTACGTATAACGTCGGCACCTGCACCGTCAATACTTGCAATTATAGGCTTTGCCGCCAACATATAAGACTGCAGCTTACCCGGTAAGGTGTATGACACCACTTCGTTTTTATTAAGTGTAAGCAACAGAGCATCTGCCATTGAGTAAAACTCATTCATATCGGAAAGCGGACGTCTGCCGTGGAATATCACATTTTCAAGTGCCAACTCATTTTTCATAGTCTCGCACTTTTCTCTGGCAGAGCCATCTCCAACAATGTGGATCTTTATATTTTTATATTCTTTAATTCTGTTGGCCGCCGAAATAATGGTTTCAACACTTTGCGCCTTACCCACGTTTCCCGCAAAAACCAAGTCAATATTATTGGGATCAAAGGGCTTAGACTTAACATCCGAAAACATTTCCTCTGCATACTGAGGCAAATATATGTAATCCTTTTCAAGCTTTAAAACGTTTTTAAAATAATCCTCAAACTTTTCAGAGGTGTTAGCAATAACATCGATATTTTTGTAAATACCGCGGCTGAGCTTATAAAGAATATCATAGAGCTTGCCGGACTTTGGAAGTCCCACCGCCACAATACTTTCGGGCCACAGATCCATACAGTAAAGAAAAACCTTTTTGCCGGTCCTTTTTTTATAAACCAAAGCCGGTACTGCCATAGTTACAGGTGACAACTGATTGACCATAACAAAATCAAAATCTTTTTTCAGAAATAATGCTTTAAAAGAAGCAGACAGCATAAAGGATACGTAATTGATAGACAAACGTAATTTTCCTTGTCCTCTGCCGATCAGCCAACAACGTTTTACCTTAACTCCGTTTATGGTTTCATTTCGTTTTTGAAACCATCTATACCCTTTGAAAATCTTACCCTTAGGATAATTCGGCAGACCGGTAAGCACTGTGACCTCATTTCCCCGTCTGACTAACTCTTCACATATATCAGTTATCCTGAACTGTTCAGGATAATAGTGTTGACAAACTACAAGAATTTTCAACTTACTGCCTCCTGCACATAATACTGCATTATTCATTATATTTTACCACTAAACTACCGCTTATGTCAATGTAAAAAACGGGTAGAGCCACTACTCTACCCGTTTTATATTATAAATTCAAGAAATCCTTTCGGTAATCAACCTTAAAAAACTCAGCTAACTGCTTCATTTCGCTGTCTTTAATGGTGTTGATTCTGGGCAAATGAGCGGTGAGCATATATATCTGTGCCGCTTTTTCCACAGTTTCAATCAAGCCGAAGGTTTCGTCCATAGTTTTGCCGGAGCCGTAAATTCCGTGCATACCCCAGACCACCAAACGGTACTCCTTCATCTTATTAGCCGTAGCCTCACCGATCTCATTAGTGCCGCAAAGCATCCAGGGTAACACGCCGATACCGTCAGGGAAAACCACAATACACTCGGTGCACATTCCCCACAGAGTATGGGTAAACTTTTTATCGTCCAGCTCATGGACATAGTTCATTGCAAGAGTGTTGGTGGGGTGGGTATGGATAACCACCCTGTTTTCGGGGTCCACTGAAAGTCTTGCTATATGGCTCATAAGGTGTGCAGGCAGCTCACTGGTAAATCTGCCGCCGTCAGCATAGCCCCATAAAAGCTCAGCGGTAGTGCCGTCATCAGCAATGCGGATAATACCCAGATTGTTTTCGGGATCGCTTTCCACGTTCTTAAAATACTTTCCGGTACCTGTAACTATAAATATTTTGCCTATAAGAGCAGTAGCGTCAAACCCGATGGGAATATGGCGGATAACCTTACCTGTATCCAGATACTGAGCCACCTCATTTTCATCCAGCATATAGCTGATGTTACCGCCGTTACGCTCATCCCAGCCCAAACGGTACATATTAGCAGTTGTTTTTTTCATTTCCTCCACAAAGGGAGAAGTTAATATGTTTTTCATCTCTTACTTAAAACCTCCTGCTCATATACCTTAACCTCATCAAGATAATCAGCTAAAACGTTTTCTCTGTTTAAATACTCTGCCCATACGTCACCAAAGGGCAAAGACTTAAACTCCTCACTTAACACCATAAGCTCGGTTAACTGATTATTATCCTGCAACGCTTTCATCTTGTCCATAGGCAGTAAAAGTGCGTATAACAGCGCTTTTCCCACGTTCCTGATACCTGTTATCCAAGCGGAAATGCGGTTTATGGATGCATCGAAATAGTCGGTGGCGATAAACACTCTATCCAGCGCATTGTGTGCCACTATCTCTTTTGCTATTTCCCTGGTTTCATCGTCGAACAGAATAACGTGGTCGCTGTCCCAACGTACCGCTCTGGTTATATGTAACGCTATCTTCTCATTGAACAGCAGCATAGATGAGATCTTGTCTGACACCAGCTCAGTGGGGTGATAGTGACCGTTATCCATTAAAGGAGTGATGCCCTTATTGGCAACATAATTCATACAAAACTCTGCTGAGCCCACAGTGTAGCTTTCAAGACCTATACCAAACACCTTAGACTCTAATGTTATGTAAACCTTTTTGTTGTCGTAAGGCACGGAAAGTATCTCATCTAAGGATTTTTTGAATCTGAAACGGGGTCCGAATCTGTCGGCAGGAATGTCCTTATAGCCGTCAGGTATCCAGATATTCATAACACAAGGCACACCTGTTTCATTGGCAAAATACTCCGCAATTTTAAGACAGGCTTTACCGTGATTTACCCAGTATGTACGCACCTGCTCATCAGGAGACGAAAGTGTAAGATTATCCTTAACCATAGGATGTGAGAAGAAGGTGGGGTTAAAGTCGATACCCATATTTCTCTCTTTTGCAAATTTCACCCAAGGAGCAAAATGCTCGGGTTTAAGACTGTCTCTGTCGGCGTGCTCACCCTCATTAAAAATGGCGTAGCAAGCGTGGAGATTAAGTTTTTTCTTGCCGGGTATAAGCGAAAATGCTTTATCAATATCCGCCATAAGCTGCCCCGGTGTAGTGGCTTTTCCGGGATAATTACCGGTGGTCTGAATACCGCCGGATAACGCCTCTTTGCTGTCAAAGCCCACAACATCATCACCCTGCCAGCAGTGAACAGAAATGGGTATATCCTTCAAAATGCTCAACGCACGTTCAGTATCTACTCCGTATTTTGCATACATTTCTTTTGCACTTTCGTAGCGGTTCATATTAAACTCTCCTTTATCAGTTGTCTTGCTTTTTGCAAGTCTGTAATTTCGTTTAAATATATTAGCTGTGAAATGATATTGCCCGTTGCAGTGGCTTCGATCGGCCCTGTCAAAACTTTTTTTGATGTATATTCTGCCGTTAAGCGGTTTAGGTACTTATCCTGACATCCGCCGCCTACTATACTTACGGTATCGATGGTTTTACCAGTCAAGCACTCAATTTCATCAATAGCCGCCTTGTAAGACCTTGCTAATGAGTGATACACACTGAGCAGCACCTGAGCCAATGTCATATCCGGCTTGTTTAAGTAGGTTTTTATGGCCTCTATCATATTTTCGGGAGCCACAAATTCTTTGGCGTTTACATCTATATATGAATATTCCTGCTCATTTTCCGCCAGCTGCATCATCTCGTCATAGGTCAAAGACTTATTGATGTTCTTGCGGATATTCTGAAACAGCCACATTCCCATATAATTTTTCAAATATCTAAAACGGTGATTTATTCCGCCTTCGTTGGTGAAGTTAGCCACTCTTGAAGCGTCTGTTAAAATAGGCTGAGTATTTTCTGTGCCTATCAAGCTCCAGGTACCCGATGAAATATACACACTGCTCTCACTCAGCGGACAAGCCGCTACTGCACTGGCTGTGTCGTGACTGGGACAAAGCACCACCTTAGCATTAAATCCCATTTCCTGTTTCACACTATCCGAAAAATCACCAAGCTCACTGCCCGGCAGACAAAGCTCTGAGAAAAGGTGCTGGGGTAAGTCCAACGCAGTTAAAATCTCACTATCCCACTGTTTTGATAAGGCATTCACCATTCCCGAGGTGGTGGCGTTGGTATATTCGTTTTTGACAACTCCCGTCAGCTTAAAAGACAAATACTCAGGTATCATCAAAAAGTGTTCAGCGCCACTTAGTCTGCCTGACTTTTTATCGCAGTAAAGCTGATAAAGTGAGTTAAAGGGTTGAAACTGAATTCCCGTTTTACTGTAAAGACGCTCTGCCGAAACTATGCTGTGCACCTCATCGATAACACTGCTTGTTCTGCTGTCACGGTAAGCGTAAACCGGCTTTATCTCACATAAATCTTTATCCAGCAAAACATAATCAACACCCCAGGTATCAATAGCAATGGTGGTGGGTATCTTCCCTAATTCACCGCACTTTTTTATACCGGCCTTGACCTGATGCACCAAATTATCAATATCCCAGATAAGTGAGCCGTTTTGTTTAATTAAATTATTTTCAAAACGGTAGATTTCCTCTAACTTAAATCTGCCGTCTTCTATGTAACCTAATATGTGTCGTCCGCCGGACGCACCAATGTCTATGGCCAAACAGTACTTCACTTTCATCACCCCGCAAAACGCAAAAGCATTACAAACAAATCATACCAAACCAATACTGCTTTTTCAAGTATCAAACAAATAATTTTTGCTCTTGAAATTTTTGTAAAAAAGTGGTACATTATAATAAAATATTTTTTGGAGGTTATGAAAAATGGATATGCTTAAACAGATTTTCCCCTTCTCTTTCAGCCAGAAAAAAGACGTAACCGCTCTGGTTATCAACCTTATTATCTACATTGTTGTGGGTGCAGTTATTGGTATTGTTATCGGCTTGTTGGCAAGCATCCCGTTAATCGGACTTATTTTCAGCATTTTAGGAAGTCTTGTTGAGTTGTATGTGTTTATCGGCATAGTTCTTTCTCTCTTAGACTATTTCAAGGTTATTAAATAAAAAGCTTCAAAAACAAAAGGCAAAGAGATTTTTTCTCTTTGCCTTTTTATTTAAGTAGTAAAACCTGTGAAAATATGATACAATAAATTAAAATGACGTTACAGGAGGCTTGTATGGAACTTGTACTTTTAACCGCACTGGGTGTGGGCGGTGCTACTGTTATCGGTTCTTTAATGGGGTTTATATTTAAAAAGCTGTCCCATAAATTTTCCGATATTGTTCTGTCCTTTGCCGCAGGCGTTATGCTTGCCGCCGCCGTTTTAGGACTGATACTCCCTTCTCTTGACTACGGCGGTACTTACGGACTGATTATAACCGTTGCAGGAATTTTTGCAGGTGCTTTGTGCCTTAACCTGATAGACAAGCTGGTTCCCCATTTGCACAAGTTGGTGGGTGTTGACGGTGAAAAGCACAACAATCAGAATTTGAGTAAGGTGCTGCTGTTTGTCACCGCTATTGCTATCCACAATCTGCCTGAGGGCATTGCGGCAGGTGTGGGATTTGGCTCGGGAGACACCTCTCAGGCGCTGATTATCGCAGGTGGTATAGCCTTGCAGAACATACCTGAGGGCATGGTGATAATCGGGCCTATGTTAGCGGCAGGTGTTTCTCCGAGAAGAACCTTTGTGTGCGCTATGATAACGGGGCTTGTAGAGGTAATCGGTACGCTTATCGGCTACTTTGCCGTGAGTCTGGCATCAGCCATACTGCCCTTTGCTCTTGCTTTTGCAGGTGGTACTATGCTGTATGTGATAAGTGATGAGATGATCCCCGAAACCCACGCCCACGGAAATGAGCGTGGCGCCACCTACGCCCTGCTGGTAGGCTTTTGCATTATGCTGATAACCGATGTTTTGTTAGGATAAGATGAAATAAAAAAGGTGCAGAACTTAAAGTTCTGCACCTTTTTATTTATTCAAACAACGGGGTGGAGAAATATCTTTCAGCGGTGTCGGGCAATACTGTCACCACTGTTTTGCCCTTGCCCAGCTTCTTTGCCAAACGCATAGCCGCAGCCACGTTAGTGCCGCTGCTGATACCGCACAAAATACCCTCTTTTGCCGCCAGATCCTTAGATGTCTGCAAGGCTTCCTCATCCTTTACGATACAAACATCGTCATAGATGTTCTGGTTAAGTATCTCAGGGATAATACCGTCACCAATGCCCATCTGCACATGAGTGCCGATAGATCCACCCGACAAGATCGCAGCATTTTCAGGCTCCACAGCCCAGATAGTCATATCGGGATTTTTCGCCTTTAAGGTCTCACCGATACCTGTAATAGTACCGCCGGTGCCGATACCCGAACAAAAGCCGTGGATCGGACCGTCCACCTGCTCTAATATCTCCCTACCGGTACCTTTTCGCTGAATTTCGGGGTTTGCAGAATTTTCAAACTGCTGAGGCACAAACACGTTAGGATCCTCAGCCTTCATTTTCAAGGCAAGTTCCAGACACTGCTCAATGCAGAGTCCGATATTACCGTCATCATGCACCAAAATAACCTCTGCACCGTACTGATTTACCAGTTTTCTGCGTTCCTCACTAACCGAGTCGGGCATAATGATCTTCACCTTATAGCCCTTTACAGCGCCCACAAGTGCCAGACCAATTCCCTGATTGCCGCTGGTAGGCTCAACGATAATGGTATCAGGCCCAAGCAACCCTTTACTTTCTGCATCGGTTATCATATTAAAAGCGGTACGTGTCTTAATGGAACCGCCCACGTTAAGTCCTTCAAATTTAACCAGTATCTGAGCGTCGTCAGGACTTGTCATATGCTGAAGACGTATAATAGGCGTGTTGCCCATAGCCTCCAAAATATTATTACAAATCATAATTATACCTTTCTTACATTGCAAATTACCAAGATTATATCATAAATAAATCACTTTTTCAATCTATTATACGCATTTAAGACATAAAAAGTGAGATAAAACTTGCCCTCCACTTTATAAAAAGCAGAGGGCAAGTTGTTTGTGCATTTATTTAGTCAACGCCATTAAAAACGGGCCTTAATTTCGGTATGCCTATATAATTTAAGTTGTATTTATCAACAAGCTTTTGGGCTTTGATCAGTGACTGACCGTCGAAAGCGCTTTCAACGTTATGAGCATCAAACCCGAAGGTAACAGGCGATTTTTCCTGACCTGCGATTTCCCAAAAAGCTTCATTAGGATAATTACGGTTATCCCTTATTCCCAAAAAGTTTATCTCAAGAGGAATATCAAAGGTCCTTGACGCAACACAGATTTGTCTGATCTCTTGCTGATAAACCTCAACATCTCCGGTGAATCTAACCATATCAGGATGTGCAACGTATGTGAAAACGCCACTTTCAATCGCCTTGACCACACAGGATACGTAGTTTTGCAAGTCCTCCACCCTGTCGGTGGCAGCGTTTGAGTGCACACCGTCGGGATGCTCCTCATAGAGATAATGCTGACCCAAAATCAAATATTCTATGCCCAAATCAATTATGTTTTGAAGCATTTTGTTAAAATGCGACGGATAATATTCCATTTCAAAGCCGATTTTAAGGTCGATCTCATTTTTATACTTTTCTCTAAGCTTGGATAACTCCAAAACATAATCTTTGGCTTGTGAAAAGGGCACACGGAATCCGGATTCGTAACCATCAGGAAACACAAACGGAGCATGGTCTGAAAAGCCCATATATTTTATCCCGTTTTCTATTGCTCTTTTTATGTATTCCTCTTCCTTACCACTTGCATGTCCGCAACGATAGGTATGCGTGTGATAGTTGTGTATCATTCTAACCGCCTCTTTGTTGTTAAAGTAAAAAACCGAGGATTTTCTTTAATTATTTAGCCCTTTTACTATGTGCCAAAGAAATTGCACTATATGCAATAAAGCCGAGGCAAATCCCAACATTAAAATTTTGAAAACCACTAATAATAAAAGACAAAGCCCATATGATTGCATAAACTCCAAATATTACCGTACTCAACAATTCAAACAAATTCAAAAACCACTCGGGGCACATAGAGTTTTTAACTTGAACAAATATAACTAAAAAGATGCCAAAGAATCCGATAACAGATACTATCGGTGTTACTATCATTAAATTTGTTTTATCTTCTGCTGTTCCAAACAAGATAAATAGCAAATACATTAGTAAAGCAATTGCAGTTGGAACAATTAAAGATAACTTTTTATTTTCAAACATTATATCAAGTAATTTTCTCATTTACCATCACCGCCTTAATTGCATTATAGCACACCGACAATACGTACGCAAGAGGGCGTAGCAAATCACACCGCACAAGTGCGGCAATAATATGTATAACTATCGGTTCAAATAAAATATCCCCATTCCGAAGAACGGGGAATTTTAGCATCTGTGTGAAAGAAACAAAAGATAAAACCCAAGAAATTATTTGTAAATTATATCTGCAAGCCACCATTCAAAATTCAACAAACCGTTAGCAACCTTCTTACCGTTGTTGGCAACCTCAAGCGTTAAAAATGTTGCAACGAATGTTTTGCCGTTTTTTAAAGAGATTCTAAATTTAATCCACTCACTTGTAGCAAACAATACTTTAATCTCAGATACATCATCCTTGGTGAACAAAACAGATTCTTTTAACCCTGTTCCACTCAACATTAGCGTATGACTAGCGTTGTTAACCATTTTCTCAGGTCCAATATAACCCTGACCTTCAATAAAATCAGCTGTTACTACGCCCCAACTATTGTTTGCACCTTTCATAGCATCTAAAAATCCCATAATATTCTACCTCCTTATTTTTAAATATACCGAATTGGGATATTTATATTATACCAATATGGGATAATAATGTCAAGAGGTGATTTTATGAGATTAAAAGAAATCAGAAAATCCAAAGGCATATCCCAATTAAAAATGGCATTGGATTTAAACACCAGTCAAAACACCATAAGCCGTTATGAAACTGGAGAAAGAGAGCCTGGTATTAATGAACTAATAAAAATTGCCGATTATTTTAATATTTCTATAGACTATTTGCTTGAGAGAACTAACAATCCTAACATACAAAAATAAGCCGTGAATTTCACGGCTTATTTTTTTGTAGCACACCGACGGCGGTGGTGCAAGGTGTAATGAAATATGGCTTACGCCATATGAAATAATCCTTACGGATTATGAAATATTTTTGCGTTGCAAAAATGTGAAATAAAATTCGTTCCTTCATATGCCGTAGGCATATTTCATACGCGAAGCGTATTTCATATTGCGTAGCAA
>JAFQWA010000010.1 GCA_017407705.1 Clostridia bacterium
CCCAAAAATGTCAACATTTTTATAGTTAAAAATACTCTGCTCCTGCAATTATTATATTATGCAGAATAGACAAAAACAGTTTTGATATTTTGTATAGAATAAATAATATCCAAACACCGCATTTCAATGTTATAATATATATGAAAGGTGGTATGAATTATGGGATTTATTAAAGAATACACTGTACAAACCAAAACTGAAGGCGCTTACAACATAACCAAGAAAATATCGGAAGCTATTGCCGAAAGCGGTGTTGATGACGGTATCGCTTTGGTGTTTTGTCCTCATACTACCGCAAGTATTACCATTACGGAAAACACTGACGAACACGTAACTCAGGATATGCTGTTAGGACTTAAAAAGTCGTTGCCTGACCGTGAGGAATATACTCACGCAGAGGGTAACTCCTTTGCACATATCAAATCCAGCGTTTTGGGTTGCAGCTTAGTACTGCCCGTTGCCGGTGGCTGGCCTATGCTTGGTCCCTGGCAAAACATATTCTTCTTAGAGTTCGACGGTCCCCGTGAACGCCGTTTTCAGGTTAAGGTAATTGAGTGTTAACACTCACCCTTTAACTTTTTAAGCATTATTTTTGCAGCTTTGTAAATATCTCCACAACCTAATGTTATGACTAAATCGCCGTCTTTTGCATTTTCTACAATGTAATCGGCGATTTTTTCAAAGCTGTCGAACCACACAGCACCCGGTATCTTCTCCACTAAATCGGTGGTATGGATACCGTAAGTGTTTATCTCACGGGAGCCCATAATTTCGCTTAAAACCGCTTGATCAGCTATCTGCAAAACAGAGGCGAAATCATCCAGTAACAGTTTTGTACGGGAGAATGTGAAGGGCTGGAACACTGCATACACCTTATTATATCCCATCTTCATAGCGGATTTTAAAGTAACCTCAAGCTCTTTGGGATGATGAGCATAGTCATCGGCAATAGTAATGCCATCCACTGTTCCCAGTATCTCAAATCTTCTTCCTGCACCTTTAAAGTTAGCCAAAGAACTTGCTATCTGCTCACCGGTAGCACCTGTAACGTGTGCAGCGGCAGCGGCGGCAACAGAGTTAGATATATTATGGTCACCCGGTACGTTGAGCACCACGTGGCAAAGCAGCTGACCCTTATACATCAAGTCGTATTCCCCTGCTGTTTTGGTACCGCCTTTTATATTGGCAGCGTAATAATCGCAGTTGTCGGTAATGCCGTAAGTAATGATGTTTTTATCCACAGTTTCCATAGCTTTAAGGGAATTTTCATCATTGCCGTTTACGATAACGGTATGTGCAGAATTGGCAAACTGTGTGAAAGACTGCATAAGTCTTTCTAAAGTCTTAAAATATTCCATGTGGTCGCAGTCAATATTAAGCAACACACAAACATCCGGTGAAAGCTGTAAAAAAGTGTCCACATACTCACAGCTCTCACAGACCATAATGTCCGATTCCCCTGCTCTGCCGTTGGAATTGATCAGAGGCAGTCTACCACCGATAACTGCAGAGGGGTCAAAATCATTCTCCACCAAAATCTGTGTTATCATAGAAGAAACAGTGGTTTTACCGTGAGTTCCGCAAACGCCTATTACATTATTATAACGTCTTGTAATAGCGCCAAGTGCCTTTGAACGTTCCATAGTGGGAATACCTAACTTTTCTGCAGCAACCAGTTCGGGATTGGTTTTCATTATAGCCGCAGAATATATAACCAGGTCTGCACCTTCAACGTTCTGCTCAAAATGTCCCATAGTAACAGGAATATTCAAAGCACGAACACGTGCTAAAGTATCAGTTTCGTTGTTATCGGAGCCTGAGAGTATATATCCCTCACTGTGCAGTATCTCTGCAATAGGATACATTCCCGAGCCACCGATACCTATCATATGAATTCGTTTTACCGAGTCAAGTAATATATCGCTTTTGGTTTTTTGTTTCAAAATCAAGACCCCCGACAAAAATATTATATTTATTATACCTCTGATTTTGATAAAAATAAACCATTATTTTGAAATTTTCAGTATTTTATGTTATTATGTAGTAAAAGGAGGGATAGTTTTGACTGTAAATTTGCCTGATGAAATACGTATTTGCCTTGATACGTTGAAAAATGCAGGGATAAAAGCATATCTTGTGGGCGGCTGTGTCAGGGATATGCTGCTTAATAAAACCCCAAACGACTATGATATTACCGTCAACACCTCTCCTGAGCATATTCGCAGTCTGTTCCCACACACCTACGATACAGGTATCAAGCACGGCACCATTACCGTTTTGATAAACTCTATGCCCATTGAGATAACTCAAATGAGGATCGACGGTGAGTACACCGACCACCGCAGACCTACTGAGGTTATCCCTGCTTTAAATATTGATGACGACTTAAAGCGCAGAGATTTTACCGTTAACGCCATGGCTATATCACAAAGCGGTGAGTTGATTGATAATTTTGGCGGTAAAGAGGATCTGAAAAACAAAATAATACGTACAGTCGGCGATGCAAGGCTAAGATATGATGAAGACGCACTGCGGATTATGCGTGCTTTCAGGTTTTCTGCCGTACTGGGATTTGACATTGAACAGAATTCTTTAGACAGCGCATTGAATATGTCGCATTTATTAAAAGAAATATCAGCAGAACGTATTTTTGCAGAGCTTACTAAAACCCTGATGTCACCTCATCCTGAAAAAATTGAACCCTTGCTGAAATGCGGTGCTTTAAGCTTTTTAGGTCTTAACTATTATATGCCCCTTTCACCTATTGGTGCTTTAAGCTTAGACCGTGATATAAGAACTGCTGCGCTTTTTATTTTATGCAACGCCGACCCCCTTACAGTTTGTAAAAATTTAAAGACAGATAAAGCCCTGCGTAAGTCTACCGGCTTTTTGTATGATAAATTTAAGAGTGGCTTTGACACAGATGAAGTGGCGTTAAAGGGTTTGATAGCGGAAAACGGCTATGATTTGGTATTAAAACTCATTACATTATATAATAGTATATCCGAAACTGACGTCAGTCACCTGTTTTCCCTATTAGAAAAAATCAAGAACGACCCTCTGATGATTTCCGACCTTGATATTAACGGCAACGACCTATTATCCCTCAATATCAAACCACAATATATATCCACTGTGCTGAAACATCTGCAAGGTGAAGTACACAAGGATAAAAATGTCAACCACCACAATATATTGTTGCAACTTACTACCAAATATTGTAAAAATATACCGAATATTGTTAAGTAACCACTCAAAAACGTGATTATTTGTATATAATAGCCAAAAACCTGCCCAAAAATTTGTGAGGGTAGGTTTTTATTTCTTTTATTTTCCTATTGATATTTCAAAATGTATGTACTATAATAAGTAAGCACTAAGAAAAACACAATATGTTGTGGTGAAAGGATATGTCAAATACTATGATTACTTCTATTAAAAAACGTGACGGCAGAACAGTTGATTTTAATATTGATAAGATCACTAACGCCATTTTTAAGGCTGCTCAGGTTACAGGCGGTCAGAACATCAACACTGCTATGGAGTTAGCTGAAAAAGTTGTTGCAATGCTGGAGGAGAAGAATATTACTACTCCTACCGTTGAGCAGATTCAGGATACCGTTGAAAAGGTACTTATCGAATCAGGCCACGCAAGAACTGCTAAGGAGTTCATTCTTTACCGTGCTCAGAGAACACGTCAGCGTGAGATGAACACCAAGCTGATGAAAATATACGAAGAGCTTACCTTCTCCTCTGCTTTGGAGAGTGATATGAAGCGTGATAACGCTAATATCGACGGCGATACCGCTATGGGTACTATGCTTAAATACGGTTCAGAGGGTGCAAAGCAGTTTTACGATATGTATATCTTAAAGCCTGAACACGCTAAAGCTCACCGTGAAGGCGATATTCATATCCACGACCTTGACTTCCTTACTCTTACCACAACCTGCTGTCAGATAGATATTGACTCATTGTTCACAGGCGGTTTTGGTACAGGTCATGGCTTCTTACGTGAGCCTAACGATATTTTGAGCTATTCAGCCTTAGCTTGTATTGCTGTTCAGTGTAACCAGAATGATCAGCACGGCGGTCAGAGTATTCCTAACTTTGATTACGCTATGGCTAAAGGTGTTGCTAAGACCTACGTTAAGCATTACCGCAAGAATTTGAGCCGTGCTCTTGAGCTTTTGTGCGACGATAACAACGCTGATGAAACTGCAAAGGCTATTTTGGATGAAGTTTTTGCTGCTGCTAAGGTTAAGCCGGTGCTTGGCAACGACAACGGTTACGAAGAAGCAGAAGCTAAAGTCCTTAAAAAGAGATACGATGAGAAGATGGCAGGTAAGCTGCACAGATTTGCTCTCAGCAAGGCTGAAAGCGAGACTCAGCGTTCTACATACCAGGCTATGGAAGCATTTGTGCACAACCTTAACACCATGCACTCCAGAGCAGGTGCGCAGATCCCCTTCTCCTCTATTAACTATGGTATGGATACATCACCCGAAGGCAGAATGGTTATTAAAAACGTTCTGTTAGCTGAAGACGCAGGTTTGGGTGACGGCGAAACTCCTATCTTCCCCATTCACATCTTCAAGGTTAAAGAGGGCGTTAACTATAACCCCGAAGATCCCAACTACGATTTGTTCAAGCTTGCTTGCAGAGTTAGTGCAAAGCGCTTGTTCCCCAACTTCTCATTCCTTGATGCACCCTTCAATCTCCAGTATTACAAACCCGGTCATCACGAAACTGAAGTTGCATATATGGGTTGCCGTACACGTGTTATGGCTAACAACTTTGACAAGAACAGAGAGGTAGTATTTGGCAGAGGTAACCTTTCCTTCACCTCTATCAACCTGCCCAGAATCGCTATCCGTGCTCACGGTGACCTTAACCTGTTCTATGAAGATCTTGATCGTAAGATTGATCTTGTTATCGACCAGCTGCTTGCAAGATTTGAAATTCAGGCAAGGAAAAAGGTTAAAAACTATCCCTTCCTTATGGGTCAGGGCATTTGGATCGATTCCGACAAATTAGGTCCTGATGATGAGGTTCGTGAGGTACTTAAACACGGTACTCTCACCTGCGGATTTATCGGTTTGGCTGAAACTCTTAAGGCTTTGGTTGGTGCACACCACGGTGAGTCTAAAGAGTCACAGAACTTAGGTCTTGAGATCATTGGATATATGCGTAAGAGAATGGACGAGGCTGCTGCTAAAACAGGTCTTAACTTCTCACTTATCGCAACTCCCGCTGAAGGCTTGTCCGGCAGATTTGTACGTATGGATAAAGAGCGTTACGGTATTATCCCCGGTGTTACTGACCGTGATTACTATACCAACTCCTTCCACGTTCCCGTGTATTTCAACATTTCTGCATTTAAGAAGATCGAGCTTGAGGCTCCCTACCATAATCTCACAAACGGCGGTCATATCTCTTATATCGAGATGGACGGTGACCCCTTCAAGAATATGGAAGCTTTTGAAAGCGTTATCCGTGCTATGAAAGAAGCAGGTATCGGATACGGTTCAATCAACCACCCCGTTGACCGTGACCCCGTTTGCGGTTACACAGGAATTATTGATGATGTTTGTCCCAGATGCGGCCGCCGTGACGGTGAGGCTGTAAGCGAAGAGCTGCTTAAGAAATTTAAGGGTATTTCAAGCCGTGCTGTTTGCTGTGATGAAAACCCTCTGGAAGAGGCAGACAAAACCACTAACCCTATTGAATAGTAAAGGAGAATTATTATGGCAACAAAAAAATGTAATACAAATATGGTCGGCGAAGGCGTTAAATTCGAGAGAATCAGAAGAATTACCGGTTACTTGGTAGGTACTCTTGACAGATTTAACAACGCTAAATATGCTGAAGTTAACGACCGTGTAAAACACACTATCGGCAGCGAAACAGAGAAATTCGGTCAGGACGCATAACTCATTTTGAGTCCTACTTTAAAACTTTCCGGCATAGTTCGTGAGTCCATTGTTGACGGGCCCGGTTACAGATTCGTGGTGTTTGTGCAAGGCTGTCCCCACCATTGTGAGGGCTGCCACAACCCACAAACCCACAGCTTTGAGGGTGGCACTGTTGCAACTGTTGACGAACTGTTTGCGGAGATTTTAAAAAACCGTCATCTGAAAGGTGTAACATTAAGCGGCGGCGAGCCATTTTGTCAGGCCGCCGCCCTTTCTGTTTTAGCAGAGAAATGCCGCGAAAACGGGCTTGATGTTATCACCTATACCGGATATACCTTTGAGCACCTTTTAAGCCACGCTGCCGAAAATAATGGCTATTTAGAGCTGCTTAAAGCCACCGACATTCTTATTGACGGTAAATTCGATATAAATAAAAAAAGTCTGTTGCTGAAATTCAGAGGTTCCAAAAATCAACGTCCTATCGACGTTAAGGAGTCTCTAAAACAGCAAAAGGCGGTTGTTAAAGAATTCGACTGATGTTGAAAGGCTTGGAATTTTAATGTACCTAAAAACTATCAATAAATTTATTTGCATACTATTGGTGATTCTTATGTTCCTCACTGCCACCTCTTGCGGTGATGATGAGGATCAATCTGTTTCCTATCAAACTCAGAGCAGTATCTCTACTATGGACCCTCAGTTGTGTAAGGAATCAGCAGAACTTACCGCTGCTGCTAATTGCTTTGAAGGACTGATGAGGATTGATGAAAACGGTAAAGTCACTAACGGTTTTGCAAAATCCTATAATATTTCGAAAGACGGACTGACATATACCTTCAAGCTGCGTAATGACGGCTTGTGGTCTGATAAAGAAACTAAAGTCACCGCTGATGATTTTGTGTTTGGTATTACCAGAGCGCTATTACCCGAAACCAAGTCCCCTTTTGCAGCTTTGCTGTATTCAATAAAAAACGCAGAAGATGTTAATGCAGGTAAAAAAAGTTCGTCTCAGTTGGGTGTAAAGGCTACCGATGACGAAACTGTGGTTATTACGCTTGAAAAGTTAGATCACAACCTTTTATATGCTTTGGCAAATCCCGTAGCTTTCCCTTGCAACCGTGAGTTTTTCAACTCAACTAAGGGTAAATACGGGCTTGACCGTAAAAACACTTTAACCAACGGCAGCTTTTATATCAAAAGCTGGAGCACCGATACGTCACTGATGCGTTTTTCCCGATTTGATGAATTCAGCGGCACCCCTGCTACCCTGTCTTACTTTTCTATCGGCTACAACAGAGAGTCTGCTGTTATTTCAGACAACGTGATAAACGAGTACATCTCAATGGGAAGTATCCCGCCTGAAAACCTTGAGACTGCAAAAAAATCAGGTAGCAACGGATATTCCTTCTATAACATTACCTATTGCCTTTATATTGACCCTGATTTCGCTAAGGAAAATCCCCATATTGCCAAAGCTCTGCTTTGCAATATTGACAAGTCAACCATTGATATAAACTTACCTATTTACTTGCAATCTGCAAAGGGTATTGTTTCACCCAGTGCCTTGGAGAGAGATGAAAATTTCCGTGATACAGCAGGTGATCTGGCTATGCCCGATTACAACGTGGATAAGGCATCAAAGCTGTTGGATGATAACAAAAATTCAAGGAATAAGTTATCGGGTGTGGACCTTTACTACCCCGACAATCAGGATTTCAAACTGATAGCAAGTGTGATGGCACAGACCTGGCAAAAGGATCTTAATGCTTATATCAATATAAAGCCGGTCAGCGAAACCAAAATCAACACTAATTTAAAGGATTATACCCTTGCTATTGTGCCTATTAAAAGCAACGACAACACTGCATACGGCACTATGATAAACCTTACTGATTACGGCGTTTCAGGTCTTTCCTCACTAATCAGCGGTTCTGTAACTGCCGATAAAACTACAGCTATTTCAAAGCTAAAACAAGCAGAGCAAAAGCTTATAGATGCAAATATTTTGTATCCGTTAGTTTATTCATCGGAATGCTATGCCGCTATCCCCGACGTAAGCGGACTGATCTTCTCAAGATCCGGCAGTTTTATTGATTTTAGAAAAACTAAAGTTGATGATTAAAAAACCCGTCGTAGGTATCACCTACGACGGGTTTTAATTATGCAGTTTCGATTGAATTATCGCTGTGCAGATTAAATTTATCAACAGCGTTTTCACGCATCTTATATTTTAAGATCTTACCTGCAGCATTCATTGGAAAAGCGTCAACAAAATCGACGTAACGGGGAGTTTTGTGCTTAGCCATGTGGGTAGCAACATACTCTTTTATCTCCTCAACAGATGAAGTTTCACCTTCTTTAAGGATAATACAAGCCATAATTTCCTCACCGTACTGCTTATCTGGAACGCCGATAACCTGAACGTCAGATACCTTGGGATGAGTATAGATAAAGTCCTCGATCTCCTTAGGATAAATGTTCTCACCGCCACGGATGATCATATCCTTGATACGGCCTGTGATCTTGTAGTTGCCGTTTTCATCACGTCTTGCTAAGTCGCCGGTATGCAGCCAGCCGTTTTCATCAATAGCGGCTGCGGTAGCCTCAGGCATTTTATAATATCCCTTCATAATATTATAACCCTTAGCTACAAACTCACCGTCAACGTTATCCGGCAGCTCCTCGCCTGTTTCGGGATCGACTATCTTACACTCAACGCCGAAAATATTGCTTCCAACAGTGTTTACACGGGTTTCAATAGAGTCGGTAGTCTTACTCATGGTGCAACCGGGTGATGCCTCGGTCTGGCCGTAAGTAATGCAGATCTCGCTCATATTCATCTTATTTATAACTTCTTCCATAACCTTGATAGGACAAGGACTACCTGCCATAATACCGGTTCTCATATATGAGAAATCAGTTTTATCAAAATCAGGGTGTGAAAGCATAGCAATAAACATAGTGGGAACACCGTGGAATGCGGTGATCTTCTCTTTATTGATACAAGCAAGGCCCTTACTGGGTGAGAATGCAGGAATAGGACTCATTGTAACACCGTGAGTCATAGATGCAGTCATAGCCAGTACCATACCAAAGCAGTGGAACATAGGTACCTGAATCATCATACGGTCAGCGGTGGAGAGATCCATACAGTCACCGATAGCCTTACCGTTATTAACAACGTTGTAATGGGTAAGCATAACACCCTTGGGGAATCCGGTTGTACCTGATGTGTACTGCATATTGCAAACATCGTGCTTGTTGATAGCAGCGGCTCTGCGATACACCTCTTCAACGGGAGTTTTCTCAGCCAAATCCATAGCCTCGTCCCAAGTATAACAGCCTTTCTGCTCCGATTCACAGGTAATGATGTTTCTCAAGAAAGGCAGCTTTTTCAAATACAAAGGTCTTCCCTTTTCAGCAGTCTCCAGCTCAGGACACAGCTCCTTCATAATAGCAACGTAGTCGGAATCCTTGTAACCGTCAACCATAACCAAAGTGTGAGTATCAGACTGACGGAGCAGATACTCAGCCTCGTGGATCTTATATGCAGTGTTAACTGTAACCAAAACCGCACCGATCTTAACAGTTGCCCAGAAAGTGATGTACCACTGGGGTACGTTGGTTGCCCAGATAGCAACGTGATCACCCGATTTTACACCCATTGCAATCAATGAACGAGCAAAGCGGTCAACATCGTCTCTGAACTCGGAATAAGTACGGGTATAATCAAGTGTGGTGTAACGGAAAGCATACTGGTCGGGGAACTCCTCAACCATTCTATCCAACACCTGTGGGAAAGTCAGGTCAATAAGATGCTCCTTAGGCCATACATACTTACCTGTTTTTCTGTTGTTATCGTAAAGTCTGCCGCCTATATCAGACACGCCGATATACTCGCTCATAAAGTTAGCAAAATGAGGGAATACAACACCTGCGTCGTTGAGATAAGGAGCATACTTTTTCAGCCATTCCAGTGAAACATAGCCCTCATAGTTAATAGAACGCAATGCTCTCATAGCGCTGTCAATAGGCAGATCACCCTCACCTATCATTTTATAGCTGGGCTTACCGTCAACCATAACTGAATCTTTGATGTGGGTATATTTAATATATGCACCGAGATTCTGCAAAGTCTGCTCAGGGGCCTCACCTGCAAAGCGGTAAGGATGATGAATATCCCAGAGTGCTGCAACGTTATCGCTCTGAATTCTGTCAAGCAGATTTCTCAGACGCATAGTGTCGGAATACACGCCGTTTGTTTCAATAAGCAGTGTTACGTTTTTCTCCTCTGCATAAGGAACCAATGAGTTAATAGCCTTTAATACCACCTCATCGTCAACCTCACCGTCGGGAGCAGCCTTCTCATCAGCTAAAACACGGATATACGGCGTTGAAAGCTTTGATGCGAGGTCGATGTAGGCTCTGAGTTCTTTCTCGTTCTGAGCGGCTTTATCAGCATATTTTAAGCTGCAGCCTGAGGAGATACAAGGAATCTCTAAGTGACGTTTTTTCAGATCGGCTATGGTTTTATCAATATTTTCATCAGAAAAAGGTCTGCCCTTATGTGAGAAAATATCGTTGCCCAGTCCTCTTACCTCAATTCCGTTAAAGCCGAAATCCTTGGCGGTGGTGTAGATGTCGGTCCAGCTAAAATCCGGACATCCCAATGTTGAAAAACTGATTTTCATAATTTTTCTCCTTTTCATTCTTCGGAGTGACAACAAAAAAGCTCCCATCTCCGGCAAATTTGCAAGAGACGAAAGCAATAAATCTTCCGCGGTACCACTCTTATTGGTAATAATACCCACTTTACGGCATCAAACAATGCCATCCACTGATAACGGCAGGAATCCCGTTCACGCTTACTCGGTAAATCTTTCAGGTGACCGCTCAAGGGCGAGTTAAAACAGCTTTCCGCATTGCCTTGCACCAAACGGCAACTCTCTAAATTAAAAAGACAGTCCTTTTTCCCTATCACAGCGTTTTACACTTTCTATTATATTATCAAAAACTTATTGATTTGTCAACAACTTTTTAGAAAAAAACATCTGCAAGGTAGAATGCCTTGCAGATGCTTAGTCTGTGTTACAGGATGTAATTAGATTTTTCTTGCGTAATCAAATACTTTATCCGGTAATTCACTTTCATCACAAGAAATTGTGAAGGTGAAACGGGTGTTTGACTCCTCTGCCAAAGCAGATACTCTTGAAATAAAGTCAGCAACGATATCATAATCTCTGCCGATGATCTTCAATGTAGCGTCAACAAAAATGTCAGTTACATCGTAGTTACCTGCACAAATACCTGCCAAGAAACCATAAAGAGAAGTATCTCCGTTTATACCGTAAACATCTGTATCAACAAGTCTTGCTGCGTGAGAGATATCATAAGTAAGCTTGCTGCCTTTTTCAATGCAAACAACGTTACCCTTTGATGTCTTAACAGCCTCATTAACGTTATCAATGAGATGTTTTGTTTTTCCTGAACCTTTTTTACCAATGATAAGAGATATCATTAAGCTCATCCCCTATTTATTTATTTAATCCGTCCTAAGACAGGATTAGACTGAATTTATTTTGCAAGTCTTGCTTCCAAACTTGCCTTTTCTGCTTCGTAACCGGGTTTACCCAACAAAGCAAACATATTTTTCTTGTAGCTCTCAACGCCGGGCTGGTCAAACGGGTTAACTGCCAGCATATAACCTGAGATAGCACAAGCTTTTTCAAAGAAGTATATGAGGTAGCCAAGCTCAAATTCGTTAGCTTCGGGAATCTCGATTACGAAATTCGGTACGCCACCGTCAGTATGAGCGAGGATTGTACCCTC
Source organism: Clostridia bacterium (assembly GCA_017407705.1). Taxonomy (GTDB): domain Bacteria; phylum Bacillota; class Clostridia; order Oscillospirales; family Acutalibacteraceae; genus RGIG2202. The sequence continues at coordinate 11,745 of JAFQWA010000010.1, forward strand.
AAAAGCCTTCTCGTTTACAAAAGACATAGGCTTGCCTGCCAAGAAGTTAAGGCCGTCACCATCGTCTTCCTCTTTTTCAATAATGATCTCTTTTTCTGCTTTACCGATAGAAACAACAGTTTCAAAAAGAATTCTTTCACCCTGCTGAACGTACTGACCCAGTGAGTGAAGATCGGTTGAGAAAATAGCAGATGCGGGGAAAATTCCCTTGTTATCCTTGCCTTCACTCTCACCGTAAAGCTGTTTGAACCACTCGCACATAAGAGTAAATCTGGGTTCATAAGAAACCAGCATTTCGATCTTCTTGCCCTTACGAGCCAGGATCTGACGGGAAGCAGCGTATTTGTAGCAAGGATTGCACTCCATACAAGGAACGTTGTATTCCTCTCTTGCAGCAGCGGCACCCTGCATTAAAGCGTCAATATCGCAACCTGCAACAGCAATGGGCAAAAGACCAACAGCAGTAAGCACTGAGAAACGGCCGCCTACATCATCCGGCACAACAAAGGTTTCATAACCCTCAGCGTCTGCAAGGCTCTTAAGAGTACCTCTTGCTTTGTCGGTGGTGCAGTAAATACGCTCTTTAGCGCCTTCCTTACCGTATTTTTCCTCAAGGAACTTTCTGAAAATTCTGAAAGCGATAGCAGGCTCAGTTGTTGTACCTGACTTAGAAATGATGTTAACTGAAACATCCTTACCCTCACACATCTCCAAAAGCTCTGCCAATGCAGTAGAGCTGATGCTGTTACCGGCAAAATAGATGTCAGGAGTATCCTTTTTCTTGTTGTTGTAATAAGGTGATTTCAAAAACTCGATAGCAGCACGAGCGCCCAAATATGAGCCGCCGATACCGATAACGATCAGAATATCTGTATCAGAAATGATTTTCTTAGCAGACTTTTTAATTCTGTCAAACTCTTCCTTATCGTAATTAACAGGCAGATCCACCCAACCTAAAAAGTCGTTTCCGGGACCTTCACCTGATGCCAGCAATTCATGAGCAGCTTTAACCTGCGGTGCAATGGCGTCATACTCGTTTTGCGAGATGAAAGGTGCGGCATACTTGCCGTTAAACTTAATAGACATTGAACTTCCTCCAAATAAAATTACCTTCAAAACAGCCCATAAAAGTACGTCTGTTTCTATTTTTATATATTTTACAATAAAACTGATAGCATTTCAAGATATAAAACCTAAATTTAACAAATTTTTTTAATAAAATACACAACATATACAAAAGGTTAATAAATTATACACAGAATAGGGCGTTTACAAGCTTTATAAATGAAAATCCCCAGGTGATTTTATCAATATTTTCGGTGGTGTAGATCTTACACTCATCTATTGCCTCGCCGTTAAGCTTTATCACCACTTTTCCCACCTGTGTTCCCTCTTTTACGGGAGCATCTACAAACTCATTCATAATCACATCCACTGTAATACCCTTCGCATCGCCTTTTTTAATAAGCTGATTTTTCACTGTATCTACTTCAACAGCGGCAGTGGGTTTCACACCTTTTACTACTTTAATATTATTTACAGTGCTTGCATCAAAATTCGGTTTTGTAATAGACCAGTTTGCAAATCCGTAGTCCAGCAGTTTTTTAGCACCTGCAAATCTTTCGTTGGATGACTCTCCGCCCATCACCACGGCAATCAGCTCCATACCGTCACGCTTTGCGGTGGCAGAAACACAAAATCCTGCTTTACTGGTAGTGCCGGTTTTAAGTCCGGTAGCACCCAGATAATAACGAACAAGCTTATTGGTATTTACAAGCTGGGTCTGTCCCCCACGCAGACTGTCCATCCAAATAGTGGTGTATTTTTTAATGGTGTCGTGGAGTATCAGCTCACGTGACATAACAGCCACATCGTGGGCACTGGTTAAATGCCCCTCTTCGTCTAATCCACAAGCATTTTTAAAGGTGGTGTCGTTCATACCAAGTTCCTTTGCTCTGGCGTTCATCAGCGCCACAAACCCCTCTTCACTGCCTGCAATATGCTCAGCCAGTGCCACTGATGCGTCATTAGCAGAACCCACAGCCGCCGCTTTTAGCATTTGGTCAACTGTCATAGTCTCTCCCGGCTCTAACCAAATCTGTGAGCCACCCATAGACGCTGCGTGTTCTGAGGTGGTAACCACATCATTAACAGAAATCTTGCCGTTATCTATGGCCTCTGTAACCAGCAGTAAAGTCATTATTTTGGTAATAGATGCAGGTTCTAATTTTTCGTGAGCGTTTGTCTGAGTTAATATTTTGCCTGTTGATGCTTCCATAAGCACTGTTGATTTTGCTTTAACGGTAGGCGGAGTGTTCATAGGAATGGTTGCCGCCGACACAGTAGGCTCCTCGAAAATATCATCTGTATAATACTCGGTTACGATCACGCCGTTTACAGTTTCAATCATATCAGCCGACACACTAAATCCGAAAATAAGTATAAAACTTAAAACAGCAAGAAAAATTTTATTCTTATACATAAATACGACACACCTTTCAGCATAAACTGTTATATATTATGTGAAAGTAAATACAAGCATACCAAATTTGTGTTAAGTCGCTATAAATACTGCCATGGGTTCGATCTCCTACCATAAAAATAAAATCCCAACCAAGCAAAGGCTTGATTGGGATTATGGAGCTGGTGAAGGGGATCGAATTGCCGACTCCGTCATAATTCGGCCCACTTTCGTGGGCTGCGTTTATGCTAATTCGTCTCGCCGTTCATTCTTCACAGCAACCGACGAATATCGCACCATGGGTTAAATCTCCTACCATAAAAATAAAATCCCAACCAAGCAAGGGCTTGATTGGGATTATGGAGCTGGTGAAGGGGATCGAACCCACGACCTGCTCATTACGAATGAGCTGCTCTACCATCTGAGCTACACCAGCAAAGGATGTGGTTAATTATATCAACAATTTTGTTTGATTGTCAAGTACAAAACATAATATACACACTTTCACACAAAACCGCTGTGAAAGATATTCTCATTTTTTGCCTTTTGATTTTTTACATATTATAATAAACTAAAGTATGATTAAAGGAGTAGATTTTAATGTTTCCCGAAAAACTCAAACAGCTCAGAGTTAACTGTGCACTTACCCAAAAGCAGGTAGCCGAGGTGCTTAATATCGACAGATCTACTTACACATATTACGAAACCGGAAAGTCTTCCCCCACTATTGAAACTCTTATAAAGCTTTCCAAAATCTTTGCGGTTTCTATCGACACTCTTTTGGATTACGAGTCTCACACAAGTGAATCAGTCGCTACACTTAACGACGTTTACACCGGTTATGTTAAAAAGAATTCACCTGGTAAGATCATCACTTTAGACGAGGGTGAAAAAACATTACTTTTAACCTATCGTTTGCTGGATGAAGAAAGCAAAAACAACACTCAGGAATATCTGAAAAAGCTTTTAAACGATACGGAAAGTAAATAATTTTATATATTAAATAACTGATTGCAAGGCAGTCAGTTATTTTTTATTTTTACATTAAAATAATATTTACCTTTTTGTCTAAATGTGTTATAATTTGAATTACACCAATTTTGAAAGGCGGTTCGGCAATATGAAATACAGTATAAACCCTTCAGTTTTCGGCTCTATGTTTGCCGTTCCGACTGATGTTGTTACAAAACATATCAAATTAGCAGGAAGCACTCAGCTTAAGGTTTTGTTGGTGTTTTTAAAGTCGGCTAATGATGAAGACGTTGAGCAGACTATTGCAAAAACTCTTAACATAAGCCTGGATGAAGTCAGAGATGCTCTGTATTTCTGGTGTGACCGTCAGGTTATTATAGACACTGCTAAAGGCGTTACAGAGGAACCTAAAAAGCAGCTTGATAAGGTTGCGTTATCGGTTTCAAAGCCCTCACGTGAGGATACTATCAAGCGTGGAGCTCAGTCAAAAGAGATACAATTTATGTTCCAGCAGGTGCAAAACAAGCTGGGCAGACTGGTGACTTACGCTGAGATGTCCACTTTAGTGTGGCTCCACGATAATCAGGGACTTCCTGTTCCCGTAATACTTATGTCGGTTGAATACGCTGTAAGCGAAGGTAAAGGTAATTTCGGATACATAGAAAAGCTTTGCATTGACTGGTCTAAGAACAACATAGACACCATTGAAAAAGCAGAAAAGCGTATCAGCGAGATGTATCTATCCAAATCCGCTTGGCGTGTGGTGGAAACTGCTTTTGGCATCTCCCACCGACGTCCCTCTGCTAATGAAGAAAAGTTCAGTGCAAAATGGGTAAACGAGTGGAACTTCAAAAAGGATATGCTGGAGTTGGCATATAACATCTGCATTGATAAAAACGCAAAGATCAGCTTTGCTTATATCAATAAGATTTTGGAGTCTTGGTATAAAAGCGGCATTAAAACTCCCGAGGACGTAAACAAGCCTGAGGAAAAAACCACTTCAAAATCAGGTACGTCTTATAATATCAAGGAAATTAAATCCAAGATCAATAATTTTGATTAAAGGGGTGACATAAATGAGCTTTGGCAACGAGCATTTTAACAAGGCTATGAGAGATATTACCGCACACAGAGAAAGATCTCTTATTATTGCTGAGAACAATAAAAATATGTTGTATATGGAACACAGCTTTTTAGCCGATATTGACCGTGAGATAGCAAATACCGCTTTAAAAATAACTAAGGTGTTTTTAAAGTCTAAGGATGTCACCGAGAATATCAATCTGTTAAAAGAGAAAAATCTTCAGTTGCAGCGTCAGCGTGCTGAATATATTTCAGCTAACAACATTGACGAAGCTGCGATAAAACCCTCCTTCAACTGCGAAAAGTGTGAGGATACAGGTTATTTTGAAGGAAAAGTATGTCAGTGCGTAAAAAACACAGCCGCAAGATATTGTATTGACGAGCTTAACTCCTACACCCCTATTACCGACTGTACTTTTGATCGCTTTGACGTTAATAATTATCCCGATACTCAGGATAAAAACGGTATTGTACCGAAAGCTATTATGTCAAAAATGTTTGAGTTTTGCAAAAACTACGCAAACAATTTCACTGTAAAATCCGACAGTCTTGTATTTTTCGGTGCAACAGGTCTTGGCAAAACTCACCTTTCCTTAGCTATTGCAAATGAGGTCATCAAAAAAGGCTACGGTGTTATTTACGGCCCTATCACCCACCTTATGAGCAACGTGGAAAAGGAGCATTTTTCCCGTAATTCCGATACTACCACTTTAGAAAACATCAAAAACTGCGACCTCTTGATTTTAGACGATTTAGGTACAGAGTTTACCACACAGTTTATCACATCGGTAATTTACGACATTATAAACACCAGAATTTTAAACGGTAAACCTACAATTATCAACACAAATCTAAATCTTGAGGAGCTGGAAAGCAAGTATTCCGACCGAATAGTTTCCAGAATTTCCGGTTGCTACCGTATTTTCCAGTTTTTTGGCGAAGATATTCGCGCAAAATAGAATATTTTTTCATATACCCCCTTTTCAAACGACACAAGATGTAGTATAATGAATCTTGTAAACTTTTGTCGCATTTTGAAAAGGGAGTTATTTTTTTATGAGCAAATATTCTATTATATCCAAAAGAGTTATTGCAGCGGCTTTAGGCCTTGCTGTTACTATATCACTTACCTCTTGTTCAGGCAACAAACCTGACAATACTCAGACTACCACCGCAGCTACTACCACAACAGCTGCCCCCACTACTACAAAACCCGTTAACCCTAATGCAATAAATCCCCTTACCGGTGTTCAGGACCTTGACAAATCCGCTGTTGATAAGCGTCCTGTGGCTATAATGATCAACAACATCAAACCTGCTCAGGCTGTGCAGACCGGTGTGGGAAACGCTGATATGGTTTTTGAAACCCTTGTTGAGGGCGGCATTACCCGTTTGATGGCAGTTTTCTCAGACGTTTCCAAAATGGGACAGATCGGTACTGTCAGAAGTGCCAGATACACCTATGCTGAGCTTGCTTACGGTTTAGATGCAAGATACGTCCACTGCGGCTCTGATGATGACTACAATACCCCGTTTATGAGGGATCTTGGTATGGATAATCTGGATCTGGGTTACAACGCATCATCAGCAGGAGTTAGAATTTCTAACGGACTTGCCTGGGAGCACACTTTATATACATACGGCGATAAGCTCAGTGCAGTTGCAAATAAGGGCAGAACCGAGATAAAGGACCGTGCTAAAGACGTTTATTCCTTTAACGATGAGACATCACCCGTTAAATATGATAACGAAGCAACTGATGTTTTTGTTAAGTTTTCAAGCAGTTACAAATCCACCTTTGAATATGATACCGAAACCAAAAAATATATCAGAGGTAACAACGGTTCTACTCTGAAAGATTATAAGACCGGCAAGACTGAACAGTTTAAGAACGTAATCGTTATATTTACCGATGTTCACGAGTTGAGTGACGGAAAGCATATGAAATCTGAGTTAACTTCAGGTAACGGTTATTATATTACCGAGGGCACATACACCGAAATCAAGTGGTCTAAAAACGGTAGCTCAAACCCCCTTAAGTTTACTAACACTGACGGTAGCGAGCTTAAATTAAACGCAGGTAACAGTTACATCTGCATTACCGATAACGAGTATGAATCAGTAATATCCTTTAATTAAACAAAAAGCAGGTTACAAACGGAGCGCTCACATAGGGAGAAATCGGTTTTTCGCCAATATTTTCCTCGACTCATTGTTGCCAAACCTTATAAGACATACAGTATTACTGCGGTTTGGCAACTTAAAGTGCGAGAAAAATATTTTGGCTACAAAACTGCCAGCACCTAAAATATATGAATTTTTGATGGTAGAAAAGGCAAAAAGCCGCGGTAACACTAACGTGTACCGCGGCTTTTTAACGCATTATACCGCAAAAATTCACTATTTTAGGCGAATTATCCCTAAGCGAACGCTCCGAAAGTAACCTGCTTTTTTATATCACATCTACCCTATGCTCTTTTAGTCCCATAACCACAGTGTTAACTCTGTTTTTAGCATCTTTACCGTTTTGGGCACCTTGTATATACCCTCTTATTTTCTGCTTGTCAGCGGCGTTTAAGCCACTGTAATACTCCATTGCCTGTACGTTTTGTATCAGCGCCATACCGAGTCCTAAAGGCATATCGCTGAAAACACTTTCTTCCTTTTTCTTTGCCATAAAATTACCTCCTTTACGTTTAGTTTTACCAAAACATAAAGGAGGTATTCTTTTTTATTCTTTAATAAGCTGAATATAAGGCAGTTCCTCAAATCCGAGGCGCTTATACAGCTTTATGGCACCTTCGTTTTCCTTTGCCACTTCAAGTCTCAGCCTTGCGGCAGTATTGCCATACTCACTATTTAAAAACTCAAAAAGCTCACTGCCAAGTCCTCTGCAACGGTAGTTTTCATCAATAAAAAGCTCTTCTATCCAAACAACCATACCGCCTGCTTCGGTGGAATGGGTAAATGAAAGCTGACAATAACCCACATTTTTGTTGTCACAAACTATCATAAGTCCTCTGACAATGAGATCTTTTGAAATTATCATATTAAAGGTCATTTCAAAATGACTGTCGGGGACAGGGTGGCAAGTAGCACCCGATGAATACAGTCCCTTTGCAAAGCGTAAAAAATCTTCTTTATCCGATAAAATAAAATCTCTGATTATGATAATCACCCTCTTATTATCATAATAATCCATATTCCCACCAAAATCAATAATAATTATTTTCATAACAGAATATTATAAATTGGTGATGTTATGAAAGTTAAGATATTCAGGTTTTCTAAAAAGATAATTATTATTCTTTTATGTATCGCACTTGCTACCGCTGCTTTTTCTTATGTTTACACAAAGCTGAGTATAAACGAAAATGACTTTTATGCTGTTAGTGAGTCCACCACCAACGAGCCTGCAAAGAAGTTTATCAAATGGGTGAATTTCGGCGTTTCCTATACTGTTTTAAAACAGGCAATGGACTATGATATAAAGTCACAAGCTCAGCAGGTAAAGTTAAATTGGATTGAGCTGTTAAGCTATGCCGCTTGTAAAAACGGTGGTAAATTCCAAGAAAAACCCAGTGATGAAATTGAAAGATTAGTAAAACGCATTCAAAACGGCGAAACAATTGAGGAAATAACAAAGGATATGAAACATTACAACTATTATTTTGAGGCTTATTCGGCGGTTTTAGGCGGTTTTTTAGGAGATAACAACGGCAAATACGGATTGCAGGTCTATTCCCCTATTGCCAAAGGCTTTGGCTACTCCCACTGCTCAGATTTTGGCATGGGCAGATCCTACGGATATGACCGCAAACATTTAGGCAACGATCTTATGGGCAGTGTGGGAACTCCTATTGTTGCGGTGGAGAGTGGAATAATCGAGAATATGGGTTGGAATAAATACGGCGGTTGGCGAATAGGAATACGCAGTTACGACAGTAAGCGCTATTATTACTACGCCCATTTAAGAAAGGATCATCCCTATAACAATGACTTGAAAGAAGGTATGGAGGTAAAGGCAGGAGATGTTATCGGGTATTTGGGTATGACAGGTTACAGTGATAACGAAAATATCAACGGTATGCAAAAACCTCATCTGCATTTTGGCGTCCAGCTTATTTTTGATGAAAGCCAGAAAGAGGGCTACGGTGAAATATGGATAGATGTTTATAACATTATCCGTTTGTTGCAAAGCACCCGTTCAAAGGTTGTAAAGGACACTGAGAAAAAGGAATACTACGCATCTAACAACTGATTTTATATTGGGAGGATTTTTATATGAATCAAGATTTAAAGAGCTTAATGGAGCAATACGCTAAAGAGGCTAAAGCCTATCAGCAAAAGAGCAAGTCGGCAGAACCCACTGTACCCCCTGCACCTATGGTTATAAACCCGCCGTCTGAGCCCGAGCCTGAGCCTGAACCAATTCAGCAACCCTCGTCTATCCCCAATGAGCAGCCACCATCACAGCTACCCACTAATGAGGACACATCCCACATAATTCACGATAAAAACATAAATCAAAACATAGTGAACATCAACACTCAGTATGTGCCGCCTGAAAATCAGGATCAGACGGTTATCCCGGGAGCCACCGGGGGACTTGACGGAGTTGGTTTTTTGAAAATGCAGGTTTTTACAGCTAAGGGTGCGTTTCCTTTAAGCGGCGCTTTCGTGACAGTTACCACCAACGGCGAAACCGAAAACCGGCTGATTTACCGACTCATTACCGATCAAAGCGGCGAAACCAGTATAGTCCCGTTACCCACTGTTCCCTTCAGTATGTCCCAACAGCCAGAGCCTACTACACCCTATGCTACCTACAACATAAGGATAGACCTACCGGGATATTTTACCGTCAACAACCTTAACGTCCCTGTTTTCGACCGTGAAACCACTATTCAGCCTGTGGAGATGATCCCGGTGCCCGAAAATTACATTGGCAATACCGTCACTGATTTTCAGCAAACCGGACCAAATTTATAATAAGAGGTAGGTGTTTATATTGCCGCCGGTCATACCTGAATTTATTACTGTTCATTTAGGCTCACCCAACTCAAACGCCCAAAACGTTACAGTCAGTTTCCCTGATTACATAAAAAACGTTGCTTCCAGTGAGATATACCCCACCTGGCCCGAAAACGCCATCAGAGCCAATATTTACGCTCAGCTTTCCTTTGCACTTAACAGATATTACACCGAGTTTTACCGAAGTCAGGGTTATGATTTTGATATTACCAACGACACTCAGTTTGACCAGTTTTATGTGCCTGAACGGAATATTTTTGAAAGCATCAGCCGTATTGTGGATGATATATTTGATTCATATGTTCAACGTCAGGGTGCTGTGGAGCCGCTGTTTACCGCATATTGCAACGGAACCACCGTCACCTGCGAGGGCTTATCCCAATGGGGCACTGTGCCCTTAGCAAATCAGGGACTTATTCCCTATGAGATACTGCAGTCCTTTTACGGCGATGATATTAACATTGTTACCGACGTGCCCATAGGTGCAAACGTTCCTTCATTTCAAGGGATCAACTACTCTTTGGGTATGGCAGGAAATGACGTTAAATCCATTCAGATAAAGCTAAATCGAATTTCCAACAACTACCCTGCCATTCCCAAAATCCACCCTGTTGACGGGGTTTTCGGCCCTGAAACAGAGGATGCAGTAAAAGAGTTTCAGCGTATTTTTAACTTAGGGCAAGACGGCGTTGTGGGCCGTTCCACCTGGTATAGAATAAATTATATTTACAACTCTGTAAAAAGGTTGTCTGAGCTTGATTCAGAGGGTATCACACTTCAGGAGGTGCAACGTCAATACCCCGAACTGCTGCAGCTTGGTGATACAGGTTTGCCCGTTCAGGTAATCACATACTATCTGGCGGTTATAGGTGCCTTTTACAACGCCCTGCCTCAAATTGAAGTTAAAGATACCTTTGATGAGCAAGTGAGAGAGGCAGTTATTGCCTTTCAAAAGGCTTACGGACTCACACCAGACGGAATCGTTGGCGCACAGACTTGGAATGAGATATATCGAGCTTACTTAGGAATAATTGAAGATGAAGAAAATCTTAAAGGCGGTGTACGTCTGTTTCCCGGTAGGGTTATAAGAATCGGCTCAAGCGGTCAGGACGTGGTGATATTACAGCAGTATCTTTCGTATATTGCCGACACCTATCCCGAAATACCCAAACTGCCTGCCACGGGATTTTTCGGTCAGCAAACTCAAAACGCAGTAAGGCAGTATCAAACCCTGTTCGGACTTGAGCCTACCGGAATAGTTGGTGCTGTTACATGGAACAGTATTGCAGGTACTTACAGTGATCTTACTTTAGGTTACTCAAAACAGCCAGGTCAGTTTCCGGGATACACATTAAAAGAAAACTATTAAAAGAGGTGTAACTATGCCAAATCCACAGACTGATACAAATATAAATCATACCGACAACATATCCGAGTTGCAAAAGCATTTGCGTGAAATTTCTTACAGAGATGAGCGTATTCCCATAATTGCAATCGACGGAATATATTCTCCACAAACCACTGCATCGGTTGAGGCTTTTCAGCAGTTTTACGGGTTACCCGTAACAGGTGAAGTAAACCGAGCCACCTGGGACGAGATATTTCGTGTGTATTTAGAGTCATTAGAACTGAAAAGGTTTCCTTTATGTATTTATGCTTTTTCATCTCCAACTGTTTCGTTAAACCCCGGTGACTCTTCTGATGCGGTGTATTTTTTGCAAATTATGCTCAGTTCACTGAGCAACATCTTCCCTAACATACCCGACGTGGACATAAACGGCAGATACGATAACAAAACACAAGCTGCCGTTAGGTTTATGCAGGATGTAACCCAGATAAACGCTAACGGTGTTAATAAAGATACCTGGAATGCCATTGTAAGAATATATAACACCTATATGGTTGGGGATTGATATTTTGAAAAAATCTCTCTTTATCAAAAACACACTCATACTGACCATTACTGCACTGATACTGCGGTTTATAGGTATGGTATTTCGTGTGTATATGTCCAATAAGATAGGTGCTGAGGGCATGGGTCTGTATCAGCTCATATTTTCGGTATATATTCTTGCTGCCACCTTTGCCACGTCAGGTGTATCTACCGCTGTTACCCGTCTTATCACCGATGAAATGGTCTGCGGCACTAAAAAGTCGGTACTGCATATACTGCACAGAGCAATGCTGATTACCGTTATAATCGGCACTGTTATAAATCTTGCAGTTTATTTTTTCGCACCTTTTATAGGTAATGTTTTTATCAAAGATGCAAGGTGTATTCCTGCTTTGAAAATACTGTCCTTTTCACTGAATTTTATGGGCATCTCCTCTTGCTTAAAGGGATATTTTATGGCAAGACGAAAGGTATTATCTCCCTCATCAGCACAAATATTTGAACAGCTTGTGCGTATTTCAGTGGTTATGCTGATGCTAAGCGGATTTGCACATAAAGGGGTAGAATACTGCTGTTTTGCCGTGCTGTTTGGCGATACGGTAGCAGAGGCAATGTCCTGCGGTTATATGTATATTGGGTATTTAATAGATAAACGCAAGTTAAGGGTGGAAAATTCAGCAGCAGTGCGTCCTATAAAAGGGGTAGTAAAAAGCATTTTGGCTATTGCTGTTCCCATAAGTGCGGGTAGGTATTTAAACTCACTGCTGAGAACAGTCGAAAACCTTTTAGTACCCACCTCGCTTACAAGCTTTAACGGCTCAAGAGAGTTATCCTTAGAGCAGTTTGGTATGTTAAAAGGAATGGCAATGCCTATTATATTTTTCCCATCTTCATTTTTAATGTCTATGTCTTCCCTGCTTATTCCCGAAATATCCGAAGCAAATGTATTAAACCAAAATGAGAAAATCAAGAAATCCGTATGCCGTGCAATACGTATAACCCTGATGCTTTCCATTTTACTAAGTGCACTGTTTACTGTTTTAGCAAACAAATTAGGCACACTTATTTATAACAGTAAGGATGTGGGTGTGCTGATAAAAATACTTGCACCCTTAGTGCCGTTTATGTATCTGGAAAGTGTGGTTGACGGAATGCTGAAAGGGTTGAATCAGCAAAACTATTCCCTTTTACACTCGGCAATAGACTCAGCACTTCGTATAGTTTTAATAGTAGCATTAGTTCCAAAGTCCGGCATTTTCGGGTTTATGTTTGTTATGGTAATCAGCAACGTGTTTACATCATTTTTGAATTTGTTAAGACTTATCAAGGTAACAAAAATAAGGTTTTTAGCCTTTGAGTGGATAATAAAACCGCTGACAGCATCTGTATCAGCGGCGGCTTTAAGCTATTTGTTTTTGAATTTACTTGGTGATTTTGGCATTATATATTTGGTGCTTTACATTATAATAACAACGGTTTTGTATTTTGCTGTTATGTATCTGATAAAAGGAATTACCGACAAGGATTTACAATTTATTCTGCCAAAAAACAAAATGCAAAAAGCAGACTGATCAGTCTGCTTTTTTAATTCCTGCAAAATTTGCCATTATCTTTTTAGTTCCGGCAACGTCAAAAGCGATCTCCAGCAAATAGTCGTTACCCATTTCAGTGGCATTAAGCACCATACCCTCACCAAAGGTCTTGTGAACCACTCTGTCACCCGACTTGTAAGTGGCGCTTGACACGGTTTGAGTGGGTTTAGAAACAGTTTTAGACATATTCTTAAACTGTGTTACAGCAGAGGTGGGTTTGTATGCAGGGACAGTACCGCCAAAAGTAGATCTTGGGATCTCGGGCATATCTTCAATAACACATCCGCCGGGAATCTCAGAAATAAAACGTGACGGGCGGTTATGACCTGTGGTACCGAACAGCATACGCTGAATAGAATTAACCAAATAAAGCTTTTTCTTAGCTCTGGTAATGCCCACGTAAGCCAGTCGGCGTTCCTCCTCCATCTCCTCAGGACCTGCATAAATACTCTGGTTGCCGGGGAAAATACCGTCTTCCATACCTACTAAAAACACTGTGTTAAACTCAAGTCCTTTTGCAGAATGGAGAGTCATCATAACAACACGGTCAGCATTTTCATCTAAGCTGTCAATATCTGTAATAAGGGCAACCTGCTCCAAAAATTCCGATAAAGACGGGTCCTCTGCCTCTTGCTCGTAGGTCAAGATACTGGAGGATAACTCGTTTACGTTGTTTACCCTATCTTCACCTTCCTCACCCTCTGCCTTTAAAGCGGCAAGGTATCCGGATTTATCAAGAGTAAGCTCCAACAGCTCGTGGACCGACACCTCTTGTGACAAATCAATAAGCTGCTGCATTTTGTTTGCAAATTCCATAAGCTTGGGAGCAACACGGGAAAGCTTTTCGTATCTATCAGCGGTTTTTAACACCTCAAACATAGACACACCAAGAACATTTGCAATCTCACTTACCGTATTTACAGTAGTGTCACCTATTCCACGCTTAGGCTCATTTATAATACGACGCAAACGCAGGTCATCGTTGCTGTTGTTGATAAAGCTGAGATATGACATAACATCCTTGATCTCTTTACGCTCATAGAATCTAAATCCGCCGATAACCTTATAAGGAATACCCGAGCGCATAAAAGCATTTTCAATAGCATTAGACTGAGCGTTCATACGGTACAAAACAGCACTGTCGGAAAACTTGCCACCATAACTAACCTGCTCTAACACCTTATCTGCAACAAACTTTGCTTCCTCATGCTCATTACGGGAGGTATGTATGGTGATCTTATCACCTTCACCGTTATCCGTCCAAAGATTTTTACCTTTTCTGCCCATATTGTGAGCAATAACACCGTTTGCCGCATTAAGAATATGGGTGGTTGAACGGTAGTTTTGTTCAAGTCTTATGGTTTTAGCATTTTTATATTCACTTTCAAAGCTTAAGATATTTTCAATGGTAGCGCCTCTGAAACGGTAGATAGACTGATCGTCATCACCCACAACGCATATATTTCTATGCTCTTGAGCTAACAGCTTTACAAACATATACTGGGCGTGGTTGGTGTCCTGATACTCGTCCACCATAACATACCTAAAACGGTTACGGTAAAAGGAAATAACTTCCTCATTTTCCTCAAACAAACGCACTGTGTTAGCAATGAGATCGTCAAAATCCATAGCATCATTGCTCTGCAGTGTACGCTGATACATGGAATAAACCTCAGCTATCTGCTTTTTACGGAAATCGCTGCCTGCAGATGCCAGATACTCCTTAGGATCAATAAGACTGTCCTTAGCACGGCTGATTTCATTCATAATAGAACGGTGACTAAGCAGCTTATCATCTATATTGAGGCGCTTCTGACAGTCTTTAATAACCCTTTTAGCATCATCTGTATCGTAAATGGTAAAATGAGATGAATAGTCTATACGGTCACCGAATCTACGCAGAATTTTTGCGCAGGTAGAGTGAAAAGTACCAGCCCAGATGTCGTTACCGTCTTGCCCTAAAAAGTTTACCAAACGCTCCTTTAACTCACCTGCCGCCTTGTTGGTAAAGGTAATGGCAAGAATCTGCCAAGGCTCGGGAGCGTCTATCTTCAAAGCAGGGATAAGGGGTGCAGTTTTGATTTTACCGCTTAAATAATCCTTTATCTGCTCCACTTCATTTGCGGATAGGTCGGGAGTATAGTCGCTCATATAAGCGTTGCCGTATTTAATAAGATATGCAATTCGATTTACCAAAACAGTGGTCTTTCCGCTGCCTGCACCTGCCAATATCAGCACAGGACCTTTGGATGTGACCATTGCTTCAAACTGCATATCGTTCATTCGACTAAATTCTTTTTTTATCAGATTACGTTTTAGTGTAGTAAATTCAGTTTGCAAAATTAAAATCCTTTCAACTTATAAATCCTTTTTGCTTAAGCCATCTCTCACAAAGCACTGTCCACTGAGATACCGACGGGCATCCTGATGCCAGTCCCATACCGTGATTGCCTTTAGGGAAAATGTGCAGCTCACAGTCAAGTCCCAGCTTATTATAGCTTTGTGCTAATGCAATTGAGTTGCTGACATTAACAGTAGCATCCTCAAAGGTGTGCCATATAAACAGTGGCGGCATACCTTCGTGGGCGGCTTTTTCAAGGGACAGCTTATCATAAAGCTCGGCTTTTTTGCCTGTTAAATTATCGGCAGAGCCAATATGGGCATCGGTTACAAATGAGATAACGGGATAGCACAGTATCATACCTGCCACCTTAGAGGATAGCTTGTCTATCTCATCACCGTCAAAGCCACAGCAAGTAAATGTACCGCCCATACCTGCTAAATGACCACCTGCAGAAAAGCCTAAGGTAAGCACCTTATCAGGGTCAGCATTAAGCTTATCTGCATTGAATTTCACAAGCTTTATAGCACGTTGAACGTCTAACAGCTGCACGGGATAAGCATAGGGCTTTACACGATAGTTAAGCACCACAGCAGACACACCGATACCGTTAAGCCACTTTGCAATAGGCTCCCCCTCGTGGGGTGCTAACCATTCGTATCCACCGCCGGGGCAAACCACAACGCAGGCATTGTTCTCACCCTTTGCAGGATAAAGTGTAATAAAAGGCTCCTGAGAGTATTCTTCATTATACAAAGGAATATCGTTATAAAGCTTTAAAGTTTCCATAATATCCACCTATTTCTTTTCACCACTTCTGTAATAAGAGGGAGTTTTTCCTGTAACCTTCTTGAAGCTTTTTATAAAGTTAGTGCTGTTATTAAATCCACACAGTGTAGCTATCTCAGTCATAGACTTGTTGGTTGAGCGAATATACTCAATAGACCTTGCCACACGGGATTTAACAATATATTCAATAGGAGTAACACCGTTAAAGGCTTTAAAGGACGTGGAAAAGTGGGATGGGCTCATAAGTGCGATGTTTGCCAGATCGTCAAGCTTAATATCATCTGCAAGGTGATCTTTTATATAAACAAATACCTTTCTCATGGCATCGGTATCTTTCAGCACAACTGCATTTTCCTCAGTGGTTTTTGTAACACAGTCAAAGTTGCGTATCATTTCCACAAATATACTTTGAAGCTTAATCTTTATCATAAGGTCGTAAGCCTCAGTGCAATTAAGAAATTCCTGTTCAATACCGATCATAAGATCATATATTCTTTTAGTAGCGGGGTTGTTTCGGTCCAAACGGTTTTCAAAATTATTGTTTCTGTCAAAAAATACCTTTAAAAAACCGTAATCTATACCACGGGACAAGTTATTCCAAATAAACTCAGGCTCAAAATGAATTACCATATTAAGCAGCTGCTGCCCTTTATCTACTTTAAGACAATGAGGCTCAATGTTGTTAAACAAGAACACGTCATAAGGGCGAACGTCATACCACTTACCGTCAACATAATACTGACCGAAGCCTGCCTTAACGCAAGAAATCTCCAGTCTGCTATGGGTGTGTGGCGCCGCTTTATAGGTATCATCCAGGTAATGATTTTGCAACGCTAAAAGTTCCGCTGAGCTTTTGTCATATAACACATTATCTTTCATAAATCCACCGCCGTATTTATGTAAAATAGTTTAATTTGTTCCAAAAATAGTTAAAGACATTGAAAAACACAAGATATATTATAAACTTAAATACATTATACAATTTATATCGCTTTAAGTAAACTATTTTTTGTAAAAAAAGGTGTGATTATTTTGATCAGAGTTACTGTATGGAATGAAAACGTTCACGAGCGTGAGCATCAGGGTGTCCGTGACATCTACCCCGACGGTATTCACGGATGTATTGCAAAGTTTTTGGAGCTGGATGAAGAGATAGTTGCAAAAACCGCAACCCTTGAAATGCCTTCTCACGGTCTTACCGATGAGGTGCTTGAAAACACCGACGTTTTGATCTGGTGGGCACATTGTCATCACCACGAGGTTTCAGATGAGATCGCAAAGAAGGTTCAGCAGGCAGTTTTGAAGGGTATGGGACTTATCGTTTTGCACTCAGGTCATCTTTGCAAACCCTTTACCCTGCTTATGGGCACCTCCTGCACACTTAAATGGCGTGATAACGACCGTGAGCGTGTTTGGTGCTGCAATCCGGGTCATCCCATTGCTAAGGCTATTCCCGAGCAGTTTGAGATTCCCGTTGAGGAAATGTACGGTGAGTTTTTCGATATTCCCAACCCCGATGAGGTTGTGTTCCTTGGTTGGTTCAAAGGCGGAGAGGTTTTCAGAAGCGGCGTGACCTTTACCCGTGGCAGAGGTAGAATATTCTATTTCCAGCCCGGTCACGAATGGAATCCTACATACCACATTGAGCCTGTTCAGAAAATCATAACAAATGCGGTTAAGTGGGCAGCACCGACTTGCAGAATTGACGAAATCGGTTGTCCTAACACTCAGCCGCTTGAAAAATAGAACTTATTTTGGAGGTATATAAAATGGCAAACAAGGTTAAAGTTGGTATCATCGGATGCGGTGGTATCGCAAACGGAAAGCACTTACCTGCTCTGAAAAAAGAGGAACGTGTTGAACTGGTAGCATTCTGTGACATCGTAGTTGAACGTGCTGAGAAGGCAGCTAAAGACTACGGCACACCCGATGCTAAGGTTTACACCGACTACAAAGAGATGCTTAAAGATGAGTCTATTGAGGTTGTTCACGTTTTGACTCCCAATAGAATGCACGGTCCTTGCACCGTTGACGCTCTTTATGCAGGTAAACACGTTATGTGCGAAAAGCCCATGGCTAAAACTGCTGAGGATGCACGTAAGATGGTTCAGGCAGCAAAAGATACAGGCAAGATTTTGTCTATCGGTTATCAGAACCGTTATCGCAAAGACTCTTTGTATCTCAAAAAGTTGGTTGAGCGTGGCGACTTAGGTGACATCTACTTCGCAAAGGCTCACGCTATCCGTAGAAGAGCTGTTCCCACTTGGGGCGTTTTCACCAATGAATATGAGCAGGGCGGCGGTTCTTTGATCGACATCGGAACACACGCTCTCGACCTTACACTTTGGATGATGGATAATTACAAGCCCAAGGCTGTTATGGGTACTGCGTTTAAAAAGTTAGGCTCAATTCCCGAAAGTGGCAACGCTTGGGGTGACTGGGATGTTAATAATTTCACCGTTGAAGATTCAGCATTCGGTTACATCACTATGGAAAACGGCGCTACAATCTTCTTAGAGTCCAGCTGGGCACTTAACACACTTGACGAGGGCGAAGCAAGAACATCACTTTGCGGTACAAAAGCAGGTGCTGATATGCGTGACGGCCTTAGAATTAACAAGTGCGATATGAACGTTTTGGAAACTATCAAACCTAATCTTGACGGTAAGGGCGTTGCATTCTTTGATGCAAGTTCAGGTCCCTCACCTGCTGATGCTGAGTGCAAAACCTTCTATAACGCTGTTATTGACGGTAAAGAGCTTATTGTTAAGCCCGAGCAGGCATTGGTAGTTACCGAGATTTTGGAAGCTATCTACACATCAAGCAAAACAGGTAAGGCTGTTTATTTTGACTAATAGGTGATTATATGAAAAAGTTTAGTTTACAGCTTTATTCTCTTAGAAAAGAAACCGAAAAGGATTTTAAGGGTGCTATTGAAAAGGTTGCTAAAATGGGATATACCGGCGTTGAATTTGCCGGATACGGCGGTCTTGCTGCTGAGGAAATGAAAGAGCTGTTAGATGCTAACAACTTAGAGGCCGTTTCTTCCCACGTTGGTATTGATGAGCTTGAAAACAACCTGGAATATCACATCAACTTCCTTAAAACCTGCGGATGTCAGTATATTATTTGCCCTTATACCGTTATGGAAACTGCTGAGGATGCCATTAAAATCGCTGAAAGACTTAACGTTATCGCTGATAAATGCGCTATGGCAGGTATGAACTTCGGCTATCATAACCACGCTCACGAGTTCAAAAAAGACGGCGACGAGTATCTGTTTGATATTATGTTCAGTCACTGCAACGACTTGGTTTTGGCAGAGCCTGATGTTTATTGGGTAAAATTTGCTGATGCTGAGCCCGTTGACGTTATCAGAAAATATGCCGGTAAAACTCCCCTTGTGCACTTAAAACAGTTAGGTATTGTTGACGGTGAGAAGAAAAACGTTGTTTTTGATAAGGGCATTATCGACTTTAAAGACATCGTTAAGGTTGCAGAATTACTGGGTACAGAGCACTTCATCGTTGAGCAGGAAGCTTTAGACGAGGATCAGTTCAACTCCTGCAAAATCGATGCTGACGTTATGAAATCACTTTAATTGAAAGGATGACTGTTTTATGAAACTTGGTGTTTTAACAGTTCCGCTTTCTTCAAAATCACTTGAAGAGGCTTTACAGTATCTTAGCTCACTGGGCGTACAGACTGTTGAGCTTGGTGCCGGCGGTTATCCCGGACCCACTCATCTTGACGTAAACAAGCTGCTCAGCGACGATAACGAGGTTGCAAGAGTTAAGGATCTGCTTAAAAAATACAATATGGAGATCTCTGCTATCAGTGCTCACGGTAATCCTCTGCACCCCGACAAAGCAATAGCAAAATCTTTCCACGATGATTTTGTTAACGCGGTTTTGGTTGCTGAGAAGCTTGGCGTTGATACCATTATCGGTTTCTCAGGCTGCCCCGGTGACTGTGAGGACTCAAAAAATCCCAACTGGGTAACCTGCGCTTGGCCGGACGATTATCTGAAAATTCTTGACTGGCAATGGAACGAGAAAATCATTCCTTATTGGAAGGATATGTCCCAGTTCTGCAAACAGCATAACGTTACAAAGATCGCATTCGAGATGCATCCCGGTTTTGCTGTTTACAACGTATCTTCACTGCTCCGTTTACGTGCTGCTGTCGGCGATATCATCGGTGCTAACTTTGATCCCTCTCACCTTATCTGGCAGGGTGTTAACCCCGTTGAGGCTATCAAGGCATTAAAAGGCGCTATCTATCATTTCCACGCTAAGGACACTCGCGTTGATATGACAAATACCGCTGTAAACGGTGTGCTTGATACCGGTAACTACGGTGATGTTTTGGGACGCTCCTGGGTATTCCGTACAGTTGGTTACGGCTCCGACACTAAGCTGTGGAAGGATATGCTCTCAACTCTTGCTGCAATCGGCTATGACGGTGCTATCAGCATCGAGCATGAAGACGCACTTATGTCTATCAACGAAGGCTTGGAAAAAGCTATCCAGTTCCTTAAAGACGTTATAATCTTTGAAGGCGCTTGTGATATGTGGTGGGCATAAAATAATAAACATAAAACCTCTCGGACTTACAAAGTTCGAGAGGTTTTTGTTGTGCAGCACGTAGGTTTTGTGGTATAATCAACGTAATTTATATATGCGAGGTATATTTTATGAACTACCGTAAAGACAAATACGGCAACCAACTTTCTATTTTAGGTTTTGGCTGTATGCGTTTTCAAAATAATATGGGAAAGGTGGACTTAGCAAAGGCTGAAAAGCAGGTTATGACTGCCATTGAAAGCGGTGTTAACTATTTTGATACTGCTTATATTTATCCCGGCAACGAGTCGGCACTGGGCGAGATTTTGGAGAAAAATAATGCCCGTGATAAGGTTTATATCGCCACCAAACTCCCCCACTATCTTATCAAAAGCAGAGATGCCCTTGATAGGCTTTTTAACGAGGAATTAAAGCGTCTTAGAACCGACCACGTTGATTATTACCTGATGCATATGCTCACCGATACAGCCACCTGGGAGCGTTTAAAGGGGCTTGGAATTGAACAGTGGATAGCTGATAAAAAGAAAAGCGGTGCTATCAGGCAGATAGGCTTTTCGTATCACGGTAATTCCGATATGTTCTGCAAGCTTGTTGACGCTTACGACTGGGAGTTTTGTATGATACAGTACAACTATATGGACGAGAACACTCAGGCAGGTCGAAAAGGCTTGAACTACGCTCATTCAAAAGGACTTCCCGTTATGATAATGGAGCCGCTTAGAGGCGGAAAGTTAGTAAATTTGCTGCCCGAGGATGCCAAACGCATCTTTAACGAATATAAAATCAAACGCACACCTGCCCAGTGGGCATTCAGATGGCTCTGGAATCAGCCTGAGGTGACGGTGGTGCTGTCGGGCATGAATAGCGATGAAATGGTCGAGGATAATATAAAGACCGCCTCAGAGGTTCAGGTTGGCGAGTTTACGCAAGATGATGAGGCAATGCTAAGGCAGGTTGCAAACGCCATTAACTCCAAAATGAAGGTGGGCTGTACCGGATGCGGATACTGTATGCCCTGCCCTAAAAACGTGGATATCCCCGGCACCTTTTCTGCATACAACCGTGTTTTTGCGGAAAACAAGCTCAGGGCGTTGAAGGAGTATTTTATGTGCACCACCCTTCGCACTAATTCCACCGCTGCATCTAACTGTGTTGGCTGTGGAAAGTGTGAAAAGCATTGCCCACAGAATATTGAGATACGAAAGCAGTTGAAAAACGCACAAAAGGAGCTTGAAGGCCCCATATATAAAATTGCACGTAAAGCAGCATCTTGGTTTGTAAAATTTTAAGTTATTATAATGCAATAGGCTCTTTTATCTCTTATCTTTTCATTGGGAACGACAATTTAAGAGAAGAGAGAATAACGAAAAGAAAAAAGTGAAAAGAACAAAAAGAAACGACAATCTATCAAATGATAAATTGTCGCACATCAGGATATATAGTTAAGTTTGGGCAACGCCCAAGTGAAGCAACGGTGATGCCGCTGTGAAGTTTTGTGCTTCGCACAAAGTGAAGTTAAGTGTGCCACCCTTGCCCGCAGGCACTTCACTGCGAAGCAACTTCACGATGCGAAGCATCGCTTCACGTGCCGTAAGGCACACTTAGTACGAAAAAAGAGTCCTTTGTCTAATAGACAAAGGAATCTTTTTTCGTGGTGGACGCTAAGGGACTCGAACCCATGACTTTCCGCACGTCAAGCGGATACTCTACCAGCTGAGTTAAGCGTCCCTATTAGCATTTTGGAGCTGTTAACCGGATTCGAACC
>JAFQWA010000011.1 GCA_017407705.1 Clostridia bacterium
ATTGCTTCTCAGGGTATTTATCCTGCGGTTGATCCGCTTGAGTCCACCAGCCGTATTCTTTCACCTGAGATAGTTGGTAAAGAGCATTATGCGGTGGCTAAAGAGGTTCAGCGTATTTTGCAGAGATACAACGAGCTTATGGATATTATCGCTATTATGGGTATGGATGAGCTTTCCGATGAGGATAAGCTGTTAGTACAGAGAGCAAGAAAAATACAGCGCTTTCTTTCTCAGCCCTTTGACGTTTCTGAGAAGTTTACAGGTATTCAGGGTAAATACGTGCCCATTGCCGAAACTATCCGTGGATTTAAGGAGATCATTGAAGGTAAGCACGATGATCTGCCTGAATCAGCCTTCCTGTTTGTGGGAACTATTGACGAAGCTGTTGAAAAGGCAAAGAAGGCATAAGCTATGAACACCTTTAAATTAACCGTTTCCTCACCTGATGGCAACAAATTTTGCGGTGATGCTGTAAAACTGGCTGTCAGGGGAGCAGAGGGTGAGCTTGCCGTAATGGCAGGGCACATTCCCTTTGTTACGTCGGTGGTGAAATGTTCTTGTGCTATCTGGCTCTATGACGGCACTAAAAAAACAGCAACTACCGAGGGCGGACTGCTTACCGTTGATGTTGATTCCGTCACATTTTTCTCAGGCACCTTTAAATTTGATATGGAATAAATAAAAAGGATAAGGCGTAAAGCCTTATCCTTTTTTAAATACTTCATTCCATTTTTCTATAATATCGTCCATTTTAAACTTATGTATCATATCATAAGAGGTATCCGACATAGACTTTCTTAAATCGCTATCACTTATAAGCTGTTCTATTCTCTCGATCATTTTTTCTTTATCTTCAAAGTCTATCAAAAAGCCGTTTTTACCGTCTTCAATGATCTCATCAGGTCCGGTTTTAATATCGTAGCTTACAAGAGGTAAACGGTTAGATCCCCCCTCTAATAAAGCCATAGGAAAGCCCTCGTAACGGGAGGTCATAATCATAAAAGCGTAGTTTTTATATCTGTCATACAGGTCGTTCACCTGTCCCATAAGATTAACTTTACCCACTAACCCGTTTTGCTCAATTTTTTCAGTAAGCATATCACGGTAGTCACCCTCGCCGTAAATATCCCAAGTCCAGTCGGGGTGACGGGGCAAAACCTTACTTGCAATTTCCACAAGACCTTCAAAGTTTTTCTGATAAGACAGTCTGCCCACTGAGATTATTTTTTTAGACTCTGCATTGTACTGCGCTGCGTCATCTGAGCTTTCTGAAATGGGGTTGTATATTTGACAGAGTTTATCAGCCAAAATATGCAGATTGTCAAGATAAAACCTTTCAGCAGATTTTGTCAAAACTATCATCTTATGGCATCTTTTTATAGCAAACCTTCTGCAGATGTCCTGAAATTTGTGATCGTGGCCCATAGTAGGGTCGGTATGCTCCCAACAAAAGCATTTAGCTTTTGTGCCACGGCAAGCTAAAATGCTAACGGGATAAAAAAGTGCTCCGCAGGCGATAAGGATATCTATATTCTCTTTCTTTACAATATTCTTAATCTTCTTAATGACGTGCTTTGTCAAAATAGCCTTTGTCATGGGAATAGAAGAGTCAAACAGATGATGTGTGGTTATTTTATCAGAAAGCTTGTATAGCATAGGCTGATTTTTCTGACAGTATGAAATAGTGGATATATTCAGATCAGGGTTTTCACAAAGCTTATTTACAAGAATAGAGGTAACTCTGCCGATACCACCGTTGCCCTGAAATCCACCCAATAAAAAACAGATGTTGGTCATTTTTATTACCTTTCTTTTGGGAAATATATATTACATTATACAGTATAAGACCAGACTTTTCAATAACATAAAGCAAATATCCATCTTATAAAAAGATGGATATTTTAGTTTGATTATTCATTTTTTGCTTTGGATTTTACGGGAATTGCAGTAACAACGGTTATGTTAAACAAAATCACAAAGCTTACCCACATCCACCAGTTGCCGTTAGCACCTGTAAAGGGATTGTCATGCTCGGGCTTATCGGTGGGCTTTTGAGTTGGTTTCTGAGTGGGTTTTGGGGTTGGAGTTTGAGTAGTGGTGTACTGTGTTATTGTAGGTTGTGTTGTGGTGAGTGAGGTAGTAGTTTCGGTAGTGGTAGGCTCAGTTGGGGTGGGTTCAGTAGTGGTAGATTCAGTTGTTGTAAGCAAGGTAGTGGGGATAGTGGTAACAGAAGTGGGCAGGGTGGTAGTAGGTTGAGTGGTAGGTGTAGTGGTGGGTGTAGTGGTGGGTGGCGGGATAATAGGTTCGTTGTAGGTGTTTTTAAATGCCATTAAATCATTTTGCAAAAGCTGATAGTTAAGGTAGCAGCTGACCGTTGCAGACAAAAATCCGTTATAGTCATCAATAACCTCTATCTCAATATCGTAAACGTTTTTATCGTAAGTGATATTCTTAGCATTATCCGATTTTTCAGACAGAGTGTAAATATATGTTCCTGCTTTCAAAAACTCTAAATCAAAGCTTATGTTACCGTAAGCGTCGTTCTTAGCAGTCTTCACAGGCACACCAAACTCGTCTTTGAGCACAAACTCAAAGCTATCAGCAGTAAGGGTGTACTCACCGTTGATTACATCCACTGTCTTGACTGCTTTTAAGGTTACCGAGGTCTTTTCGGGGACGTAAGTGTTTTTAAATTCTATTTTTTGTGCAGTGTTGCCGCTCTTATCCTTTATGGATGTTATTTCGGCAACCAAATCGGCGTTTTCGCCCTGCTTAACGTTGACAGTTACATAATACTCATTCTCATCATAAGTAATGCCATCAAGCTTGGTATCGGCATTTTCTTTAACCACAAAGTAGTAATTACCCACACGGTCAAAGGTCAGCGGATCAAAGGAGATAGACCCGTTTTCTGCATTGACTGTTTGTTTAGGCTGACCACTGATGTTGAAGTCCTTATCAGCAGTAAACATATCAAAGGTAAATTCACCGTCTTTTAGCAAACGACCGTCTAACTGCTTGTTGGCTGTGAGGGTGAAGTTTGCTGAGGACAGGTGGAACTTGTTAGTAAAGTCAACCGAGATGACTGACCCTGCAACACCGTCGTTTTGCTGAATGGTGGCGGAAATGGTACCGTCGTAATTATCCTTTACCACAACAGTTACGTTGTAGGACTGCATACTATAAACCATACCACGTATTTTCTCGGACTCCTTAGGAGTTTTTTCCTTCAGCACATATTTATGTGTTCCGATGTCATTCTCATCATAGGTGAGCAATAAACTTGCTTTACCCTGATTGTCGGTAAAGGTAGATGTTTTGATCAGATTGCCGTTTAGATCATACAAGCCGAATTCAAAGCCGGAAAGGGAAATATCCACACCTGTGTTGTTGGTGATGTGCTTTTGAATCTGCACGTCGGTTATCTTTTCACCGTCGGCCTTGTATTTGTTGGTAAAGAAGGTGGTGATATCGTAGGAGTCAGCCGTAACGGTCATATTCTGCATATTTTCAATGTCAGAGCATACGGCACGGGTTTCTAAATAGCCGTCAATATCACGGTCCTCAACCTTTATCAAAAAGCTTCGCTCAGTTTCGTCATAGGTCATACCGCCGGCACCTGTGTTTCGCTCGATTAGCTCATAGTAATAATCGTCGGCTTTGGTGTAAATTGCTTTTTCAGCAGCCAAAATATCGGAAAAGTCGAAGTTAGGATCAGATTCAACGATCTCCTTAGTGCCGATAAGCACTCTGCCACCTGTTGTAATGCGGTAAAGGTCAAAGATAAATTTCTCGTTTTGAAGCCACTGACGGCCCTCTAATGTTTTACTGCCCTTTAAAGTCACGTTAACATTCTGCACCGGACCGGAGGTGTAATTATTAACCAAAGTAGCCGAAACAGTTTGGTTTCTTACAATGGTGCCGGTCAGGTCACCGGCAGACTGATCTAAAGTAAAACCGTTTGGCATATTTATCTCAGATATTTCATAGGTAACGTCTTTAGGTATGCCTTTAACAGTGATCTTTTCACCGCTGCTTATCTTAATATTAAACACACCGTTATGCACCGTAACAGTAGGTTGAGTTGCATCATCGGTCTGCAAGGTGGTGTCCTCTATTAAAGCCCCGTCTTTTTTCAAAGTAACGGTGGCGGTAAACTCAATGTCGTTTACTGAAACGGTGGTGTTGGCAGGGATATTCTCAGTTAGCTTTTCGATTATCAGGTTACCGGTGGTTATTAAGTTATTTTGGAAGCTGATATTATCTAAGGTGTTCAGCTTTATAACACCGTCAGCCCTGTTAATACCCTCAGCACCGTTGATACTATTTAGAACATAATCCTTATGAGGCTGTTCTGTAATCACATACTGAGTGCCTGTGGGCAGGTCGGTAATATAAACTGTCTGATTAGCAGCTACCGTTACCTTAGCGGCATTGTTCGTCACTGCAACGGTGGTTTGCTGTTTAACGCCGTTTTCATAGTAATACAAAGGATACTGATTGTTTAAAGTAACACCCTCAGGGGGAGTGAGGGCAATGTCAAAGGTAAACTCAGTGTTGACGCCGGTATCGGTAGCGTCGATTGATTTGCTCAGACGGATACCCTGCAGAGAGGTTACGGTATATCTGCCGTTGTTGCCTAACAACACGCCCATTATAGTGTGAGTGCCTGAATTGTCGGTAACGGGATAGCTGGAGTAGGGGATAGTTTGAGTTTCGTTAGGTAATTTCATGATTCCAAGATCATTTATATTGTCATGAACGGAACCTTTTGGGATGTACCAGGTGTTTTTACCGCTATGCTGTTTTGCTAATTTTAAAGTGTCTTGTGCATTAGGATCGGGATTATTGTAGATTATTTCATAAATAGGGGTAATTTTAGCAGCGTTTTCCTTTGTGCTGCTTGTGTCTTTTTCAAATACGTAGCGTGGATGGTAATAGGTATCTGTATCTGAAAACGCAGCACCCTCAAAGGGTGTATAAGAATTATCGCCGTTTTTGATATATACCGTACTATCCTCGGTGTAATAGTATCTTTCGTTTTCCAAAGAAGGAGTAAACACAGCGGTGGTAGCCAGCTTGCTGTGAGCATCGGTCAGGTCTATTTCACCGTTGATCTCATTACCCCAACGGTTGGAATAGAAATAGTATTCGCCGTTTAATCCCTTATGCTTTAAACCTGCATCTGCCATAACTTCAGCAACGTTTAATTCATCAATGCCCTCGGTCATACCCACCTCATACACCAAACGGATAGGGTCAGCGCCGATACGTTCTAACGTGGCGTCTGTAGCGGTGGCAAGGTCATCGCCCTTAAAGTCGGTTTTGTAAACTACCAAGGGAATAAGAGCGGCAGGAATTCTAAACACAACAGATGAACGGTTAGTGCTGATATTGGTATTAACCTGAACAAATATGTGCAGCATATTGTTTTGGGCAGAGTCTTCACCCAATTCGCCCAAAAATCCGTAAGAGCGGACAATGTTAGTGGCGTTTTTCTCACTAACCATTTGGTCTATCTGCTGTTTGGTATGACCCTCGTGCCAAAAATCCACGTATTTGCCATCAGCATCGGTGTACCAACCGATATAGTTGCTAAATGCCTGACTATCCTGATCGTAATATAGCTGACCCATTGAGTAAGCGTTGTTGATAAGCTGCCTTGCAGTATCGTCATCGGTAATACCTAAACGGTCTTTTAAGGCGGTCAAAAATGCAGTGCCAAGATCGGTGGGTGACTGAACGGTACCAAGACCGTCTTGAGTATCGTTTAATACAGATGCTAAGGTAACCCCTGAGAAAAAGGCATCACCCAGCACCAGACCTTTAATATCCTTTACCTCCATATACTCACCGATCTCGTCGTTAAAGGAGATAAAGCCCGACATATCCAGCTTACCGTCTTCAGTCATAGTGGGGAAATAAACGCCGCTTTCAATAGCGCTTACAATATCCTTAAAGGCAGAGGAAAGGTCACTGGCCTGACTTGCGTTAAAATATTTATCAACATATTCGCTGTTGGTTACAGATGAGTTTACAGTAATTTTAGTAGAGGACCAATTTTCTGATAGGGTAAGCTCGGCACCGTTGGATTTTTTTGCAAAATCGGACCAATAACCCTTTATAGTATCGGTGTTGCTGTTAGCGGGATCCAAAACGCTTAATGCAACCTCATTATCGGAACTGCTCACACCAAGTCCTAAGGTGAAAAACTTAGGTGTGGTTTTATAATGGGCCTGCATTTGATCACGAACGTAGGATGCAGTTAGCTGTGTTACAAAGCCCAGACGGTTATTGGTGCTGCCGCCTGTACCGAAAATGGTGGTGTTAGCGGCTTTAACGTTGTCATAGGAGGTGGTACCGTAGGTGGGGTCACCGTCGGTCATCAGCACCATAACGGGGGTTCTTGCAACACCTGTTCCGGTAACGGTGGTGGCATTTTGAAATTGCTGATGTGCAGTCCACAAGCCGTGCTGAATGAAAGTACCGCCGGTAACGTTTCTTGATACAACGCTGAAATTAGAGCCGGCACCTTCAACCTTAAGCTGTCTGTTGGTGGAAATAGTATATGTAGTGCCGCTTTTGGTTTGATTGATATATGCGGTTTTCTCAACGCCGCCAACAGTAGTTTTCTGACCAATATATCGGTCCAGCGGCAAAAGCACCATGGATTTAGCACTGTCCTCAGCGGAAGAGCTGTTGTTTCCTGAGTAAAGCACAATACTAATTCGGTTGTGAGGATTACTGCTCAGCAGAGTGGCAATAGCGTCGTTGGTGGCGGAGACCATATTGGGAACAGTGTTGGAGTTATTTGTCATAGAACCGGAAACGTCTAAAACAAAAACTGTGTCGGTGGGGGACTGGGAATATCCTGATATAGACTTGCTGGAGGCAATAGCAGATAAAGCGACCAAAAAGTTGTTTTGGTCATCCTTCATTGTAACGGCAGATGGAAGCTCACCCTTGTTACCGAGCAAAACCGTTTTGTCCACCCACACGCCGCCGGCATAGGTGGTGTTAATCATTTGCTCACCGAAAAACTGTGTCCAACCGTTCATAGTGTTGGCATCAACTTTTCGGTTATCGGTGTCTGCCGCTTTGGTTAAATTAAAGTTGGGAAGTAAGGATAACATCAATGAAATGCTGACAATAACCGATAAAATTCGCGATATTTTATGGAATCTGGATTTCATATTTATATAACCCTCCGCAAGTGTATAATAATACAAGCGTAATTACCATAAATTTAACATATTTTTTCAAGATTTTCAATAGATTTTGCAACAATTTGTCGAAATATTATTATATTATAAGTTATAAGTTAATAATTTTAATTTAATCCGGTTGATATTTTCAGTTGGTAACAGTATAATATTAGTATAAAAATTTACGGGGGCGTATTGATGGATACCAGAGTTGAAAATTTCTTTAAAAATATAAAGGGAAAAAGAATTGCCTTTTGCGGAATCGGAGTTTCCAATCTGCCGCTTACCACTATGTTTGCACAAAAGGGTGCGGTGGTTTATGCTTGCGACAGAAAGTCGGCGGACCAGCTTGGTGAGGCCGCTGAGCAGATGCAGAAAAACGGTGTTATTTTAAAATGCGGTGATACTTACCTTGACGACCTTGACGTGGATATTATTTTCCGTGCTCCCGGTATGTATTACAATATGCCAAAGCTGCAGGAATATCGTAATAAAGGCGTGGTGGTCACTTCTGAAATGGAAGTGTTTTTCGACCTTTGTCCTGCCCGTATTTATGCCATAACCGGTTCCGACGGTAAGACCACTACCACTACTCTTATCAGCGAAATGCTTAAAAAGAGCGGCAAGAAGGTGTATATCGGCGGAAACATCGGCAAGGCGTTGCTGCCCCTTATTGAGGAAATGACCTGTCAGGACTATGCAGTGGTGGAATTATCTTCATTTCAGCTTATCTCCATGCGTAAAAGTCCCGACGTTGCACTTATTACCAACGTTGCCCCCAACCACCTTGACGTTCACGGCACAATGGAGGAGTATATTGAGTCAAAGCTCAATCTCATAATACATCAGAATGCCTTTTCCAAGACTGTACTTAATCTTGATAACGAGATCACCTTTAATATGGCAGACAAGGTAAGAGGTGAGCTTTGTCATTTCAGCAGAAAGAGTGTTGTTACAAACGGTGCTTACTGCGATGAAAATGGCGATATTTACAGAGTATTTCAGGGCGATAAGCAGTTTGTGATGAACAAGTCCCAGATAAAGCTGCCCGGTGAGCATAACGTAGAAAACTATATTGCCGCTGTTTCTGCAGTGGGTGATGAGGTGTCCGTAGAGGATATAGTTTACGTTGCTGAAAATTTCGGCGGCGTGGAGCATCGCATTGAGCTGGTGAGAACCCTTGACGGTGTCAGCTATTACAACGATTCTATTGCTACCAGCCCCACCCGTACTATTGCAGGACTTAAATCATTCGGTAGAAAAATAATCGTTATTGCAGGTGGGTATGATAAGCATATACCTTATGAGCCTTTAGCGCCTTATGTGAACGAGTTTGTAAAGGTGCTGATATTAACAGGTGCCACAGCCGATAAGATCGAGGCGGCGGTTAAAGGCGATAAGACCTATTGTGAGAAAAATATAAAAATAATCCGTGCTGAAGATCTTGAGCAGGCAGTCAAGCTTGCAAGAGAAAACGCAGTAGAGGGTGATGTTATTTCCCTTTCGCCTGCCAGTGCAAGTTTTGATAAATACAGAAATTTTGAAGAACGCGGAATTCATTTTAAAAATATAGTAAACGGTTTGCAGGAGTAAATTTTATGGATCTAAAACAAACGCTGTTTAAATTATGTGACAGCAATTTTATAGGCAATATTCACACCGCAGCACAGCTTGCGGCAGATATGCTTAAGGCTTATACTGATGACGTTACCATAGACGATACCGGCAGTGTTGCAGCGGTAATAAAGGGAAAAACCCATAAGAAAATTATGCTTCAGGCCCATATCGACGAGGTGGGTATGGTGGTAACCGGCGTTTTGGATAATGGATTTTTAAAGACTGCCAAGGTAGGCGGTGTGGATATCCGTGTGCTGCCTGCCAGCAGTGTTGTTATCCACGCAAAAGAGGATATTAAGGGCGTTTTCGGTTCGGTACCGCCTCATCTTTCTAAGGATAACGAGGATAAATACCCCGATTTGGACAAGCTTTGCATTGATACAGGTCTTGATAATGCTAAGGATATTGTCAGCGTTGGAGATTACGTGACCTATGACATAAAAGCGGTAGAGCTGCAAAACGGCTTTATTACCGCCAAATCCCTGGACGATAGAGCCGCTTGCACTGCACTTATTTACGCAGCAGAGCTTATCACCAAAAACGGTACACCGGATTGTACTGTTGTTATCTCTCTTACGTCGGGTGAAGAAATTGGTAATCGTGGTGCAACTACCGCCGCTTACGCTGTTGATGCAGACGAGGCAGTGGCAGTGGATGTAAGCTTTGGTATATCGCCCTGCACACCGGCTGAAAAATGTGGCGTGTGCTCTAAAGGTGCTATGATAGGCATTTCGCCGGTGCTCAGCAAAGCAGTTACCAACGCTTTGGTGGATGCGGCAAAGGAAAACGGACTCAGTATTCAGTATGAGGGTATGGGTGGAGAAACCTCCACTGATGCAGATGTGATAAGCATTACAAAAAGTGGAATTCCCTGCGGATTGTTATCCATTCCCTTAAGATATATGCACACACCCGTTGAGATCATTTCACTGACTGACGTTGAAAACGTAGCAAACATTCTTGCGGCATACGTTAAGAAAGGCGGTGCGTTTTAATGCTTGAGCTGATTAAAAAATATGTATCAGTACCTGCTGTGTCGGGTGATGAAAAAGCACTGCGTGATATGATTCTCAGTGATATTTCCGACTTTGCAGAGGTAAACGTGGATAATATGGGCAACATCATCGCCTTCAAAAAGGGGAAAAACAGAGCTAAAGTAAAGCTGATGATAGACGCTCATTTAGACGAGATCGGACTTATTATAACCGGCATTGATGAGTCGGGTTATTTGCGTTTTGCCAAGGTGGGCGGCATTGATAACAAGGTGCTGTTTGGCAGACGTGTTAAAATAGGCGATATTACAGGTGTTGTGGGCGGCTGTCCTGTACACTTGCTTGATGCAGATGCCCGTAAAAAGGTGCAAAAACACGATAGCTTGGCTATTGACATCGGCGCTAAGGACAAGGCTGATGCAGAAAAATACGTTAAAATAGGCGATACCGCAGTGTTCGAGACTGATTGCTTTGATATGGGCAATAAATTTGCCGCAAGAGCGTTGGATGACCGACTGGGATGTGCAGTTTTGGTCAGCCTTATTCGCTCAGAACTCCAGTATGATATGTATTTTACATTTACCGTTCAGGAGGAATTGGGTTGCCGTGGGGCTAAGGTGGCGGCATATACTGTCTCGCCTCAGTCTGCAATAGTGGTGGAGGCCACCACAGCCGCAGACGTTCACGGCGTCTTGGAGGAAGATAAGGTCTGCAAATTAGGTGAGGGTGCAGCAGTATCCTTTATGGATAACGGCACTGTTTACGATAAAGATTATTACAACGCAGCCCTTTGTTTAGCACAGCAAAACGGCATTAAAGCACAGCCTAAGTCTGCGGTGGCAGGCGGTAACAACGCTTCCAAAATACATCTTACCAAAAGCGGTGTAAGGACCTTGGCGGTGAGTTTGCCTTGCAGATATATTCACAGTGCTTACTGTGTTGCAGATAAAAACGATATAACCGCAGTTTATGATCTGGTAAAGCTTGCGTCAGAAAAAATTGCGTCAGGTGAACTGGATTGATAAGGCTTATAAACAGCGTTGACGAAACCTACGGATTTGATGACGTTTTTGCAGTGAAGATCCGTTCATCTGTGTTAGCTTACGGCGTTGACAAACCCTTTTTGCTCACTTGGGTGCAAACAGTAGGGGATAAGTCTGTGGCCCTTATCCAAAAGCAGGATAATGCCATTACCGTGTCTTGCAGTGACGGAGATTTTGATGAATTAAACGAGTTTTTGGGCGTTATCGGGTATGAGTCTGCCTTTATGTCGGATAAAACTGCACAAAGGCTCAATATTACCCCCACTTTGATAGGCGTAGTTATGGAGTATAAGGGCAACGGGGCTTACGGCAACTGCAAAAGGGTGGACACACCCGATTACAAGGCAATTTACTCTTTGCTTTGCAGCTGCGGGTTTGACATACCGGATTTTGAAGCCTTTTACCTTGATTTGTCTCACCGAGTGAGACATAACACCGCAAGAGTGTTTGCAGCTGACGATTATTCTGCAGTGGCGTTTACCGCTTGGGAAACAAAAACCGACGCAGTAATATCAGCGGTGGCAGTGGCGGAAAATCTGCGATTAAAGGGCGTTGGCTCAGGCGTTTTGCAGTCTTTGATAGGTGAGCTTAAAGCAGAGGATAAACGGATATTTCTCTACCGTCAAATGCAGGAAAATGAAGCGTTTTATATAAAAAACGGAATGATAAATTGCGGTGAATTTGCCGTGTTGTGAAAGGGAATATACATAAATGGAAAATATTTTTAATCTATCTGAGAAAGTGCTGAGCTTAAGTGAAAACGCACTTTTAAGGGTGAAAAATAAGTTTGATGAGATTGATAAAATCACCGAATTTAATCAAAATAAGGTGCTGAAAGCGTTTATAGATAACGGAGTCAGCGAGGCAAGTTTTACTGCATCCACCGGCTACGGCTACGGTGACAGAGGCAGAGAGACTATTGAAGCCGCTTTTGCTCAGATTGTCGGTGCAGAGGACTCACTGTTCCGTCATAATTTTGTGTCGGGCACACATACCATTTCAGTGGCACTGTTTGGCATGCTTCGTCCCGGCGACGTGATGCTGTCTGTTACAGGCCGCCCTTACGATACTCTGCTTGGAGTTTTGGGGGTTAGCGAAGGTGAGGGCTCTTTAAAGGAATTTGGTGTTGAGTTTGAGGAGATCGACCTTATTAACAACGCTTTTGACTTTGAACAGATCGAAAAAAGGCTGAAAGCATCCTTTGTTAAGGTGGCGTATATTCAGCGTTCAAGGGGATATAGCTTAAGAAATTCTTTAACTGTTGAGGAAATTGCTGAGGTTACCCGTTTTGTTAAAAAAATAAGTCCCGATACCATCGTTATGGTGGACAACTGCTACGGTGAATTTGTGCAGACCACCGAGCCCACTCAACACGGGGCAGACTTGATAATGGGCTCTCTCATTAAAAATCCCGGTGGCGGAATTGCGCCCACCGGCGGATACATCGCAGGTAGAAAAGATCTGATAGAAAAATGTGCTTGTCGACTTACCGCTCCCGGAATCGGTAAAGAGGTGGGTGCCACACTGGGCCATTCACGTCAGCTGTTTATGGGTCTTTTTAATGCACCCCACGTTACCGGTGAGGCTGTAAAAACTGCAGTTTTTGCATCGGCTTTGTTTGAAAGTTTAGGCTTTGAGGTAACCCCCACAGTGGACGAGACCCGTGCTGATATAATTCAGGCGGTGGTTTTGAGAAACCCCGATGCCTTAATCGCTTTCTGTCAGGGTATGCAAAAGGGTGCTCCCGTTGACTCCTTTGTAACACCTGAGCCTTGGGATATGCCCGGTTATGACAATCAGGTAATAATGGCGGCAGGTGCCTTTACCTTAGGCGCTTCTATCGAGCTTTCAGCAGATGCTCCCATAAGAGAGCCTTACGCTGCCTGGATGCAGGGCGGACTCAATTTCCACAGTGCCAAAACAGGTGTGTTGTTGGGACTGGAGTCTATGATAGACAAGGGCGTTATTTGATTTTTATAAGATTAATGCTAAAATAATCATAAAAATGTTAAAATAATTACAGAATAACTTGAAATTCTGCTTTAAAATGAGTATCATAGAGGTAGTAACCGATTATTAAGATTAGGTGAGCGCTATGAAACCCATATCAGCAGACAGTAAGCTTAAAAGAGCGTTGGATATTGCCGAGTGCTTTAAAATATCAACGGGCATTAACTGTTCTGCCATGTCTAACGAAACAGATGAAAATGCTGATTTTTCCTTCTGTCAGAACCCCTTTTGTGTTCAGCTGCAGAACATAACGGGGCAGACCGTTTCTTGTGACAGTGTAAACACTTATGCTGCCTATAAGTCTAATGATTTGGGCGGTCAGTACATATATATGTGCCCTAACGGGCTTTGCCATTTTATTGCACCCATTAAGCAAGACGGAAAGCTTGCCGGTATGCTTTTGGCAGGTCCTGTGCTGATTAACAACGCTGATGATTATATGTCCGAAATTAAAGAGGAGTATAAGGTCAGCGATGAAAATATGCAGCAGCTTTATAAGTATTTTGACAGTATATCCGTTGTGTCGCCCAGAAAGGTGAAGTATCTTGCCGATACTTTGAGCATTATGGCAGACAGTGTTAACGGTGAGTTTAAAATCGAGGAGTCTAAGGAGCTGCTTCAACAGCAGTCGGATATATCCGCGGTGATCCACGATTTTAAAAGGTACAAAATTTTTGAGAGTTATCCAATTGAAAAAGAGGATCAGCTTTTTGCCCTTATTGAAAACGGTGACAGTGCCGGCGCTAAAAAAGTGCTTAATGAGCTGCTTGGTATTATATACTTTTCATCAGGTCAGGAGCTTGATATAATCAAAGCCCGTGTTACTGAGTTGGTGGTGCTGTTATCACGAAGTGCTATGCGTGGCGGCGCTAACAGTGAGACCATTTTCGGTATGAGCTATCACTACATAAATGAGATCGCGTCGTTTACGAGCATTGAACAGCTGAGCCGTTGGCTTACGGGGGTTATGAATAAATTTACCGAAAGGGTAATTGATTCGTCTTTCAAAAAATCAGGAGCCCTTGCACCGGCGCTGAAATACATACATCTGCATTATCAGGAGCCGTTAATGCTTGAGGACGTTGCATCCAAAGCGTTTTTAACTCCCGTGTATTTCAGCCGACTGTTTAAGGCTAATATGGGCGTTAATTTCACCGATTACGTGAATAAACTGCGTGTTGATCTGGCGTGTAAGTTGCTGCTGAACAACGATATAACGTTGGTTGAGATAGCTCAGCTTTGCGGGTTTAACGATCAAAGCTATTTTTCAAAGATATTTAAGAATATTGTTGGGATTTCTCCCAAGAAATATAAAAATGAAAAAGGTAAAATCATTAAGGAGGCTATTGCATTATGATCTTACAGGAGATTTCAGAGGCATTACAGAAGG
The DNA here is from genome assembly GCA_017407705.1 of Clostridia bacterium. GTDB lineage: Bacteria > Bacillota > Clostridia > Oscillospirales > Acutalibacteraceae > RGIG2202. The sequence goes on from JAFQWA010000011.1 coordinate 14,258, forward strand.
GTAACAGAAAGATGGTTGCGGCTTTGGTTGAGCAGGCACTCAGCGAGGGTATAGCTGCGAAAGACATCCTTGAGCAGGGTTTGCTTGACGGTATGAACATCATCGGTATCAAATTCAAAAACAGCGAGGTTTATGTTCCTGAGGTTTTGATCGCAGCACGTGCTATGAACGCAGGTACTGAGATTTTAAAGCCCAAGCTTCAGTCTGAGGGTGTTAAAGCCAGCGGAAAGGTTGTTTTGGGAACCGTTAAGGGTGACCAGCACGATATCGGTAAGAACCTTGTTCGTATGATGATGGAAGGTCAGGGACTTGAGGTTGTTGATCTGGGCGTTGACGTTGACGCTGAGAAATTTGTTGACGCAGCGATAGAGAATAAAGCAAACATTATTGCTTGTTCTGCACTGCTTACCACCACAATGGACGAGATGAAACGTGTTGTTGAGGTTTGCCAGGCTAAGGGTATCCGTGATGATGTTAAAATCATGATTGGCGGTGCACCTGTAACTGAGGCATATTGCAACGCTATCGGTGCTGACAGCTACACCGACGATGCAGCATCTGCTGCAGAAAAAGCAGCTTCCTTTTGTAAATAATTAAGTAAAATAAAACTCCTGATTGCCAAGGCAGTCAGGAGTTTTTTGTTTTTATAAACCGCATACTTTACCAAAACGACCGAACGCTTAAAACCTATTGCAAAAGGAAAAATCTTGTTGTAACATAAAACATAAAGGAGGGATGCTTAGTGGATTTTAAACTGCATATTGATAGTGAGCACAAGGAAGAGGTTATAGTTTATGCTCACGCTGAATCGGAATTTACCGATGCTATAAAGCGTATGTGCGATGAAAATCGGTTGCAGCTTATAGGGATAAAAGATACAGAGGGTGTAATACTTAATGCTTTGGATGTCGATTGCTTTATTGTGGAAAACAATAAAATATTTGCCATTACCGATAAAGGTAAATATCAGATGAAATGCCGTTTGTATCAGCTTGAGCAACAACTTAATGAAGGTTTTGTGAAGATAAATCAATCCTGTATAGCCAATATAAAGCAAATAGAGCGTTTTGATGCAGCTTACTCAGGGTCGTTGATGGTGAGGTTTAAAAATGGTTACTCGGATTATGTATCACGCAGAAATCTTAAAAATGTAAAAGAAAGGTTAGGTATTAAAAAATGAGTACAAACGTAAAGAAGTTTTTCCAGAGAGGACTTATGTTTTCAGGGTTCGGACCCATCGTTGCAGGAATAGTATACGCCATAATTGAATATACTGTGCCGAACTTTTCTCTTTCAGGCACTCAGGTGTGCCTTGCTATAATCACAACGTATATTCTTGCTTTTGTCCACGCAGGAGCCAGTGTTTTTAATCAGATTGAGGAGTGGCCCATTGCAAAATCTATGCTTTGTCACTTTTTAACGCTGTATGTGGCATACACCGTTTGCTATATACTCAACACCTGGATCCCCTTTAACTTAACAGTATTGCTGATCTACACAGCAATTTTTGCGGCAACATATTTCCTCATTTGGATGATAGTTTTTATTGCAATAAAAATAACCAGCAATAAAATGAACAGATCACTTGAAAAATAATAAAAGCCAAGTCTTATTAAGACTTGGCTTTTTTAGTTTCAATAAATTAGAACAGACCGGAAATTACGCCGTTTTCATCAACGTCGATCTTTTCCGCTGCAGGGACTTTAGGCAGTCCGGGCATAGTCATAATGCTACCGGTAAGGCATACAACAAACCTTGCACCTGCAGAAACCTTAACTGAACGTACTGTAATTCTAAAGCCTGAAGGTCTGCCAAGCAGAGTCTGATCGTCAGACAGAGAATACTGGGTTTTAGCAATACATACAGGGCAGTTTTTAAAGCCCAGTCCCTCAATAGTAGCAATTTCCTTCTTAGCCTGAGGTGTGAAATCAACACCGTCAGCGCCGTAGATCTTGGTAGCTACTGCATTGATCTTTTCTGCAATGGAATAATCATCGGGATAAGCGAAGGTAAAGTCGTTAGGCTCCTGGCACAAACGAACAACTTCCTGAGCCAACTTTATGCCACCCTCTGAGCCTTTACCCCAAACCTCACACAGAGCAACGTTAACACCCAGCTCTTTGCACTTATCTTCAACTAATTTCAACTCAGCCTCAGTATCGGTGGGGAAACGGTTGATAGCAACAACGCAGGGAAGCTTGTAATTTTGTGTCATATTCTCAATGTGCTTGTAAAGGTTGGGTAAGCCTTTTTCAAGGGCAACAAGGTTTTCGTTGCCCAGCTCATCCTTTTTAACACCGCCGTGGGATTTTAATGCTCTTACAGTTGCAACAACTACAACAGCAGAGGGATTAAAGCCTGCAAAACGGCATTTAATATCAAGGAATTTCTCAGCGCCCAAATCACCGCCAAAGCCTGCCTCAGTAACAACGTAATCACCGAACTTCAAAGCGGTACGGGTTGCCATAATAGAGTTACAGCCGTGAGCAATGTTAGCAAAAGGACCACCGTGGATAAAAGCAGGGGTGTGCTCAAGAGTCTGCACCAGATTGGGTTTTAAAGCATCCTTAAGCAGAGCAGTCATAGCACCCTCAGCTTTAAGGTCACCTGCAGTTACGGGCTTCATATCGCGGGTGTAGCCAACAATAATGGATTTTATGCGGTTTTTAAGGTCGATAATATCGGATGAAAGGCACAAAATAGCCATAATCTCCGACGCAACGGTAATATCATAACCGTCCTCACGGGGCACACCGTTTGCCTTGCCGCCAAGTCCGTTAACGATCTGACGGAGCTGACGGTCGTTCATATCAACACAGCGTTTCCAGGTGATGTTTCTAACGTCAATACCCAACTCGTTGCCCTGTTGAATATGGTTATCCAGCATAGCGGCAAGCAGGTTATTTGCGGCGCCGATAGCGTGCATATCACCTGTAAAGTGCAGGTTTATATCCTCCATAGGAACCACCTGAGCGTAGCCACCGCCGGCAGCACCGCCTTTAACACCGAAAACCGGTCCCAAGGAAGGCTCACGCAGTGCAATAACAACCTTTTTACCGATCTTGTTTAAAGCATCGCCAAGTCCCACAGTAACAGTGGTTTTGCCTTCACCTGCAGGGGTGGGGTTGATGGCGGTAACTAAAATGAGTTTGCCATCGGGAGTATCTTTCTTGGCTTTCAAAATGTTATAGTCAACCTTTGCCTTGTATTTACCGTAAAGTTCAATATCATCGTCACTAAGACCAATTTTAGATGCGATCTCGGTTATGGGAAGCATTTTTGTGCTCTGGGCAATTTCAATATCTGATTTATAAGCTGACATAAAATTCACTCCTTATCTTGCTTTGGTTGCAACTTCGGTCAATGCTTTGGAAATAAACTCATCAACGGGCATAGAGCCTAAGTCACCGTCTTTTCTGGAACGAACAGCAACAGTGCCGCTTTCGGCTTCCTTATCACCAACAATGAGCATATAGGGAATCTTATGAAGCTGAGCCTCACGGATCTTATATCCGATCTTCTCACTTCTGTTATCTAAAGTCACACGCAGACCTGCATTTTCAAGAGCGGTAACCACTTCACTTGCCTTATCCAGTAATCTTTCGGAGATAGGCAAAACTCTGATCTGCTCGGGAGCAAGCCACAAGGGGAACGCACCTGCGTATTTTTCAATAAGCAGAGCTAAAGTGCGCTCGTAGCAGCCCAGTGATGTACGGTGAATAATGTAAGGATTTTTCTTAACGCCGTCGGCATCCACATATTCCATACCAAACTTCTCAGCCAACATCTGGTCGATCTGAATGGTGATAAGTGTATCCTCTTTGCCGTGAACGTTTTTGATCTGAATATCCAGCTTAGGACCGTAGAATGCAGCCTCGCCGATACCAACCACGTAAGGTATCTCCAGGTGATCCAAAATCTTTTTCATAATGCCCTGAGCCTCGTCCCACTGCTCGTTGGTGCCGATATATTTTTCTCTGTTATCGGGATCCCACTGAGAGAAGCGGTAGGAAACATCCTCGTAAAGACCTAAGGTTTTGAGCATATAGATAGCCAACTCCAAGCAACCCTTAAACTCGTTTTCAAGCTGTTCGGGAGTACACATAAGGTGACCCTCGGAAATGGTAAACTGACGAACACGGATAAGTCCGTGCATCTCGCCTGATGCTTCGTTTCTAAACAGGGTAGAGGTTTCGTTTAAGCGCATAGGCAGGTCACGGTAAGAACGCTGACGGTTAAGATATGCCTGATACTGGAAGGGGCAGGTCATAGGACGCAGAGCAAATACCTCGTCATCCTTTTCTTCATCGCCTAAAACAAACATACCGTCCTGATAGTGATCCCAGTGACCTGAAAGCTTGTAGAGATCGCTTTTCGCCATAAGAGGAGTTTTAGTAAGCTGCCAGCCTCTCTTTTGCTCCTCGTCCTCAACAAATCTCTGCAAAAGCTGAATGATTCTTGCACCCTTGGGGAGCATAATGGGCAGTCCCTGACCGATAAGGTCTGATGTGGTGAACAACTCAAGCTCACGGCCAAGCTTGTTATGGTCACGCTTTTTAGCTTCTTCCACCATAGCAAGGTGCTCTTCTAACATTGACGCCTTGGGGAAAGCAGTACCGTAAACACGGCAAAGCTGCTTTGATTTTGAGTCACCACGCCAGTAAGCGCCGGTGCACTGAGTAAGCTTAAAGGCTTTAACAACGCCGGTGTTCATCAGGTGAGGACCTGCACAAAGGTCATAGAACTCACCCTGCTCATAAAAGCTGATGTCTTCACCCTTATCAGCGTGTTCGTTGGCAAGTTCAACCTTGTAAACTTCACCGTCGGCTGAAAGCTTTTCAACAGCCTTCTCAACAGGCAAGGTAAATCTTGTGATCTCGATATTTTCTTTAACGATCTTTTTCATCTCAGCTTCGATCTTAGCGATATCCTCAGCAGAAAAAGCGGCTACGTCAAAGTCGTAATAAAAGCCGTTGTCAATAGCGGGGCCGATAGCCAGCTTTGCATCGGGATAAAGACGCTTTACTGCCTGAGCAAGAATGTGAGATGTGGTGTGCCAGAATGCCTTTTTACCGTCTTCATCGTCAAAGGTAAGGATCTGCAGTTCACAGTCCTCATTGAGTACAGTACGAAGGTCGCACACCTTGCCGTTTACCTTAGCGGCACAAGCGGCACGGTAAAGACCCATACTGATCTCCTTTGTAATGTCGGCAATAGACATACCGTTTTCAAATTCACGGAACTCTCCGCCTTTTAGAGTGATCTTCATTAAATTACTTCCTTTCTTGCGGATAAAACAAAAAGCTTCATCCGGCAAACAAAAATAAATGTTCACGGGATGAAGCAATAAACTCCACGGTTCCACCCGAGTTGCAGTAAAAACTGCCACCTCAAAATGCAGACTGTGATAACGTGTAGTCTGTAGCCACGGCACGCCTTTTATGTGATACCACATTTCGGCGGCGCTCAGGGGTGGTACAAAATGCAAAACCGTTTACGGTCATTTCAGCAACCAGACCGCTCTCTTAAAACAGTTTATAAAGCAAATGCGTGTCCCCGTCAAAGCTTTATAAATATATGATAATAGTATCACCAAAACAGCCTTTTGTCAAGGCGTTATTTCAGTTCAACTATGGTAACTCCTGCCTCACCTTCACCAAAAACGCCCAGTCTAAAAGAACGCACGGATTTGTGGGATTTAAGGAACTTATGAATACCTGCACGAAGGGCACCTGTGCCTTTGCCGTGGATAACGGTAAACTGTGACATACCGTTCATCAAAGCGTTGTCAATAAAGCGGTCAAGTTCCAAGGTTGCCTCTTCAACGTTCTGACCTCGAATATCAAACTCCAGAGCGGCTCTGCGAGCGGCTTTGGCTTCAATGCCTGACGTGTAGGTGCGTTTGGGTTTGGGGGTAACGATACCGCTTTCCTCAATAAGACGCAGGTTGCTTAAAGCGGTTTTCATCTTTATAATACCTGCCTGAACCATAACGTTAGACTGAGAATCGGGCAGTGATAAAACAGTTGCCTTACTGCCGATATCCGCCAGTGTTACGGTATCGCCCACTTTAAGCTCACGGGGCAGGGTATAGTCTTCTTTATAATTTTCGCCAACCGACATAGAATCCAGCTTTTTAAAACCTGCTTTAGCGGCGGCACGAGCGGCGGAAATATCACCCTTTTGCTGCTTTTTGATTTGCTCAAGCTCATCTAAAATACGGTTAACCTCAGCGTGAGCATTATCAACTATCACTCTGGCGGCATCACGTGCCTTTTGAAGCTCTTTATTATATTCATCACGCAGCGCATCAGACTTTTCCTTTGCCTCTTTTGAAAGCCTTTTAGCCTCAATACGCATACTTTCAGCAGCTTGTTCCTTTTGTTCAAGTCTTTTTCTTGTGGCCTCAAGCTCCTCTACCACACGCTCAAATCTGCTGCTTTCCACATTGACTAAGGACTTTGCGTTGTCAATAACGTCACTGTGAATACCTAGCTTTCTCGAAATAGCAAAAGCGTTGGAGCGACCGGGTACACCGATAAGCAGTCGGTAAGTGGGGGCAAGGGTCTCCACGTCAAACTCACAGCAGGCATTTTCCACGCCTTTTGTGTCAAGAGCATAGGCTTTAAGCTCAGCATAGTGGGTGGTGGCGGCAATGGTAGCACCTTTTTCACGCAGATTTTCCAGTATTGCTACAGCCAGTGCAGCACCCTCCACAGGGTCGGTACCTGAACACAGCTCGTCTAAAAGCACGAGGGTGTTATTATCAGCACTGTCCATTATGCTGATGATGTTTTTAATGTGAGATGAGAAGGTGGACAAGGATTGCTCAATGCTCTGCTCATCACCGATATCTGCCAACACGTTATCAAACACCGAAATCTCACTGTTGTCACTAACAGGGATCAGCATACCGCACATTGCCATTAAAGACATAAGTCCCATAGCCTTTAGAGTAACAGTTTTACCGCCGGTGTTAGGACCGGTTATGACTAAAGTATCGTAATCCTTGCCAAGAACAATATCCACCGGCACCACAGTGCTTTTATCCAGCAGAGGATGACGGGCTTTTTTTAGGTCAATAATGCCCTTATCGTTTAAGATAGGACGGGTGGCTTTCATATCAAAACCCAGCTTTGCCTTAGCAAAGATAAGGTCTAACTGCTCCATAATTCTGGATGAGGTTTTTATACCCTCTGAAAAGCTGGCGGCTTCTTCGGAAAGCTCATATAAAATACGCTCAATCTCATTAGCCTCAGCAGACTTCAACACCTTTATTTCGTTATTAGCCTCCACAACTGCCATAGGCTCCACAAAAACAGTGGCACCTGATGAGGATGTGTCGTGGACAAGACCTGCTATTTCCGAGCGGCACTCACTTTTTACCGGCACAACAAATCTGCCTGAACGAATGGTGACCACCGGATCCTGCAAAAATTTCTGGTAAGCGGATGAGCGTATCATAGCATCAAGCTTTTCACGGATCTTATTACTTGCCGCCGACATTTTTCTGCGGATATTAAAAAGCTCAGGGGAAGCGTTGTCACTCATTTCTTCTTCGGATAAAATACAGGTGAAAATGCGGTTTTCAAAGTATTTATTGCTGTAAAGGGAATTAAACATATAATCAAGAGAAGTCTTAACTCCCTCTGAACGGCTTCTCCACTCGGTTATCATACGCACACTGCGAAGTACCCCTGCAATAGTCAAAAGCTCACCCATATTCAGCATACCGCCTGCTGATGCACGGGACAAAGCGTTATCCACGTTTTTAACTGCGGCAAAGGAAGGGGAGCCAAAACGGGCAGTTAAGATATAAGCATCCTCAGTCTGAGTAAGCAAACGGTCAGCGTCAGATAGCTTGTTGGCAGGGATAAGTGAGAGGGCAGCCTGCTTTGCGCCGTCAGAGGCACAGTGCTCCGACAGCTTGTTTAATATTTTATTAAGTTCAAGAGTTTGAAGATGTTTTGTGTTCATTTATTACTCCCTGACACTTTTGTAAAAATCTAATGTGTTATAATTTCGCTCGGTTTGTGTTTCAACAAACCTTTCGGTTATCAGTGATAGTATCTGCTGTGACTGCTCATTGATGTTAAAGGCAAAAAGCTTAGAAGATTCTGCGTATAAAATATGACGCATAGCCGCTAAAACGCTGTTGGGTATCGGGATAGTGGTGGGGGATACTGTCCCACACTCACTGCAATATATGTTACCGCCTTTTACGTCAAAAAGGGGACTTTGCGGCTCGGGACACTGACATTTTGCACAGTTTATAACGTCGGGCATATATCCCGCCAGCTGACAAAATTTCAGCTCGGCAATGGCCTTGATTAGCTCTTTCGGGCGCTTGTCCTCACATAACAAATGCAGACAATTGAGCATAAGTCTTAAAAAATCGTCGGCATTGTCTTCTTCAGGGGCAAGCTGCATTAAAAGCTCGCAAAAATATCCTGCTAAAGATAAAGCAGAAATATCGTTGCGAAGCTTGAAAAATACTTGTATCGACGATGCGTCGTTAACCTTATATGTATCACGGCTTTTATACAAAGTGAGCCGTGAATAGCAAAGCAACTGGGTAGCAGTGAGGTTTTTGGACTTGAATTTCAAAGCGTGGGGTGCAAAGGCGCGGACAATGCCCTTATCCCGTGTAAGAATCGTTACCAGTCTGTCGCTCTCGCCGACTTTTTGTTCTTTTATTATCAGTCCGTCGGTGGTTATCAGCGACATTTGTCATTCCCTCATTTCTCACTGCGGCAATATTTTTATAAGCAAGATAATCCTCTATCTTACCCGTACTGCAAAAAGTATTCCAAGCATCAAAACCGTTCATAATCACAGACTCCTTAAACTCAAGGTTACATTTAGAGTTTTAACTTTAGGTCTATGATTTATTATAGGTAAATTCAGCCTTAAAGGTGCAAGTCCAGTAACGATGGGATTTGGTAAATCAATCCAATCCGAAGCTATGAATACTGCCCTGACGGTTTCGCCAGTCTTCCTTAACCTTTACCCAAAGCTGAAGATTGATTTTGCACTCAAAAAAGTCCTCCAAATCAATACGTGCTTTGGTGCCGATGGCCTTTAGCATACTACCTTTTTTGCCGATAATAATACCCTTATGACTGTCACGCTCACAGTAAATAACTGCGTCCATATCAATGATATCGCCGCTTTCACGCTCGTGAAAGCGCTCAATATCAACAGCGGCGCCGTGGGGGATTTCTTTATCTAAAAGTCGCAGCAGCTTTTCTCTTATAATCTCAGATGCGATCACACGCTCAGGCTGATCGGTTAATGAGTCATCATCAAAAAAGTGCACTGACTCCACTGCGTATTTTGACAGCTCGGTTACAAGAGTATCCACACCGTCACCGTCTTTAGCAGAAACGGGAATAATGGCATCAAAATCGAAAAGAGCACTGTATTTTGCAATTATTTCAAACAATGCTTCCTTACTTTCCAACAGATCAATTTTGTTAATTACCAAAACCGCATTAAGCTTTCTCTTTTTAAAACGCTCAATCAGTTCCAACTCAGCAGGAGCCACTTTAGTATCTGCTTCCACCACCAAAACGCAGCAATCCACATCCGACATACCTTCGCCCACAGCTTTTACCATGTGCTCACCCAGTGTGTTACGGGGCTTGTGCAGACCGGGAGTGTCGATAAACACCAGCTGCATACTGTCTTTGGTTAAAACACCGGTGATTTTAGTGCGGGTGGTTTGGGGCTTGTCCGAAACGATAGCGATCTTCTGACCAAGCGTTTTATTTAGAATTGAGGACTTACCCACGTTAGGACGTCCAACAATAGCGATAAACGCTGAAGTAGATTTTGGCATAAACTTAATTACCTTTCTTACCTTTTATAAATAAAAACGAAATGGGTGCTAAAATTATCAGCAATATGGGGTACCACAGATTTTGCTTAGAGAAATCAAACAGCAAAATAAAACCCTCATATCGCAAAAACAACAAGCAGGCGATAACAACGGCGCCGATTGCCGTTATCAGCACTGCACCTGATGCAACGTCCTTGATGAATTTGATGTTTACGTTGTAATCAGTGGTTATTAAATCGCAAAGCTTTTCTATGGCAGTGTTTATAAGCTCTAAGGAGATAACAGTGCAAATCAGCAGTATAACCACTGTCCAGTCAGTTTTGCTCTGCAAAAAGAAAGGGGAGATAAGCAGCACGTAAAAAGCGGCAACAAGGTGAAATCTTAAGTTACGCTCAGTTTTTACGGCATCAAAAAATCCCCTGAATGCGTGAAAAAAGCTTTTAATAAACAGCATTTTTTACCTCGAAATCAAAGCTCGTCATCCTGTGCTAAGCTATCTCTTGTGTGGCCCAGCATAGTCATAACCGCTTCTTCTTTTTCTCGCATATGTACTGCTTCAATACCACCGTTGACGTGGTCGTAGCCTAAAAGATGAAGCATGGAATGAGCGGTTAAAAAGCCCATTTCTCTCTGGAAAGAGTGGTTGTATTCCTTAGACTGCTTTAATGCACGTTCCACCGAAATAACAATATCACCCAACATTTTTGCACCTGACTCAGGGTTGGTATCATACTCACCGTTCTCACCTAAGGGGAAAGAAAGCACGTCGGTGGGTGCGGTAATGTTTCTGAACTGAGAATTTAATTCCGCAATACCGAAATCATCAGTAAAAATAACGTTCACCTCAGCAGGGCCCTCGAAGTTTTCCATTTGCAATACCGCAGTACAGCAACGGCGGAGCAACATTCTGATTCCGGTGGGAATCTTAACCTGCTTTTGCTTATCCTGAATAATAACCTTTACTTTATCCATGATGTTTACGCCTCCTTAAATCATCAGCCTTTTCATAAGCCTTAACAATGGATTGTACCAGCTTATGACGGACAACGTCCTTTTCGGTAAATTTAACTATTGATATATCCTCTAAATTTTTAAGCACTCTCATAGCGTCTAACAAGCCGCTGCTCTGACCGCCGGGCAGGTCCACCTGAGTAATATCACCCGTGACGATCATTTTTGAGTTAAAGCCCAAACGGGTAAGGAACATTTTCATTTGCTCTTTGGTGGTGTTTTGAGCCTCGTCTAAGATGATAAAGCTATCGTCTAAAGTACGTCCACGCATATAGGCAAGAGGTGCAACCTCGATGTTGCCACGCTCCTGATACTTCTGGAAATTTTCACCGCCCAGCATATCAAAAAGAGCATCGTAAAGCGGACGCAGATAAGGGTCAACCTTTTGCTGCAAATCACCGGGCAAAAATCCAAGCTTTTCACCTGCTTCAACGGCGGGTCGGGTGAGGATTATTCGGGTTATCTGCTTTTGACGAAAAGCCTTCACTGCCTCTGCCACTGCCAGATAAGTCTTACCGGTACCTGCAGGACCAACACCCAAAACAATGGTGTTTTTCTCAATGGCTTCAACGTATTTTTTCTGACCGATAGTCTTAGGCTTAACAGGTCTGCCCTTAGTAGTAATGCAGATACACTCACTGTCAGTCAGCTGAGAAACGCCTTCGTCGTTATCCTCAGCCACCAAAGACATAACGTATCTTATATTTTGTTCAGTCAGCGCCTCGCCACGGGATACCATAAGTATCATACCCTCTAAAGCTCTTGCGGCGTAAGACACGTTTTCCTCACTGCCGCTTATTTTCAGAGAGCCGTCACGGTAAACCACCGAAACGCTGTACTGTTTTTCAACGATTTTGATGTTTTCATCGTAGTTTCCGAACAGAAGAGAAGCCTCCTCAGGTCGGGTAAGATGGATAATTTTTTCAGTCACGTAATTTCTACCTCGTAAATCCGTAAAGTGGGGAAAATTTTAATCTGTTTAATTATACCATAAAAAAATAAATTTGTCACTTATTTATTAAAATATTTTCATCTTTTGCAATATTTTCTTTGCACAAGAATTTTTGGGTAATATAAACGCCGTTAGGTTGCACCGAGCAGGTCTGCTCCAGCTTTTTTATTAAGATAGGGGATAGCTGCTGTTTACACATTTCATCTATTTGTTTTTTTGCCATATCCACAGCCACGGCTTGGGTTATATTAAACTTTACCTCTTTTTTGAGTTGGAAGGTGGCGGTGGTTACACAAAGTGGCAGTCTTACGCCGTTTATCTCAGGATTCCACACGGTTTTCTTAGCGTCGTAGGGCTCATCCACAGAGCCTAAAAACAGCGGAATATCCACCGAGAAAAGGGTAAGCACACTGCGCTTTTTTGGTGATCTTACAGACACCCTGTCTGTTTGTTCAAAAGGGATAAAGCAGTTTAGCTCACGTACAGTTTCTGCATAAACATCGGCTTTGGCGTGTTTGAATAAGGTCATTGAGTTTTTCAGTTCCACTGTACCTGAGATAAGCAGATCACCCTTTGTCACCGCTTCTCCAACCTGCACTTCTTTGGTACCCTCATAGCATTTTATACTTACTATTCTGCCGTCGGCAGCGGCTACTATGTTGCAGGGGAAATCAGCGGTGGTCTTCTCCGGCGGCTTTACTGTTTCTCGAACATCCACCGTTGCCAGAGTGCCACGCATATTCACCGCCGCCCAGGAAAGCTCAGGCATTTCCATTAAAAGTGACAGTCTTGCCTCTTCTGCGTTGATAGAGCCTCGCCATCTGCCCTCGTAAACCCCAACGCTTTTAAGCTTTTGAAGAATTACCTGAGAACTTATATTTTTATTACCCACAATGTTAATATTCCATATAAACGAGGATAAAAACCATAAAATTGCAAAAAACAGTAAAAATCCCACAGCCAGACCCGTTCTTTTGCGATAGCGGTGGATTATAAACACTGCACCGTAACGTTTTTGCACCTTAAGACGCACCTGTGCTTTTTTAGCGATTTTTCGTATTTTTTTATAATCCCTAACCTGCATAAAGCCTATGAGGGTTTCGTCTTTTAAGGAGGAGCCCCAAACGGTTATTCCGTTTATGGCGCATAGATTTAAAAACCGTTCGGAAAAACCGCCGATTGCTTCAAATTTCACATAACCGGTTATGTATCGGTACAACCATAGCATAAACATAATTTAGATACCCCTAATCAGTAAAATCAATGGTGCAGATAAATCCACGTATGATAGCGCTGTCACTGCACAATGAGCATATAGACAGATTTCTTCCGCAGAACTTTATTATACCTGAGCCGGTGTTTATTTTAATTTTGCTGTCGTCATATTCCAGTACTGTGCATTTGCCGTCGATAACCGCCTCACGGTTGGACCGCAACTCTAAATGTGCACCGCCACTGAGCAGTCCTTCCGGCAGCTCTAAGGCATTACTTAAATACTGGAGAGGGCGATGTTTGTGTTTTGACATATATAAAACTCCTTGTTTCAAACTCATAATTAAAATTATGAAATTAAGGCATAAAACATACATAGGGCGGTGTTAGTTTTGAGAAAATTTAAAATGATACTTTGCTTTTCGGTGTGTCTTACAGCGTTGGTGTGCATATTTGGTATGGGTAACGTGGTTACAGATGGACTCAAAAGCGGTCTGCTTTTATGCTCGTCAGTGATAATTCCTTCGCTGTTTCCCTTTATGACCGTTTGCTCGTTTATGGAAAAATCGGGACTGTTGAATATAGGCGCAGGCAAGTGGGAGTGGGTAACAGGGCGGCTGTTTAAACTGCCCGGTTGCACTTTTTTGGTAATATTATTAAGCTTTTTTGCAGGGTATCCAGTGGGAGCAAGAATGGTACGGTCTATGCACTCATCGGGAGCAATATCCTTATCAGAGGGTAAAAAGATGTGTTTGTTCTGCATAGGAGCAGGTCCCGCTTTTTTGGTGATAGCGGTGGGGTGCGGTATGCTGTATAACAAGTGGGCAGGGTGGATACTGGCAGTAACCCACCTGCTGTCAGCAATAGTAACAGCCTTGCTTTGCGGCAGATTTGTGGAGTCTTACCGACCAACAGAGCAGGTAAGTATCAAAAAGCAGAGAATGTCCTTAGCAGACGCTTTGGTGGAAAGTGTGGCTGCATCCACAGGTGCGCTTATCTCGGTCTGTGCTTACACGGTGCTGTTTTCGGGAGTTGTTGCGGTAATAAAGGCATCGTGGGGGCAGTGGGTGGGACTTGCGCTGACTGCAGTGACTGAGGTGTCTAACGGCTGTGCACTGGCGGCAGTGCTTCAAGCACCCATACCCGTTTTTGCGGCAATAACGGGATTTGGCGGAATATCGGTGATGTGTCAGGTAATGGCTTGTGCAGGGGTGTGCCGTCCGAAATTCACAACCATGATAGCAGTCAGGTGTGTAAACGCGGCCATATCCTATATAATTTGCAGTTTACTGCTGAGGATATTTCCTGTATCGGAGCAGGTTTTTTCCACCTTTTCTGTGTCTATACCAAAACTATCAGGAGCAACAGTAGGGTTCCCCATAGCCTTTTTGGTGTTTTGCACTGTATTTTTGTTCTCAACTTATCAAAAATCTCATAAAAGACTGGTAGATTTTTTCTGAAGTATGTGGTACAATGTTGTGTAAAGAGGTGATTTTGATGCGTCGAAAGCTATACGGGAATAATATCAATCCTGCTTGCGGCTACTGTGCTCACGGTGTGTTGGCAGAGGATAGAGTTTCGGTGTTGTGCAGAAAAAAGGGTATTGTAAGCTGCGACTATAAGTGCCGCCGTTTTAAGTATGACCCTTTAAAGAGAATACCTAAGATTGCTCCCGAGCTTATGCAGTTCGATGCAGAGGACTTTGCCTTAGAATAGGTATAGACAAATCAAAAGATTTATGCTATCATCTATGGAGATCACAGATTTGGAGGATTTTAAAATGAGCAAAACTATTATCGGCGATGCTTTACCCAATATCCCTTGGAAAGCAAGACCTGAAGGATGCACCGACGTGGTTTGGAGAGATCCTGAGAACCCCATTATCGGTCGTTTTCCTTTCCCTGCAGCAAACAGTGTTTTTAACAGTGCGGTAGTACCTTTTAAAGACGGTTTCGCAGGTGTTTTCAGAGTTGACCTTAAAACCAGAAAGCAGGAGCTTCACGTTGGCTTTTCTAAAGACGGTATTAACTGGGATATTTCTGAAAAACGCATTGAGTTTATAAAAACTAAGGACGAGATTGACGACTTTTCAGTTGGCTATGATCCCCGTGTTACCAAGATTGGTGACCGTTACTACGTTGCTTGGTGCAATATGTTTGCAGTAGGCAGCAACACCTGCACAATTGGTCTGGCTTATACAGACGATTTTGAGAATTTCTATCAGCTTGAAAACTGCTTCTTGCCCTATAACAGAAACGGCACAATGTTCCCTGAGAAGATCAACGGCAACTTTGCTATGCTCAGCCGTCCCTTTAACGACAGTGAGCCCGGTTGCATTTTCTACTCAGAGAGCCCCGACCTTAACTTCTGGGGTAACCACCGTCACGTTATGTCACCCAGCACTTACTGGGATTGGCTGAAAATCGGCGCCGGCCCCACACCTATCAAAACAACTGAAGGTTGGTTGTTGTTCTATCACGGCGTTCAGAAGACCTGTTCAGACGCTTGCTACAGCTTCGGTGCAGTAATTCTTGACCTTGAGAAGCCTTGGATCGTTAAACATCACTGTGAGCCTTATCTTATTGCTCCTACTGAGCTTTATGAGCAGGTTGGCGACGTTTCAATGGTTTGCTTCCCCTGTGCAACCCTGCAGGACGCTGAGACCGGTAGAATTTCTATTTACTACGGTGCAGCAGATACCGTTGTTGCTATGGCTTACACTCAGGTTGATGAGCTGATTAAGTACATAAAAGATAACGATATGATTAAATAATTAAATCATAAAAAACCTCCTGAAACGGAATGATCCGTTCAGGAGGTTTTTTGTTGTATAACGAAAACAGAGAATAGTCGTGTGATTCAAAAAAAGGTTAACCGATGAATAATAAAAAGTTAAAAATGGCCAAGCCTCACTCTGACGAGGGAGGTGGATTTTTGCAAAGCAAAAAGACGGAGGGAGAGAAAATATGAGCACAAAAATTTGTTATCTCTCCCTCAGTCCTCGCTGATGCTCGGACAGTTCCCTCGTCAGAGGGAGCTAAGTAGAGACTATACTACCTGCTTGCTATATATGAGACTTTTATTTATGTGGGAATATATTGGGCGTAGTCCGAAATATATTGATTTATGGGCGTATATATGGTATAATACTTAACAGATAGGAGGTGCAAAAATGGGTGAATTGCTAACAAGCGCATGGTTTATATGGCTGATGATCGGGGTTTTTGCCCTGATAGTCGAAATTTGCACCACTGCAATGGTTTCGATCTGGTTTGTCCCCGCTGCCGTAATTACCTCATTACTGTCACTTATATGCCCTTGGGCGTGGGTGCAGGTAGTGGTATTTTTAGGCTTGTCCGCTGCATTTTTATGGCTGTTCAAGAAAAAGTTTTCGGCAAAATTCAGTCGTGGAGGCAGCAGTGCCGACTTAAATCCCGACAGTAAGCTCATCGGCAAAACCGCCGTTGCCCAGTCAGTTATTGACGATAACGACGGCAAGGTGCTTTTGGGCGACGTTTATTGGCGTGCTGTATCGGAGGACGGCAGTGAGATTCAAGAGGGAAGCCGAGTGACCGTGCAATCCGTATCGGGAACAGTTTTAACTGTAAAATCAAAATAAGGAGAATTTTTTATGGAACCGTTAATTTATGTATTGATCGTTGTTGCAGTTATAGTACTTGCGGCAATTATTGCTTGTATTAAAGTCGTACCTCAGGCAAGTGCCTTCATTATTGAGCGACTTGGTACATACCACACCACTTGGGATGCAGGCTTGCATCTTAAAATGCCCTTTATTGACCGTGTGGTAAAGCGTGTTTCTCTTAAGGAGCACGTGGTGGATTTTCCGCCGCAGCCCGTTATTACTAAGGATAACGTAACTATGCAGATAGACACTGTTGTGTTTTATCGTATCGTTGATCCCAAGCTGTTTGCTTACGGTGTTGAGCGTCCGATGATGGCTATCGAAAATCTTACCGCAACCACCTTGCGTAATATTATCGGTGATATGGAGCTTGACTCAACTCTTACTTCCCGTGATACTATCAACGGTCAGATCACCAATGTTTTGGACGTTGCTACCGATGCTTGGGGTATTAAGATCAACCGTGTTGAGCTTAAGAATATTATGCCGCCCCGTGAGATTCAGGATTCAATGGAAAAGCAGATGAAGGCTGAGCGTGAGCGTCGTGAGAAGATCCTTCAGGCTGAGGGTGAGAAAAAGTCTGCCATATTGGTTGCTGAAGGTGAAAAGGCTTCTGCAATTTTACGTGCTGAGGCTGAAAAAGAGTCTGCGATTTTACGTGCTGAGGCTGTTAAAGAGGCTAAGATTCGTGAGGCTGAAGGTGAGGCTGAGGCTATTTTGAAGATCCAGAAGGCTACTGCTGACGGTATCCGTATGGTAAACGAGGCTGCTCCCACTGAGCAGGTGCTCAAACTCAAATCCTATGAGGCATTTGAGCGTGCAGCCGACGGTAAGGCTACCAAGATCATTATCCCTTCTGAAATTCAGGGACTTACAAGTCTTGCAGCAGGCATAACCGAAGCTGTAAAAAATGATTAGTATAACAAAAACCTCCCGATATCGGGAGGTTTTTTATGATGTAAATATCTTTTTCGCTTTTTACCACACTCCCTCAGCCCAATAGGGGACGGCGTCTCGATGTCCCACGCTTTCTCCACGGCGAGAGTGGAAAACAATAAAAAGCACTGCCTTATGGAAAGAGCGGGCGAACGCAGTTCGCCCCTACCGTAATAAGAAGGCTTATTGTGAGTGGTGTTTGGGGGATGTGTTGAATTGGCGGTGATAGGCTCGGTAAAAGGTAACGTAATCGGCAAAGCCGCACTGCTGATATACCTCCGTGGGTTTACCGCCGTTTTTCAGCATTTCCTTAGCCAACAGCAGTCGCTTTGCGGTGATATATTCCCAAACGGTAGAGCCGTTTGCCTTTTTGAAATTTCGGTTTAACTGGGACTTGCTTATATAAAAGCGTTTGCATATTCTGTCTAAAGACAAAGGCTCGGTCAGGTGTCGGTTTATATACTGCAAAACCTCTGCAGACCCGCTTAAGACCGCCCTGTAATCCGACTTTGCAATCTCAAAGCTTTCTGATAGCTCCTCCAACAAAACCATTAAATACACTGCTTTTTGCTCCAAATCACTGCAGTCGCAGATCTTGTTAAGATAATACAACCAGTTGCGATCCTTAAAGGTGGTGGCGGAATATCGGTTAAACTGACCTAACGAGCGGTCATCAAAGCATCTTAACAGCTTTTTATAATAGTCTTCTTCAGTTTGCATTGGGAAAGAAAAGTTTATGGTAATACGCTCATAGGTCTGTGCAGAATGTAACAGCAGGTGATGAGCCTCGGATTTTCTCATTAAAATAACGTCGCCCACCTCTAATGGGTAGATGTTACCCTCCACCACATACTCAGCATTACCGCCTAAAAAGCAAAATATCTCATAATTGTCGTGAGTGTGCATAACAAAGGAGTCCTGCTGTGGGTCATTTGTACAGGACCTGCTGGCGTGAATATAGGGCAATACCATAGCAAAACCACCTTTAAGCTCAATTTTGTTTTTATTATAAACCAATATGCACATATTTGCAATGTTTTTATGCTTTTATTTTCAATTGATTTAATATTTTATCCAAATTATAATAAAAACAACAAATAAAATTTTAGGAGGCAACCACTGTGCAAAACTTTAAAATTTATGCTTTTGCCGACGAAGCAGGTCCTATGATAGACGATCAGATAGTTGCTATGAAACGCAACGGTTTGAACGGATTGGAAATTCGTGGTGTTGATAATGTAAACATCTCGGACATTTCTGAGGCTAAGGCAAAAGAGGTTATCTCAAAAATTGAAAATGCAGGACTTTCAGTATGGTCTATCGGTTCACCTATCGGTAAGATAGACATTGAAAAAGACGATTTTGACGCTCATATTGAAAAGTTTAAGCACACACTGGAGATTGCAAATATTTTAAAAGCAAAGAATATGCGTATTTTCTCCTTTTTTATGCCTAAAGATAAGCCTTACGAGAATTACCGTAATGAGGTAATTGACCGTTTGGGAGTTTTGTGTGAGCTGTCAAAGGGTAGTGGGGTTGACCTTTGCCACGAAAACGAAAAGGGTATTTACGGTGATACTGCTGTTCGTTGCAACGAGATATTGACAGCACTGCCGCAGTTAAAGGGAGTTTTTGATCCTGCAAACTTTATCCAGTGCGGTGAAGATACTCTGGCAGCATGGGAGCTGTTAAAGGATAAGATCCACTATTTGCATATTAAAGACGCTTTAGAAAGCGGTGACGTGGTTCCTGCAGGCTGTGGAATAGGTAATATTCCCGTAATACTTAAGGATTACGTCAGCCGTGGCGGTAGCGCTGCCACCTTAGAGCCTCACCTTGCAGTGTTCAGCGGATTAAACGACTTGGAGCGTGAGGGTGAGAAAAGTCAGGTGGGTGCTTACCATTATCCTGATAATAATACTGCTTTTGATGCCGCTTGTAAGGCTTTCAGCGATATTTTAAAGGAGATATAATTATGAAAATAGGTGCACAGTTATATACCATTCGTGAGTTTTGCAAAAATTTAGATGATTTTTCCGAGAGCTTGAAAAAAATCGCAGACATAGGCTACACCACCGTTCAGGTGTCGGGCACCTGTGATTTCGACCCTCAGTGGCTTAAAAATCAGCTGGATGCTAACGGACTTTCTTGCGTGCTTACCCACACACCCGGTGACCGTATGATAGCTGATGCGGTTAAAGTGGCACAGGATCATTCGGTTTTTGGATGCGATCATATAGGACTTGGTTGGTTCAGCTTTGATGAGTCTGATCCCAATAAATCATACAACCACTTTGTTGAAACATACCGACCTGTAGCCCGTGCATTTCGTGATAACGGCAAGCTGTTTATGTATCACAACCACGCCCACGAATTTGCAAAGCAGGAGGGTAAGCTGATTTTACAGAAAATAAGTGAGGACTTTGCTCCCGATGAGTTGGGCTTTACAATAGATACCTACTGGGTACAGGTAGGCGGTGGAGATCCTGCACAGTGGATAGAGCGTTTTTCAGGCAGAGTGCCTTGTATTCATCTTAAGGACTGTGCCTTTGAGCAGAAAATGGCTGTTATTGGTGAGGGTAACATCAACTTTGACAGAGTGTTTGAAAAGGCTGAGTCAGCCGGTACAAAGTATATGCTGGTAGAGCAGGATGACTGCTACGGCGAAGATCCTTTTGATTGCTTAAAACGTAGCTATAACAACCTTAAAGCATTGGGCTTTAAATAATCTTAATTTACGGTAAAAAGGGGTATTTAATATGGAAAACAAGGTTAGACTTGGTGTTATCGGTGTCGGAAATATGGGCTCAGCCCACGCTCGTAATATAGTAAACGGCGCTTGTCCTGATTTTGAGCTTACTGCTATTGCTGATATTAACGCAGAGCGTTTGGAGTGGTTCAAAGGCGATATAACCGATAAGGTAACAATGTTTGATGATGCTATAAAAATGCTTGACAGCGGCTTGATAGATGCTTGTATCGTGGCTGTGCCTCATTACGATCACGCTAAATATGCCATCGAATGCTTAAAGCGTGATATCCACGTTATGGTGGAAAAGCCTGCCGGTGTATATACCAAGCAAGCACGTGAAATGAATGAAGAGGCTGACCGTCATCCCAACACGGTTTTTGCTATGATGTTCAATCAGCGTACTAACCACGTTTACCGCAAAATGCGTGAGCTGGTTCAGTCAGGCGACTACGGTGAGATTCGCCGTACCAACTGGTTGATAACCAACTGGTACCGTCCTCAGGCTTACTACGATTCAGGTGACTGGCGTGCTACCTGGAGCGGTGAAGGTGGCGGTGTGTTGCTTAATCAGTGCCCCCATAATCTGGATCTGTGGCAGTGGATCTGCGGTATGCCCGTTAAGGTGCAGACCAATATGCACTTCGGACGTTGGCACGATATTGAGGTAGAGGACGATGTTACTACCTACGTTGAATACGCTAACGGCGCTACCGGTGTGTTCGTAACCACTACCGGTGATGCTTGCGGTACCAACCGTTTTGAGGTGCAGATGGACCGTGCTAAGCTGGTTGTTGACGACGGTAAGCTCAGTGTTATCGAATTTGATATGACTGAGCAGGAATTTTCTAAAACCAACACAGTGCCCTTTGGCTCGGTGGGTAAGAAGGAAATCGAGGTGGAGACTGACGGTGAGAATCCCCAGCATATTGGTGTGCTTAACGCTTTCGGCGGCGCTATACTGCGTGGCACTCCCTTAGTGGCTGACGGTAGAGAGGGCATTAACGGACTTACCATTTCCAATGCTATGCACCTTTCTGCATTCCTTTCAAAAACTGTTGAACTGCCCTTTGATGAAGAGCTTTATTACGAAGAGCTTATGAAACGTGTGGCTACCTCCAGACGTAAGACCG
>JAFQWA010000012.1 GCA_017407705.1 Clostridia bacterium
AAAAAAGAAGTAACTTTTGTCTACCAAAAGTTACTTCTTTTTTTATCCAAGCCGCAGGCTTGGCATATCATCACGCGCCAGCGTGTATATCATCGCCGTAGGCGCATATCATCAGCCGAAGGCTGTATTACCTGCGGCTTGATGAGATGCAACACTGCGTGTTGATGATATGCAATTCCTGCGGAATAGATGATATACAAGGTTTCGCCTTGATTTGATTGCTGAAAAGTGGTATAATCAATTCGATGAATAAGAATTTGTAGGTGAGATAATGATTATTTTAATTACCGGAGCATCGCATACAGGTAAAACTGCACTGGCCCAAAAATTGCTCGAAAAATATAAATATCCATACCTGTCAATAGACCATCTGAAAATGGGCTTAATTCGCAGTGGCAACACAGACCTCACCCCTATGGATGATAATGAATTAACTGAGTATTTGTGGCCGATTGTTCGTGAGATGATTAAAACCGCCATCGAGAACAAACAAAATTTGATTGTGGAAGGTAGTTATATTCCTTTTGATTGGTCAAATGATTTTGAGCAGGAATACCTTGATAATATAAGATATTATTGTCTTGTGATGAGCGAAAAGTATATAAAGAATCATTTTGCTGATATAAAGAAATATGCAAATGTCATTGAAAATCGTTTGGATGATGAGTGGTGCACTATAGAGACTGTACTGACAGACAACGCTGAAGTGTTATCACTTGCACAAAAGCATAACGTGAACTACATACTTATTGAAGATAAATACGAAATCACCATTGATTTATAACGACGGATTTGACGGATTAATTCATATTAACTTGTGCTGAAAAAATCACATTATAAACTACATAAACATCAGAACATAAAAAATTTAAGACGTTTTAAAAAATAAGGAGAAAGAAAATTCAAATTAACACGATTCGTTTACGAGCAATGATTGGCTGGCTGGGAATGCTGTTGCCGTGGATTGTAGTTGCCCTGGTGGGCTACTTCCCTCACTCTATTTCTGCCACATGGTACACAAACGCCTGCACCCCGTTTATGATTATCCTCGGTTCTGCGGGATTCCTCTTGATCTCTTATAAGGGCTATGAACTGATTGATGACGTGGTCCTGACCTGCTCGGGCATAGCAGGTCTTATGATCTGTATATTCCCCTGTGCGATTTCAGAGGAGAACATTAAAGTGGGCACATTTATGATCAACCAGAGCGTGAGCAGTATGATTCATTACATTTCTGCAGTGATTTTCTTTGGCCTGCTTGCCTATAACTCGTTTTTTCTGTTCACTAAAAGTTCAGAGGAAAAGACCGTTAAGAAGAAAATCCGCAACACCATCTACCGTGTGTGCGGAGTTGGTATGATCGCATCGTTTCTTATTTTGCTTGTTCCTGATTTCTCTTTTAAGGTATGGCTGATGGAAACAATTGCCCTGTTCTTTTTTGGGGTGAGCTTCTTAACCAAAGCGGACATTTATCCCTGGCTGTTTTGCGACACGCCCTATAAGGATTAAACAAAATTAACAAAGCCTTTGGATTGGTAGATTTTGCAAGTGAGATAACATAAATAAAAGAGGCAGGGTTACAAACCCTGCCTTTTTTATATCCTCTCAAAGCCCACTAACAGTCCACCGTTTTCGGCGTAGAAGCTGCACAGTCCACGACACTTGTATATCTGCACCTGCACCTTTGTCAGTTCCTTTAAAATAAGTTCTTTGAGCTGTTTACCTGCCTCTTCATTAAAGCAGTGAGCGATCCTGACTTTGCCGTTTTTCAGTCCCAGCTCCTTTAAATGCTCAACGATAGTCTGCAGCGCTTTAACTTCACCACGGCACTTGTTCAGCGGCTCCAAATCGCCCTTATCACTTGCTTTACCCACTACTCTTATACCCAGCAGTCCTGCCATTTTAGCCACCAACGGACTAACTCTGCCGTTGTTGGCAAGATTTTTCATAGACTCCAGCATAAACAACAGACCTGTGTTTTTGCGGTAGGTTGTAATGTATTGGCAGATCTCGTCAAAGTCTTTATCCTCAAGGATCAATTCCTGCAGTTTTTCAATTATCAGACTGATCTCAGGCCCTGCAGTAAGTGAGTTAAGAACAAACACTCGTCTGCCCGGATGCTTTTCCTCGTACATTTCTTTTGCCATTACAGCGGCGTTGTAGCTGCCGGAAAGTGTGGCGGTGATAGTAACGCAGAACACTTCCTCTGCATCACCAAAAGCCTTTATCCAATCGTTGGCATTAGGGCAGGAGGTGGAGGACTTACCTTTATAACTGCCAAGCTCTGTTACCATTTCATACACGTCAAGGTTTTTATCGTCAACATATTCCTTGTTTGCGGTGATGATTTTTAAGGGTGCGGTTTCAAAGCAGATGTCCGACAGCTCGAGCATATCGCAGGAGGAGTCGGCAACTATCTTGATGTTTTTATTCATTTTAAGTAAATTCCTTTCGTTGGTTGCTAAATTTGCCACCGCTATTATACTATGCAGTCGTTTTTAACACAATCTACAATGAAATTTTGCAACTCTCTGAAAAAAGAAAAGATTTGTAGAGCTAAAATTTCAACTCTACAAATCTGAGAATCCCTTATTTTCCCCCAAACAAGCTCGGGGACTTATACCGTATTCCGCCTTAAAGGCCCTGAAAAATACAGTATAATCCTTAAACCCACACAAGTGGCTGACCTGTCCCGGTGACATACCGCTCATTAACATATCGTGGGCAATGTTCAACCGCTTTAACATTATGTATCGGTAAAGTCCGGTACCAACCGCCTTGCTGAACTCGTGGGACAAATAGTATTTGCTAACAAAAAAGTGCTTTGCCACACTCTCTAAAGACAAGTCCTCGCTGTAATGCTCACCGATATATGCCAGAACGTCTGCAATAAGAGTTGAGGTGCGGTATTTTTCCGACGACCCGCCGCTTTTTAACGAAATTCGGTTAATAAGAGTCATCACCTGGAGCAAAATACCTAAAGTACAGGCGCTGTTGCCGAAATCCTCGCTGTAATACTCACGGATAAAGCTGCTGAGCAGCGAAAACAGTTCACTTTTTTCAGCGGAGTTTGGTCGCAGTATCTTTTTATATGATGCAAGCTTTGAGTCGAAGCAGGTTTCCAACATACCCTCTGCAAGGGTGGAAATATAGCTTTTATTTATCCATAAAACAATACGCTCGTATTTCGAGTCATCACTTCTGGGTAAGGGCTTGTGCAGCTCGGTGGGGTTTATCAGCAAAATGTCGCCGGGCTTTAAGTGGTACACACTACCCTCCACCCAATAATCCACTTCACCGTCCACAAAGCAGAACACCTCATAAAAGTCGTGGTAGTGGGCGTCTAAGTGACGGGTTTTTATATCTAAATAGTGGAAAATCTCGTAAGAATCCTTTTGCATATCCTGCCTTGGGTCGAATCTTTGAGCCTTTTCACGCATATTTCTCACCTCAATTAAATTTTACAGCAATTTTTGCAATATGTCAAACAATTTATGCAATTATCATTGTAAAAAAGATGTGGTACACTATAAATGAAAAGGGGGATTTTTTGTGAAGAAATTTTTAGACAAAGATTTTTTACTGAGCAGTGACACAGCCTGCAAGCTGTATCATCAATATGCGGCGGACATGCCCATTGTTGATTACCACTGCCACGTTAGTCCCAAGGAGATTTACGAGGATAAAAAGTTTGAAAATATTTTTGAGGTGTGGCTTTCCGGCGACCATTACAAGTGGCGTATGATGAGAGCTAACGGTGTGGATGAAAAGTACATCACCGGCGACGCACCTCAGAGAGAAAAATTCCAGAAATTTGCTGAGGCACTGCCTAAAGCTATCGGCAACCCTATGTACCACTGGTGCCATTTGGAGCTGAAAAAGTATTTTGGCTATGAGGGTATATTAAACGGTGATACCGCTGAGCAGGTATGGCAGTTGGCGGCAGAAAAACTCAAAGCACCTTCAATGAGCGTTCGTGGAATAATAAAGCAGAGTAACGTTGCGTTTATCGGTACCACCGATGATCCCGTTGACTCATTGGAGTGGCACATTAAATTAAAGGCTGATGACAGCTTTAAAACTGTGGTGGCACCTTCCTTCAGACCTGATAAGGCGCTGAACATTGATAAGTCAGGCTGGTTAGAGTATATTTCACAGCTTTCAGAGGTGGCAGGGGTTAAAATCGACTCCCTTAAAGCCTTGAAGGATGCGCTGTTAAAGAGAATAGAGTTTTTCAATGAGTGTGGCTGTAAGGCCAGTGACCACGGCCTTGATTATATGATATTTACCCCTTGCGATGACGTAGCGGCTGATGAAATAATGCAAAAAGGTCTTAAAGGGGAAAGTATTACAAAGGCTCAGGCAGAAGCCTTTAAAACTAACTTACTTGTTTTCTGCGCTAAAGAGTATAAACGACTGGGTTGGGCTATGCAGCTGCATTACAACTGCTTAAGAAACCCCAACAGCAAGATGTTTGCAAAGCTTGGTCCCGACACCGGCTTTGACTGTATCGGGCCTAAGGAGTCCAGCGAGGCTTTGTCAGGACTGCTTGACTGCCTTTACAGCAGCGAGAGCTTGCCCAAGACTATCATTTACAGTCTTGACAGCAGCGATAATTCCTTTATCGACAGCCTTATGGGTGCTTTCCAGGGCACCGAGATTCCCGGCAAAATTCAGCACGGTAGTGCCTGGTGGTTTAACGATAACAAGCAGGGTATGATAGATCAGCTTATAAGTCTTGCAAACTTAGGACTCTTAGGTAATTTCGTGGGTATGCTTACCGATTCACGCAGCTTTTTAAGCTACACCCGTCACGAGTATTTCCGCAGGATTTTGTGTAACCTTTTAGGCGGCTGGGTGGAAAACGGTGAGTATCCCGACTCACCCCAGCTTGGTGAAATTGTAAAAGATATTTGCTTTAACAATGCAAAAAGATATTTTGATTTGGAGGGTAAATAAGATGAAGCTTTCATTCCGTTGGTATGGTGACAGTGACCCCGTTTCTTTGGAGTATATCTCCCAGATTCCCGGTATGCATTCTATCGTTTCTGCGGTTTACGACGTTAAACCCGGTGAGGTGTGGCCCGAGGAGAGCCTTGCTAAAATGACCAAGCAGTGTGAAGACGCAGGTCTGGTGTTTGACGTGGTCGAGTCTATCCCCGTTCACGAGGACATCAAGCTTGGCAGAGGCGACGTGGATAAGCTTTTGGAGGTTTACTGCGAAAACATCCGCCGTTGCGCTAAGTACGGTATTAAGTGCGTAACCTATAACTTTATGCCGGTTTTTGACTGGACCCGTACTCAGCTTGACAAAAAAGCGGCAGACGGCTCCACAAGCTTGGTTATGTACTGGGAGCAGATGAAAGGTCTTGACCCCTTGAAAGACGATATCCACCTGCCCGGTTGGGATTCCAGTTACACTCAAGAGGAGGTAAGAGAGCTTATCTCTGCTTACGGTGAGTTAGGTGAGGAAGGTCTGTGGGCAAACCTTGAAAGGTTCCTTAAAAAGGTTATTCCCGTGGCTGAGGAGTGTGGTGTCAGAATGGCAATCCACCCCGATGACCCGCCCTATCCCATTTTCGGTTTACCCCGAATCATCACCACTGAAGCGAACCTTGACCGTTTCCTTAAAATAGTTGACAGCCCCGCAAACAGTCTGTGCCTTTGCACCGGAAGTCTTGGTTGCGCTAAGTTTAACGATATCCCCAAAATGGTGCGTAAATATGCCGCACAGGACAGAATTGCATTTATGCACATCAGAAACGTTTATATTATGGATGACGGCTCCTTTGAAGAAAGAGCACATCTTTCCTCTTGCGGTAGCCTTGATATGTACGAGATAGTAAAGGCTTTAACCGATAACGGTTTTGACGGATACGTCCGTCCTGACCACGGCAGAATGATCTGGGGCGAAACCGGTAAACCCGGCTACGGTCTGTTTGACAGAGCCTTGGGTGCCGCTTATATCAACGGTTTGTTTGAAGCTTGTGAAAAGGAGAGTAAGTAAAATGAAAAACGTACTTAATACCGATCTTTCAGGAAAAGTTGCAGTTGTAACAGGTGCAGGCGGTGTGCTTTGCAGTAATTTTGCAAAGGTACTTGCCCGTGCAGGGGCAAAGGTTGCACTTTTAGACCTTAACGAAGAGGCTGCAAAGGGCTTTGCCGATGAGATAGTGGCTGAAGGCGGCGTGGCTAAGGCTTATGGCTGCAACGTTTTGGACAAAGCTATCTGCGGTGAGGTAGCCGAAAAGGTTATGGCAGACTTTGGTCCTTGCGATATTCTTGTTAACGGTGCAGGCGGTAACAACCCCAAAGCCACCACAGACAAAGAGTATTTTGAGCTGGGTGACATTGATGCCGATACCAAAAGCTTTTTCGATTTAGATGAAAACGGCGTGGGCTTTGTTTTCAACTTAAACTTTTTAGGCACACTTATCCCCACCCAGTGCTTTGCAAAGCAGATGGTGGGCAGAGAGGGCTGCAACATCTTGAACGTTTCTTCAATGAATGCTTACACTCCTCTTACCAAAATCCCTGCATATTCAGGTGCTAAGGCTGCTATTTCCAACTTCACTCAGTGGCTTGCAGTACACTTTAGTAAAGTAGGCATCAGAGTTAACGCTATTGCACCGGGATTTTTCTCCACCAAGCAAAACGCAAAGCTACTTTTCAATGAAGACGGTACTCCCACCGCCAGAACCGGCAAAATTCTTGCCGCTACACCTATGGGTAGATTCGGTGAGAGTGAGGAGTTAGAGGGCGGACTGTTGTTCTTGCTTAACAACGATGCCGCAAGCTTTATTACCGGCGTAGTACTGCCTATCGACGGCGGATTTTCAGCATATTCGGGGGTTTAATGTTATGGAAAAATTTGTACCTGTTGTTGTTATTAAAGAGTTATCCGAAACCGATAAGATTTTAAGTGCTTTAAAGGGTAATGGCATCAACTGTGCGGAGATCACATTCCGTACTGCTTGTGCAGCTGAGGCTATTGCTTATGCTTGCAAGAACTATCCCGAAATGAGCATCGGTGCAGGCACTGTTATCAACGCACAGCAGTGTGAAGACGCCCTTAAAGCAGGCGCTCAGTTTATCGTATCACCGGGTCTTTCAGTGGCGGTTGCAAACATCTGTAACGAGAGAAACATCCCCTACTATCCCGGTTGCGTAACACCCACCGAGATCATGCAGGCATTAGAGTTGGGCATCACCACAGTTAAGTTCTTCCCTGCAAACATCTATGGCGGACTTAAAGCATTAAAAGCACTTTCAGCACCATTTCCTCAGGTTAAATTTATCCCCACAGGCGGTGTTGACAGAAGCAACATTGATGAATTTTTAGCCTTTGATAAGGTTGAAGCAATAGGCGGTAGCTTCTTTGTTAAAGAAGCACTGGACAAAGCGGAGGGAAAATAATGAGTAGAGTAGTAACATTCGGCGAAATAATGCTGCGTTTGGCACCTAACGGATATTATAGATTTTTCCAGAACGATCAGATGCAAGCCACCTTCGGCGGCGGTGAAGCCAACGTGGCGGTATCCCTTGCAAACTACGGACTTGACAGCGTTTACGTAACAAAACTGCCTAAACACGCTATCGGTCAGGCTGCAGTGGATAGTCTTCGTTATTTCGGCGTTGATACATCTAAGATCGTTCGTGGCGGTGAGCGTGTGGGAATTTATTTCCTGGAAAAAGGCGCATCACAGAGAGGTTCAGTATGTATTTACGACCGTAAATATTCCGCAATTCAGCAGGCAACAGCCGCTGATTTTGATTGGGACAGCATTTTCGAGGGTGCTGACTGGTTCCATTTCACAGGCATTACTCCGGCGCTGGGACCCAACGTGGTTGAAATCTGCAAAGAGGCTTGTAAGGCTGCAAAGGCAAAGGGAGTTAAGATCTCCTGCGACTTAAACTACCGTGGCAAGCTCTGGACCAGAGATGAAGCAAGAGCGGCTATGACCGAGCTTTGTCAGTACGTTGACGTTTGCATTTCCAATGAGGAGGATGCGAAGGACGTGTTCGGCATCGAGGCAGAGGGCACTGACATTTACGGCGGCAAGTTAAACCACGAGGGTTACAAATCCGTTGCAAAGCAGTTGGCAGACAAATTCAACTTTGAAAAGGTTGCCATTACTCTTAGAACATCTATTTCCGCCAGTGATAACGACTGGGCAGGTATGCTGTATGACGGTGAGGACTACTATTTCTCAAAATCCTATCATCTGCATATCGTTGACCGTGTAGGCGGCGGCGACTCCTTCGGCGGCGGACTTATCTATGCCCTTTTATCAGGCAAGAGTTCAAAGGACGCTATTGAGTTTGCAGTGGCTGCATCAGCCCTTAAGCACTCAGTTGAGGGCGACTACAACAGAGTGTCTGTAAGTGAGGTTGAAAAGCTTGCAGGTGGTGACGGCAGCGGCCGTGTACAAAGATAATTAAAAAAAGACAGATAGCCTCGCTATCTGTCTTTTTTGTTTGCACAAACCGAATGGATATTTTGATACGGAGCGTCGAAATCGCCGCTCCCTACACAAAAATTTAAGTTGTGATAATAGTGTTTGTGTTTTTGTTATGGGTATGCTACAATAAAATCAAATATAAAAACAAAAAAGAGGGTTTGCTTATGAAACGCTTATTATCCCTTACACTTGCGGTGCTGATGCTGTTTAGCTTGTGCTTTACCGTATCGGCAAATAAAGACCCCATCACTTATGACGCCACTGTCTTGTTCACCCACGACCTTCACTCCCATCTGCTACCATCTGCCCATGAGGACGGCGGTCAGTTCGGCGGCTACGCAAGGCTGATGACTGCTATAAATCAGCAAAAGGCAAAATATCCCGACGCTGTTTTGGTTGACGGCGGCGACTTTTCAATGGGATCACTGTTCCAGACTGCCTTTGCCACATCTGCTATTGAGCTGCGTATGATGGGTGCTATGGGTTATGACGCAACCACCTTCGGCAACCACGAATTCGATTATTTGCCCAAAGGTCTGGCGTCTATGCTTAATGCTGCTGTAAACAGCAAGGATAAACTGCCTGCCATTGTGGACGCTAACTACCTGCCGCCCAAAAAAGGCGAAGAGGGTTATAACGAAGAAATTACCGCCGCTTTTGATAATTACGGCGTTAAGGATTATGTAATACTCCAGCGTGGCGGCGTTTGCTATGCTGTTTTCGGTATATTCGGTTACGATGCTGACGACTGTGCTCCAAACTCGGGAATGGTTATGCAAGAGCCCATAGAAAAAGCTAAAGCAACTGTTGAAAAAGCGACCGCTGAATGTGTTGAAAAATTCGGCGTTGAGCCGGTGGTTATCTGTCTGTCTCACAGCGGCACCGAAGACGGTGAGGGTGAGGACTATGAGTTGGCAAAGAACGTTGAGGGCATACACCTGATCGTTTCAGGTCATACCCACACCACCTTGGACAAGCCTATCGAGGTAAACGGCACCTATATCGTTTCTGCCGCTGAATACGGCAAAAATTTAGGTGTTGTAAACCTTTCATATAACGCAAAGGGTCAGGTGACTTTGAAAAGCTATGAGCTGATCCCCATTGACGAAGCTGTTGCAGAGGACGCAACCATTGCGGCTATGGTGGAAGGCTTTAAGGCAGACGTTGAGAAAAATTACCTTTCAAAATACGGCGTGTCTTTTGATGAGGTGCTGGTAAATAACGGCTATAAATTCGATACCGTTGATGAGGTTTATGCCACTCAGCACGAATCCACACTGGGCAACTTGTACTCAGATGCTTACAAATGGGCAGTGGAACAGACCACCGGTGATAAAGTGGACGTGGCGCTGACTGCCACGGGCGTTATCCGTGAGAGCATACCCTTAGGTGACGTGACTGTTTCCGACGTGTTCAATGCAGCGTCACTGGGAGTTGGTACCGAGGGTGAGCTGGTGGCGGTGTATAT
Source organism: Clostridia bacterium (assembly GCA_017407705.1). Lineage (GTDB taxonomy): Bacteria > Bacillota > Clostridia > Oscillospirales > Acutalibacteraceae > RGIG2202. The sequence continues at coordinate 9,931 of JAFQWA010000012.1, forward strand.
AACCGGTAAGGACTTGAAAAACGCCTTAGAGGTAGATGCATCGGTTCAGCCTCTGATGAGATCGGCTCAGCTGTTTTTCTCAGGAGTAGAATACTCCTTCAACACCAAGCGTATGATATTTAATAAGGTTGATTACGCTATGCTTCAAAACAGTGACGGCACTTTGGAAAAGATTGATGATAAAAAGCTGTACCGTATTGTAACGGGTATGTATGCAGGACAGATGTTGGGTGCTGTAAAGAGTACGTCTATGGGACTTCTGGAGATTACCCCAAGGGATAAAGACGGCAATCCTATTGAGGTAGCTGATCTGAAAAACTACGTTGTAAAGGATGAAAACGGCACTCCCTTAAAGGAGTGGTATGCTATCTCCTCTTACCTGAAAAATATGGGCGGTAAAATGGATGCAAAGTATTCAAAGCCCGACGGTAGAAAGGTAGTGTATTCAAGCTTAAATCCCATAAACCTGCTTTCCAACGCCAATATTTTCACTTATGTATTGTTGCTTGTAATTTTGCTCTTGATAGCGGGAATAGTATTGCTTACAAGATTTATAGTTAGAAAAATAAAACGTAAAAAACAAGCGGCACAATAAAAAATAACCCCTCTTGTCAGCCCGACAAGAGGGGTTTTGTTATAGATAAAATTTTCAAACTTCTTTTTTCGCTCATGCCGCTTTGGCACCCCTTTTGATCTATGCGTAATCCATACAAATTGGTATATCGTAGGGGAGGGGGTTCCCCTCCTGTTTGGCAGATTTAAAATTGCAAAAATAAATAACCCCCACTCTTTTTTATAAGGAGTAGGGGCTTTGTTATGTTCTTGATGCGTATCTTTCGGCACGCTTTAAAACTGATATTAAGGGAACTATTAAGAGTCCGCACAACGTGTTGCTGATACCGTGGGTTATGTCAAATCCAATGCCGGAAATAATCCAAGCAATCGTGCTGTTAAAATTCAAGCCAAAAAACAACGCTTGACTGGGTGCGCAAAGCACACCGTACAAAAATCCGTGCAATCCGCAGACAATCATATAAACGATCACTGCTATTTTATTGGGCATTTTTTTAGGCAAAAGCATCACTGCTCCCCAAAGCACTGTCCAAGTATAGAGATTGGGAATCCACCAAACGGTAAAGCCTTCAAACAGCCCCAATAAAGACGCATATATGTAAATAGGGAAAATTGCTTTTTTTCGGTAAACCACAGTGGTGGCGACGATAATAACGCCCAGAAGATGTATATTTGGCAGCATTGCCATTATGGCTTTAGAAGCATACATTACTGCCCCTAACATACCCAGTACAACTACATCTATAACCTTAAGCTTCACTATTTCTCAGCCTTAAAGGAATATGTAGAACCTGCGGTGATGTTAGTTTTATCAACGCCGGCTGCCGCATACTTTCCGTTTTCGTAAAAAGCCCAATACATCTTATCTGTGTCGTAATCAACGGTAATTCCGTTAACGGTTTTCACATAAAGTCCGTAAAGACCCTCGTCACCTGAAATGAGTCCCAGTTCAGCCAGTGCTTCACCCACGATCTTTTTGTCGGTGCGGATATCGAAATGAGTCTGTGCGCCGTCTTTACCAACAACGGTAAAGTAAAACTGTGTGGCACCTTCGCCTTTTACTGTAGGAGCGGCGGTGGTGGTAGCCACTGTTGTGGCGCCCTCATCGGGGGTTTTGTCGTTGTTACAACCTGTTGTAGTCAGTGCTATAGCCGCAGTAAGCACTACACAAAGGATCAGCGACAAGATTTTTGTAAGTCTTGTGTTTTGCATAAAGCATTCTCCTTTAAAATAAATTATTTTCACCCAACCGGCACTCGCAGTTAAAGGGCATTTTCGCCGCCCAGATATTCCGACTTTAGCGCTACCACCACTCAGCCTTCTCAAGTCTTTGACTCAATGGCCTGTCCCCGATTTGCGGCATCGGGTAAGAGAGATGATTTTTCTTGCACCTTACGGCGACGGGCTCGTACAGGATTTTCACCTGTTTCCCTGAAACGACGGCATCATTATAGCATATTACTTTAAAAAAAACAACCGACAAAGCAGTAAATACAGATAAATTTCATCATATTGTCAATTTTGTTATAAATAAGTAAAAATTACTATTGCTTTTTAAAAAACACTTTGGTAGAATGAACTCGAAAATATAATAACGGGGGTTATTATAATGTATTTTGATGCTAAAAAAGACCTTGATTATGCACTTGAGTTTACTAAGGTGTATAAAAGCTATGACAACAAGGCTCAGCGTGAGCTTCAGTGCCTTAAAATGCAGATTCCCTATGTACTCACTCCTATTTCGAAAGACGATATTATCGTGGGCTGTATGGCCCACGGCTTTGTGGGATTTTCACCCCAGTACGGCGGTGCATACACCTATTACTATTGGGATGAGAGTGTAGTAAAAGCCCTTGATAAGGTGCGAGATACAGTTGATAAGGAGTATATTCAGTCGGTTGAGCAGATGCGCACTTTCTGGCTGAAGGAAAACACTCAGCAAAAGCTGATGGACCGTTTTTCCGAGAAATACAACTGCTGTATCGGTGAGAATAACCCTAAGTTTTATTATGGTGTAGGCCGTATTGCGGGTATGACCGTTGACTTAAAGCGCCTGGTTAAATTAGGTCTTTGCGGGTTGAAAAATTACATTGATGAGCAAGTAAAAATCAACGGCGACTCAGACTTTTACACTGCGCTAAAGGGGTCGGTTGACCTTATTATCGACGCTTGTCTTTTCTATGCAAAAAGTGCAAGAGAATTGGCAAAAAGCGGTGATGTTGAGCATTATACCGCCATTGCCGAAACCTTTGAAAATATTGCAAAAAATAAGCCCGAGAGCTTTCGAGAGGGTTTGCAGCTGGTATGGATATACGCTGTTTGTTCTGATCTTATGAACTACGGCAGAATGGACGATTATCTGTGCGACCTTTATAACAACGACCTTGATAAAGGCATTATCACCGAGGATGACGCCATTGAGATGCTGGCATCATTTTATCGCAACGTTATCCGTGTCAGCAAGGTCCACGACAGCCGTATCGTGGTTGCAGGACTTGGCAGAGATAACCCCGAAAAGGCGGATAAGCTTGCACTTGCTATCATTAAGACCTCACGTAAGGTAATTGACGTGGTGCCTCAGGTAACGGTGCGTTATTACAGCGGTATGGACCCCCGTATAATGGAAGAAACTTTGAACAACATTGAGTGCGGAGCGGTATATCCCATTGTTTACAGCGACGATACCACTGTTCCTGCTATGATGAAGGCTTATAATATAAATGAGAAGATGGCGCAAAAGTGGGTGCCCTTTGGATGTGGTGAGTATGTTATCGAGGGCTACGGCACCGGCACACCCAACACGGGTATGACTCTGCCTATTGCACTTAACACTCTGTTGCACCGTGGTGTGGACTCCTTCACCGGTGAAAAGGTTGATGATGATTACGGTGCTTTAGAGGATTTCAAGACCTTTGACGACTTGTTTGCCGCTTATGACAAAATGATAACCAAGGCAGCCTATCAGGAAGCCTATTCCGAGCACTTAAATTATAAGGTGGCAGGTGAAGAGGCGTGTTATCTGCATTTGAGTCTGCTGATAAACGACTGCATCGAAAAGAATATGCCCATTTTCGAGGGTGGCGCACGTTATCTTTGTGCTACCAGTGAAATATTCGGACTTATCACCGCCGCCGACTCATTTACTGCTATTAAAAAGTGCGTTTATGAGGATAAGCTGTGGACCTTGCCTCAGCTTGTTAATATGCTGGACTGCGATTTTAAGGGATATGAGCGTGAGCGCAGAATATTGCTTAACGCACCTAAATACGGTAACGATGACGATTATGCCGACCAAATGGCCATTAAGGTGTTTGACCATATATCCAAAGTTCACGATATGGCCGGTAAGGACACTATGCTGTACCGCTATAACGTGGTTAGCGTTAACAACTCAGGCTCTGCTGAGCGTGGTGCCGTAACGGCGGCAACTGCGTGTGGCAGACTAAAGGGCTCACCCTTATCCAACGGCAACAGCCCTTCTATCGGTGCAGACGTGTCGGGTATTACTGCAACGCTTAATTCTATGGCAAAGATAGATGCGTCAAAACACGTGGGCGTGGTGCATAACATCCGATTTAACAAGGATATGCTGAAAAACAACAAAGATAAGATCAGAATGCTTTTGGAGATCTTTTATAAGAACAACGGTGTGCAAACCAACCTTTCCTCTATCGGTAAGGATGATCTGGAAAACGCCTTGAAGGAACCGGAAAAGTATAAAAATCTGATTGTGCGAATCGGCGGATTTAGTGCAAGATTTGTGGAGCTGAGTCCTATCGTGCAAAACGAGATACTTTTACGCACCACCTACGAATCAGTATAAAACAAATTAAGCGCTAGCAAGCCTCCCTCTGACGAGGGAGGTGGATTTTGCGAAGCAAAATACGGAGGGAGAGAAAACAAAAACTACCCCTCAGTCGGCTGTCGCCGCCAGCTCGCCTGACAAGGGGAGCCAGGCAACATTATCGAGTGGATAGCGGATGGCAGGCCAATAAAAAGCAATACTCCGGCTATGCCGGAGTATTGCTTTTTTTACGTTATACTTTGTATAAAGGTTTTAGCGGCAAAGGAAAGGGATACACCACTCATAGTTGCCAGTCCGATTTTGCGTTCGGGAATGGCGTCGGACAAGCGCAGCTTATAAAGCTCACGCTTTTTGATCTTGTCGGTCGCCGCCTGTTCCACCACTGCAGATATACCCAGTCCGATCTGGGCGAAGTCCATTAACAGATCCATACTTCCAAGCTCAATAGACGGTGTTATGTTAACTCCCTTTTCAGCCAGAAACTTATCCAGCATACAACGGGTGTTACTGGTGGTCTCCAACATCATAACAGGGTAGTTTTCCAGTTCTTTCAGGGTAACAGTGCGTCGAGCCAAAAAGGAATACTTGCCGCCCACCACAAAGCAGTCGGAAATATTCATAATTGGTGTTATGTCAACTCCGTCGGTGTGTTCTATGGGCAAATTGACAAAGGACATATCCACTTCACCACGCTTTAACAGTTCCAAGGACTGACCCGAGGTGCGGTTTAACACCTGAATTTTTATATCGGGATAATCTCTGTGATAGCGGTTTAGCACGTCCAGCAAAAACAAACTGCAAACCGTGTCGGAAGCGCCTATTTTAATAACGCCCGACTTCATATTCTGCATATCCGTGAGCTTTTTCTCGGCATTTTCGATAAGTCGACAAGCACTGTCAGCATATCCGAACAAAACCTGACCCTCAGCGGTCAGCGACACGCCTCTTGCAGTGCGGTTAAACAGCTTGCCGCCTATCTGACTTTCCAGTTGCTTTATAGACTGACTGACCGCCGACTGGGAAACAAACAATTCCTCAGCCGCACGGGATAGGCTGTTATGACGGGCAACAACGCAAAACACCCGATACAGATCCATACTTATATCCATATAACCACTCCTTATTAAAAAATGGCTTGTTATTAGAAAAACTAATTATATTATAATACGCAAATAACTATTTTTCAAGTAAACACTTGCATCTAAAACATAAAAATGTTATTATATGTGGTGATATACCTTGAAAGGAATGGAAAATAAGTGAAAAATTCAGAAAAAACACTTGATAAAATAGTTACCCTTTGTAAGGGCAGAGGCTATGTTTTCCCCGGCTCCGAGATCTACGGCGGTCTTTCCAATACTTGGGACTACGGTCCTTTGGGCGTTGAGTTCAAGAACAACGTTAAAAAGGCTTGGTGGAAGCGTTTTGTTCAGGAATGTGAGTATAACGTAGGTCTGGACAGTGCCATTTTGATGAATCCTCAGGTTTGGGTTGCATCAGGTCACGTAGGCGGCTTCTCCGATCCCTTGATGGATTGTAAAGAGTGCAAGACCCGTCACCGTGCCGATCAGCTGATTGAGGCAACCGGCGTTAACCCCGCAGGCTGGTCTGACGCTCAGATGAGCGATTATATTAAGGAGAACAACATTGTTTGTCCCGAATGCGGAAAATGCAATTTTACCGATATCCGTAAGTTTAATTTGATGTTCAAGACCTTCCAGGGCGTTACTGAGGACTCTAAAAACGAACTGTTTTTGCGTCCTGAAACTGCTCAGGGTATTTTCGTTAACTTTGCAAACGTTCAGCGTTCTACCCGTAAAAAGGTTCCTTTCGGAATCGCACAGGTAGGTAAGTCCTTCAGAAGCGAGATCACTCCCTGAAACTTCACTTTCCGTACCCGTGAGTTTGAGCAGATGGAGTTGGAGTTCTTCTGCAAACCCGGTACCGACCTTGAGTGGTTTGCTTTCTGGAAAGATTATTGCGTGAAATTCCTGTTGGATCTTGGTATTGCCAAGGAAAACCTCAAGCTTCGTGACCACGAACAAGAGGAGCTTTCCCACTATTCCAATGCCACCACTGACATTGAGTTTATGTTCCCCTTTGGTTGGGGTGAGTTGTGGGGTATTGCTGACAGAACCGACTTTGACTTAACTCAGCATATCAATACATCAGGTAAGTCATTGGAATACTTCGATCCCAACACCAACGAAAAATATATTCCTTACGTTGTTGAGCCTTCTTTGGGTGCTGACCGTGTGGCTTTGGCATTCTTGTGCGAGGCTTATGATGAGGAAGTTGACGATAAGGGCGAAACCCGTGTGGTTCTCAGATTGCATCCGGCACTGGCTCCTATCAAGGCTGCTATTTTGCCCCTTTCAAAGAAGCTGTCTGATAAAGCACTCCAGATCCGTGACCGTTTGGCTAAGTCCTTTATGGTGGATTATGACGATGCAGGTTCTATCGGCAAACGTTACCGCCGTCAGGACGAGGCTGGCACACCTCTTTGTATCACTTACGACTTTGAGTCTGAGGAGAGCGGAAAGGTAACTGTCCGTGACCGTGACACAATGGAGCAGGAGCTTGTGGATATTGATAAGCTGGAAGAGTATATCAGAAACAAGATCGCATTTTAATTTGTGATGATAAGAAAAACACCGCAGATAAAAGTCTGCGGTGTTTTGGTTTTTGCAGGGGACGGCGCCTTCGACGTCCCGCTTTGAATTTGAATATTTATTGCGGGCTGTCGTGGCGCCAGCCCCTACCACACATAAATTACAAATCGTGATGTTAGTATTTGTGATTGCGGGAGAAATATACCGCAACTATTTACTTTTGAAATTAAATATGATATAACAAATTAAAGGTGGTGATTATGTGAAAAAAGGTGGTTGTTGGATTTTTTTATCTCATTCCAGCCAAGATATCGATAAAGTTCGTATTATACGAAATGAATTTGAAAAATATTTGCATAATCCATTAGCATTTCACCTGAAGTGTTTAAACGCAGATACTCCCGAAGGAAAACACGAATTAGACACATTAATCAAACGAGAAATTGATAGTCGTGAATGGTTTGTTTTTTGTGAAAGTCCTGCTGCTTCTCGGTCAGAGTATGTACAAATGGAAAAAAACTACATTCTCAAAAAAGGAAAGCAAAAGGTTTGGTCAATAAATATGTCTCTTTCCGTCGATGCAATTTTAACCAAAGTAAAAGAAATTTGTACGCTTATTAAAGTTTACATTTCATATACACGCCGAGATGGATATGAGGTGTACAAGCAGTTGTCAAACGCATTAATAGAAAAAGATTTTGACGTATGGGCTAGTGAATGCGATATTCTGCCGGGTGTTGACTTTTATACTGAAATAAAAGACGTTATACAAAAAACTGCTGAATATGGATTTGTGGTCGTTCTTATCACAGATGCTTTTTTGACTTCAAAATATTGCTTGCAAGAATTAGAATGGATCGTTGCGTCTAACGCAACGATAATACCTCTTGTTTTTGGAAAAACCGAGGTCCCACGTGTCTTGGATGAACATGAATGCTTTAGAATTCCACACATTCCGACCAAAGAAGATATTGGTTTAATAGTGGAATTAATAGAAGCAATATTAGAAAGCAAAATTATTGGACCTATACATTATCAAGCTGATAAATATAATAAGATAAAAGAAATCTATGAAAAACTAAACTACGAAAATCGTTACCATTTACAAGAAGCGATACGCGTTCATTGTTCAGGCGCAGCGGATGATTATATTGAAGTATATGAATTCCCATGTTGTGGAAAAAAAGTCATTGTGGGCGATGGTCCTGTTTCCCGTTTTCGAGCAGATGGCTGCTGTTGTGATAATGATTCATATTAAAAAAGCGAGGTGAATTTCACCTCGCTTTTGTTATGTATGAAAACCACCTGAAAAACTCTGTTTTGACACCAATGCGTTTATTGGGGACAATAAAAACGGCACGGGTGGGGTGGACCCATACCGTGCCGTACAACTTTTATTCCATATTTCCTGTCAGTAGCATAACTGCTGTAAGGGCTGCAATAGGTGCGGTTTCAGTACGCAAAATGCGTTTACCCAACGTGGCGGCAACAGCACCGTTTTGCCTTGCCAGTTCCACTTCTTCGGGTGCAAACCCACCCTCAGGTCCGATAAAAATGCAAACCGACTTTTGCTTAGCGATAATCTCCTTCAGCGGTGCACCGCCGCCCTCGTAAAACAGCACAGCGGCATCAAAATTTTTGATCTGATCAACCGCCTTTGCAAAGCTTATCATGGGCAAAACCTCAACCACTTTACCTCTGCCGCTCTGCTTACAGGCCTCCAGTGCGATCTTGTTATACCGCTGACCCTTCTTGTGTGCAGACTTTTCATCAGGTCGTGACACGCACCGCTCACTAAGCACCGGCACCACTGCCGAAACGCCCAGCTCCACCGCCTTTTGCACCACATACTCCAGCTTGTCCGACTTAGGCACACACTGATACAGCGTGACCTGAACGTCGGGCTCAGTCAGGTTTTGCTCTTTTTTCACAACACGGCAGTGCACACTGTCGGCGTTAACACTTTGAATTTCGCAGTGGTAGTCTATCCCGTCATCACACAGGGTAATACACTCACCCGATGACATTCTTAATGACTTTGCAATATGCTGTGCGTTTTCACCGCTGATAATCACATCATCACCGGTTACTTTTTCAAAAAATCTCGGCATAAGCCCTCCTAATTAACGGTAATTACAAATTCGCCCGACGGCATATCGGGTACGGTAAACGTAATACTGTCCATTTTGTTATACATCAGATCGTCGTAGTTGATCACAAGGGTAGCAGTGTTTTTAAAGGGCTCCGGCAAAGCGTAGGTACGCTCTACCACTGTGTCGCTGACTCCTTCACCCGAAACAAGAGAGGATTTTAACTTCTCAAATCCCTTTACGGATATATTTTTACTGAACTTTAAGTTTTTGCTTTCGGATTTGGTAAGGGGATGCAAAAGCTTAGCCTTGTATCCAATGTTTTCAATGGTGTCCTTGGTCTTAAAATCAACGGAAAGGGAGTAAAATCCCAGTCGGAAACGTTTGGGACTGACCGGCTCGTTTACCACACGGGGCACCACGCCGTCCACCTCTGCGTTGTAGCGTAAAGAGAATTTCAGCGGCTGATTTAAGGTTACGCAAAGACCGTTTTTATCAGTGCTTTCATAAGGAATCATCAAAAAATCGATACCCTTATCTGCACGGACAATACCGTCTTCATCTTCGTGACTGCTTACCACATAGGTCAGTGCTAAGGTAAAATATCCGTCCTGGTCAAAGGCCTTAGGCACGTTTTTGGAGATGTCCAGCTCACTCATAATAAGCAGCTTGTAAACGTCGGGATAGGTTTGGCGGAAATCCGTTGAAACAGTGAATTTCTTACCCGACTCCAGTTCGTTTTTAAGCATTAAAAACTGATTTTTTGAGGTATCTGCTTTTTCAGAAAAGCTGTGGGATGATGAGCTGATGGATGCAAAATCCGAGCGGATATTATCGGGGGTTTTGAAGATAACCCACAACACCACAACAACCAACCACAATATGGAAAGCGTAAGACCGATGGCAGAAAAAACCTTTTGTCGTTTGGTTTTTTCTTCACCGAAATCGTTATAATCCATATATTCGGGCATAAAGGCTATTCCTCCTTAAACAAAATATCTGTAAGAGATGCAAAGTCTTTAAGGGTAAGCTCCTCAGCACGGGCAGTAGCTTTAAGACCTGCCTTTAAAATGCATAAATTTACTTTATCCTTGTTAAGCCCTAGTCCTGAGGACAGCGAATTTGACAGAGTTTTTCTGCGCTGACCGAAGGATGCTTTAATAACCTTGAAAAAGGCTTTTTCATCGCTGATATCAACGGGCGGTTTAGACCGCACGTCCAGTCTGATAACAGAAGAATCCACGTTGGGGGCAGGTAAAAACGAGCCACGCTCCACGTTGAAAAGCCGCTTTGCCTGAGCGTAATAGCTGACTGCCGCCGTCACTGCACCGCACTGACGTGTACCCACCTCTGCTGCCAAACGCACTGCAGCTTCCTTTTGCACCATAACGGTGATAGCCTTAAAGGGCAGTTTGCTCTCGAGCAGTGACATAATTATGGGCGAAGTGATGTAGTAAGGCAGGTTAGCGCAAACGCAGACCTCCATATCGGCAAAATGCTCATTTATTATTTGCATAAGGTCCAGCTTTAACACGTCACCGTAAATAACCGTAACGTTGTCGTAGTTTTTCAAGGTAACGTCCAAAACCGGCTTGAGTCGGGTATCCAGCTCAATGGAAACCACCTTTTTAGCACGCTTTGCCAGCTCCACCGTAAGCACGCCGATACCGGGGCCGATCTCGATAACTCCAATACCGTCACAGCCACATTCCTGTGCCATTCTCGGACAAACGGAGGGGTTAATAAGGAAGTTTTGACCCATTTGCTTTGAAAAGGTAAACCCTGCCGCCGACAGCAGGTCTTTAACGAAGGAAATATTAGTAAGTTTTTCCATAAAAAATCTGCAACTTTCACATAAATTTTTATTTTTTCAGGATTTCTTTAATAATAACATATATTATTAAATTTTAAAAGATAAAACTATTGAAAAATGTTGAATTATAGATTAAAATATATATAAAGTTTAAATGGGAGGATGATTACTATGGAAAAAATGATCCGCACCGATAAAGAAAACTATTATCTTGATATTGCCGAAACTGTGTTGGAGAGAGGTACTTGTTTGCGTCGTAATTTCGGAGCAATTATAGTTAAGTTCGACCAGATCGTGTCAACAGGATACACAGGAGCACCCCGTGGCAGAAAAAACTGTCTGGACTTAGGCGTGTGCACCAGAGAAAAATTGAACATTCCCAGAGGTCAGAGATACGAGCTGTGCCGCTCAGTCCATGCTGAGGCTAACTGTATTATTGCCGCTTCAAGACAGGATATGTTAGGCGGAACACTGTACTTAGTGGGAAGAGATATGAAAACAGGAGAGTTGGTCCCGGATGCAAACTCCTGTGCTATGTGCAAAAGAATGATCATAAATGCCGGTATTGACAGAGTGGTTATTCGCAACACCCCAACCGAATACACTGAGATCATTGTAAGAGATTGGGTGTTTAACGATGACTCACTTACCGACAACGGCGGATATTGATTGTTAACGGGCAGGGACCATCCTGCCCTTTTACTAATATATTGGGCAAATACCCCGAATAAAAAGAAAGGAAATGTAAATGTTAACGTTCAACGAAGGAAGCTGGAACAGCTTCATTGACACAAGAGATTTTATTATCAGAAATTACACCCCTTACGACGGTGATGAAAGCTTTTTGGCACCGCCCACAGAGCGTACAAAAAAATTGTGGGACAAGGTTTCTGCTCTGTTAAAGCAGGAACGTGAAGCCGGCGGCGTGCTGGATATCGACGAGAAGACCATTTCAACCATCATCTCCCACGATGCAGGTTATATAGATAAAGACAGTGAGGTAATCGTCGGCTTGCAGACTGACGCTCCCTTAAAACGTGCTATTATGCCTTTTGGCGGTATCCGTATGGTCAGAAAGTCATTGGAGGCTTACGGCAGAGAGATGGATCCTGAGGTGGAGAACATCTTTAAATATCGTCGCACTCATAACGACGGTGTTTTTGACGTTTACACCGATGAGATGAAAAAAGCCCGTCATTCAGGCGTTATTACCGGTCTGCCCGATGCTTACGGCCGTGGCAGAATTATCGGTGACTACCGTAGAGTTCCCCTTTACGGTGTGGATTATCTTATCGAAATGAAACAGCAGGCCATGAAGACTTATACCTATGAGTCTATGGATGATGATGCTATCCGTCACCGTGAGGAGATCTGTGAGCAGATCCGTGCACTTAAGGACCTTAAGGCTATGGCTGAAAAATACGGTTACGATATTTCCAAACCCGCAACCGATACTAAAGAGGCTATTCAGTGGCTTTATTTTGCTTATCTTGCAGCAGTAAAGGAACAAAACGGCGCTGCTATGAGCTTAGGCAGAGTTTCCACTTTCTTGGATATTTATGCTGAGTATGACCTGGTAGCAGGTAAATATACCGAATCTGAGATTCAGGAAATGGTTGACCATTTCATTATGAAGCTGCGTTTGGTAAGATTTTTGCGTACCCCTGCTTACGATGCACTGTTCTCAGGCGACCCCACTTGGGTAACTGAGTCTATCGGCGGTATCACCACTGACGGTAAGCACATGGTAACAAAAATGAGCTACCGTTTCTTGCATACCCTCACAAACTTAGGTCCTGCTCCCGAACCTAATATGACTGTTCTTTGGTCATCACATCTGCCGGAAACTTTCAAGAAATACTGTGCAAAGGTTTCTATCCAGACCTCATCTATCCAGTATGAAAGTGACCGTTTGATGCGTAAAAAGTTCGGTGACGATTATGCTATCGCTTGCTGTGTTTCTGCTATGAGAGTAGGTAAGCAGATGCAGTTTTTCGGTGCCCGTGCTAACCTGGCAAAGGCATTGCTTTACGCTATAAACGGCGGTAGAGATGAGATTTCAGGTGATCAGATTGCTCCTGAGCTGTTGGCAGTCCGTGGTAACACATTGGATTACGATGATGTTATGAAAAAGTTTGACTTTATTTGCGACTGGCTGTCAAAGCTTTATATCAACACCCTTAACGTTATCCACTATATGCACGACAAATACTGCTACGAGAAGCTGCAGATGGCGTTGCATGATGAGGAAATATTCCGTACTCAGGCTTGCGGTATCGCAGGACTTTCCGTTGTAGTAGATGCTTTGTCTGCTATCAAATACGCCAAGGTAACACCTATCCGTGGTGAAAATGATCTGGTTGTGGATTACAAGATCGAGGGCGATTTCCCCAAATTCGGTAACAACGATCCCCGTGCTGACGAGATCGCAGTTATGATAGTTAAAATGTTTATGAACAAGCTTGCAAAACAGCGTACTTATCGTGGCGCTAAAGCAACCTTGTCTATCCTCACTATCACATCAAACGTTATCTACGGTAAGAAAACAGGCTCCACTCCTGACGGTAGAAAACACGGTGAGCCCTTTGCTCCCGGTGCTAACCCCATGCACGGTAGAGATACCAACGGTTGCGTAGCATCTATGATGTCAGTGGCAAAGCTGCCCTATGATTACAGTGAAGACGGTATTTCCTACACCTTCTCAATCGTTCCCGATGCACTGGGTCGCAGTAAGGAGGACCGTGAGGTCAACTTGGTAAGCCTTTTGGACGGTTACTTTGCCGAGAGCGGTCATCACATCAACGTTAACGTTATCAATCGTGATGTTCTGCTACACGCTATGGATCATCCTGAGCTTTATCCTCAGCTTACTATCCGTGTTTCCGGTTATGCTGTAAACTTTATCAAGCTTACCCGTGAACAGCAGATGGATATTATCAACAGAACCTTCCACGAGAAGTTATAAAAACAAAAGCAAGGTAGGTGTATTCCTATGAAAGGCAGAATACATTCAGTAGAGACCTTCGGTGCGTTGGACGGTCCCGGCATAAGATACGTTGTTTTTATGCAGGGTTGCCTTCTGAAATGCCGTTACTGTCATAATCCCGATACCTGGGATGCCTGTGACGGAAAAGAGATGCAGGCAAACGAGCTCATTAAGCAGATGGACCGTTATAAAAGCTTTATCAGTCACGGCGGAGTGACCTTTTCGGGCGGAGAGCCCTTGTTGCAGCACGAGTTTTTGGAGGAGGTAATAACCTCTCTGAAAAAGAGTGGTATGCACACAGCTATCGACACCTCAGGTGCCGTGCCCCTAAAACAGTCCCACCGTGCCATTTCCTTGGCAGACCTCATTTTGCTGGATATAAAGGCAATAGATCCCGAGCTTTGTAAGGATATTACGGGCATGGATAACGCTAACGCTCTTGAAACGTTGGAGTTTTGCGATGAGCAGAACAAGCCCGTGTGGATACGCTACGTTATGGTGCCGGGGCTGACCTTGGAAGAGGAGCAGTTGGAAAAGACTGCAAAGTATTTAAGAGGTTATTCCTGCATTGAGAGAGTTGAGCTGTTGCCCTTCCATAAAATGGGCGAGTATAAATGGGAACAGCTGAATAGGGAGTACACTTTAAAGGATACCCCCGTTCCCACTCCTGAGCAGATAGCTAAAGCGGTGGAGATATTCAGAAAATACAAACTGCCTGTGAAAGATTAAATTAAAACAGTCTGCTGACTAAAACAGCAGACTGTTTTTGTTTTGTTGTAAGATTGCGTAGTGTGGGGGAGCGAGAAAAAAAGTAGGGGCGGCAACCTGCCGCCCGTTTTGATTGTTAGGATTTAGGAGTAGTCTGCTGTGTTATGTTTTAGGATGTGGTTAAAATAAAGAACTAATTTAATAATTCCATCGCATATTCTTTTAAATAAACATAGTCATTTCTCGTAAGATAAGTCACGAGGGATACCATTCCAAGAGCAATAATAACACCTAATAGGTTAAAGTCGTTTGGTGGCAAACAAAAAAGCATAAAGACAAAAAATGTTATCCAGAATTTAATGCCCAAGCCAATAAAATTAATAAGAAATGATTTATGCCCAAATGATAAAAGAAATCCAATCCACTCAACGCATATCGGATCTGGTGATAAGCTTTCTCCATTATTATATTTAACTTTAAAACTTCTTTGCCAAAATTTTGCATATAGTCCTTCAAAAGGTCCGAAAGCATTTATACTTCTAGAGTTTTTGTCAATTTCCAGCAATAAGTCTGAGAATTGATTTTTATCCATCTTACATATTTTAAACACATTCAAACCTCCTATACAAGCATAGGTATCAGATTAAGAATAACAGGCTTTGCAACTTGTGGTGCCATCAAGACATGGGACGGTTCTATGTCTTTTTAGCCGCCCTTTGAACGTTAGGATATAGGAGTGGTGGATGTGTTAGGAATCTCTTTTTCAAAATAAATTATCTGATTTAAAAACACATCGCACTCTTCATTTAAGATTTCTACTATTTTCATTGCAAAAGAATTATCGCTATACAGACATTCTGCCATCATAAGAGGATTATCAAAACATCGCGAACCATCCTCTTTAATCTCACAGATTTTAACATTATTTGAGTTGGCTTTGAAATGAAAACATGTCTTTCGGATAGTACCATTAATATTAATATATCCTATTTGCTCATAGTCGTTTTTTTCAACAATGTCTAATTTGGCTTCATACTTATCGCCGACCCACATGGCATCGCCTTTAGTATACGGCTTATCAAATCTATTGCTATCTCCGAAAGGAATAAACATAAAAAATATGCATCCCAACATGTATATTGAAACCGCAGGAATAATCACACCGAAAATAATAATTTTTGCTTTTTTACTCATATTACCACCGACCTTTATTAATTAATTATCAGGAAGGGGCTTTTTAGCCGCCGCCTTTTCCAATTTCATTATACATAATTATGTCTTGGTTTTCCATTATCGCATTGCATAAAAATGGGGGTGCGTATTTAAGCAAAGTAACCATATAAAAAAACGGGGGTGGGGTGGGTGCGATGGCAGAACGGCGGAATGTGGGGATAGGTGAAAAACGGAGCGTCGTAAACGCCGCTCCCTACGATGAACAAGCCAAGTGAGTGTGGAGAATTTGTAGGGAGCGGATTTATCCGCTCCGTTTTATTTAGACAACGGCGGCAAAAAAAGGCTCCCTCTGACGAGGGAGCTGGATTTTGCGAAGCAAAAGACTGAGGGAGAGATACGCTCCCTATCACCTCTCAGTCACCTGCGGTGACAGCTCCCCTGCAAGGGGAGCCAAGGGTGTGGGAGAAACGAAAACGGAGTTGGGTGGTTGGGTGAGTGCGGTGGGTGGTGCCTTCTTTTGGGCATACCAACTTATGCGTTACCGCCACCACTTGACAAAATCCCCGTTGGCATATATAATTCAAATATAAAGTTACAGGCTGTGATGAGGAGGAGTAGAACGGAGCTCCGATCTTTCAGAGAGGGCGTGGTTGGTGCAAACGCCTGACGGAACCGTGTCGAAGGTAGCCTTGGAGCCTTGATGCCCAAAGCATAGCTGCAAGTAAGCATCAACGGATTTCCCCGTTATCGGAATTTCGGCAGAGGATTAGTCTGCTGATGTGAGTGCGTAAGGCTTTCTTACGAATTTAGGTGGTAACACGGAGTGGATCTTCGTCCTGAAAACAGGATGAGGGTCTTTATTTTTTTAAAGAGGTAAAAATTATGATCAACGGTGCTGAGATTATTGTTAAATGTCTGCAGAAGGAAAATACAGAGGTTGTTTTCGGATATCCGGGAGCGGCTGTATTGCCATTGTACAACGCTTTGACACAGTCGGATATTAAAAACATCTTGGTGCGTTTTGAGCAAAATGCAGGACACGCCGCATCGGGCTATGCAAGAATTTCCGGCAAACCTGGAGTTTGTATTGCCACATCAGGCCCCGGTGCCACTAACCTCATCACCGCCATTGCCTGTGCTTATATGGACTCTATTCCCTTGGTTGCCATAACCGGTCAGGTTAGAAGCGATCTTTTGGGACGAGACGTATTCCAAGAGGTTGACATTACCGGTGCTTGTGAGCCTTTCACCAAGCACAGCTATATCTGTATGGACACAGCTCAGCTTCCTAAAATCATCAAGCAGGCATTTCACATTGCTTCTACCGGCAGAAAAGGTCCCGTTTTGATAGATATACCCGTTGACATTCAGGAAAACGAGCTTGAAGATTTTTGCTATGAGGAAAAGGTGGAGATTGCAGGGTACAAGCCCAGTGTAAACGGTCATTTGCGTCAGATCAAAAATGCCGTTTTGGCATTGGAACAAGCCCAGCGTCCCGTTATTTGTGCCGGCGGCGGTGCCATATCCTCCGGTGCAGGAGATCTGATAAGAACCATTTCCTTGGCTTGTGACATTCCCGTTGTTACCACAATGATGGGACAAAGTCTTATGTGTAATAAAGACGAGAATTATCTGGGTATGCTGGGTAATTGCGGTAAAAAAGCCGCTAACACAGCCATTAAAAATGCCGACGTGATAATGATCTGCGGCGGACGTGTTGGTGATAGAGCCGTTGCAGCACCCGATCAGGTGTCTAAGCAGGCAACCATTATTCATATCGACGTTGACCCTGCGGAAATAGGCAAAAATCTTACCACAAAAATTCCTATCGTGGGTGACTTAAACTGCGTACTTACCGCTATAACTGAGCAGATGCCCAAAGTAAAGCATACAAAGTGGTTAGAGCAGTGCAAGGCACAGGTTACACAGACTGAGTATGATGAAAAAGACAAGGGATTTGTAGATCCCAAGCTGTTTATTAACAAGCTGACCTCAGCTTTAGAGGATAACGCAGTTATAGTTGCTGACGTTGGTCAAAATCAGATATGGGCGGCAGATAACAGCGTGTTTAAGTGCGGCACAAGGTTTTTAACTTCAGGCGGACTGGGTGCTATGGGCTACTCTGTACCTGCTGCTATCGGCGCTAAAATTGCGGATAACAGCCGTCAGGTGGTTGCAATTTGCGGTGACGGTGCCTTTCAGATGCAGATGATGGAGCTTTCCACCGTTGTTAAAACTAACAGCGATATTAAAATAATCATTATGAACAATCAGTGTCTTGGTATGGTTTACGAGCTGCAGCCCCAAAACAGTGAGTTTACTAAGCTCAGCTGCAACCCCGATTTCACCGCCTTAGCAAAGGCTTACGGTATAAACGCTAAGTCCATTACCGAGAATTCACAGATAGATGCCGCAATTCAGTGGCTTATGAATACAGACGGCGCTGCTGTTTTGGAGTGTGCCGTAGATCCTACGGAAACATCAATGGGAGAGAGGGAGTAAGTATGGCTGAAAAAAAGCATACCATAACGGTACTTGTTGAAAACCACGCAGGTGTTTTGTCTAAGGTTTCGGGACTGTTCTCACGCCGTGGCTTTAACATCGACTCATTGGCAGTGGGACAAACTGAAAACCCCTTGCTTTCACGTATAACTATCGTTGCCACAGGTGATGAATACACCACTCAGCAGATCGAAAAGCAGCTTAACAAAATGATTCCCGTTATTAAGGTTAAGGTGCTCAAAAGCGGCAGCTACGTTAGTCGTATGCTGACACTGTTTAAGGTAAGCTTTGCTCCTTCACGCAGAGCAGAGTTGTTGCAGCTTGCAGATATGATGGGTGCAAAAATTGCCGATGCAGGTGAGGATTGTGCAGTAATCGAGCTGTGCGACACCTACGAAAAGACTATGGCATTTGAAGATCTTTTAAAGCCTTACGGACTTAGAGAGGTGGCACGTACAGGCAGTGTTGCCATTGAAAAGGCAAAATTAAACTGACTATGAGTTTTTATATTTACGGCAAATCAGAAACCGATTATTTATCTCAAAAAGACGAGAAAATGGCGCAGCTGATACAGCGTTTTGGCCATATAGACCGCACTGTTTTCCCCGACTTGTTTACAGGGCTGGTTAACAGCATCGTGGGTCAGCAGATATCGGGTAAAACGGCTGAGAAGATATGGGATAGATTTGTTTTGAAATTCGGGGATATAACCCCCAAAAAGCTGCAAAGCTGTCCCGATGACGAAATGAAAGCGCTGGGAATTAGTCTGCGGAAGGTTATGTATATCAAAAATGCCGCTGCAAAGATCATCAGCGGTGAATTGGACGTGGCGGCACTGCAGAATATGTCCGACGATGAGGTCTGCAAAACACTTTCGTCATTAGACGGGGTGGGCGTGTGGACCGCCCAGATGCTGATGATATTCTCTATGCAAAGACAAAACGTGTTGAGCTACGGGGATTTCGGCATAAAAAAGGGAATATCACTGCTGTACGGCTGTGACACTCCCGATAAAAAGCAATTTGAAGTTTACAAACAAAAATTTTCACCGTATTGCACCGTTGCCTCATTTTATTTGTGGCAACTGGCGAATAGTGAAGACTAAAATAAGTTTATTACAAACGAGGTGTTTTAGGTGGCAAAAACCGTTGCCGCTATTGCGACTCCGCTGATGCAGGGGTCTATCGGCGTTATAAGAATATCCGGTGATGAGGCTATAAGTGTGGCAAACAAGGTTTTCCGCTGTGCCAAAGAGGGTGTCAGCCTTGAAAATATGGCAGGCTACACCGCCGCTTACGGATATAT
The DNA here is from genome assembly GCA_017407705.1 of Clostridia bacterium. Taxonomy (GTDB): domain Bacteria; phylum Bacillota; class Clostridia; order Oscillospirales; family Acutalibacteraceae; genus RGIG2202. Next base: position 29,498 of record JAFQWA010000012.1, read on the forward strand.
GTTCAATGAAAAAGGCCATATCGACGACGGCGTTGCTTTAGTGTTCAGAGCGCCTCACTCATATACCGGTGAAGACGTGGTGGAGCTATCCTGTCACGGCGGTCCCGTGGTATTAAAGCAGCTGCTCAGAGCGGTGCTGGACGCAGGCGCTGTGTCTGCCGGCCCCGGTGAGTTTACTAAACGTGCCTTTTTAAACGGCAAACTGTCACTTACTCAGGCAGAGGCGGTTATGGACGTTATCTCTGCCCAGAGCACTGCGGCGTTGCAGACCGCAAACGGCATTAAAAACGGCTCGGTCTATAAAAAAATCACCGCTTTAAAGGACATTCTTGTTTTTTGTGCCGCTTCCGTTGCGGCTTACGTGGATTTCCCCGAAGAGGGCACCGAGTATATGGACACCACCGGTTGGCTGGATAAGCTAAAGCAGGTGGAAAAAGAGCTTGGTGAGTTGATTCGCAGCTTCGATAGCGGTGCGCTTATTAAAAACGGCATCGACTGCGTTATTGCAGGTAAGCCTAACGTGGGCAAGTCCACACTGATGAATTTGTTGGCTCAAAGTGAACGGTCTATCGTTACGGATATTGCAGGTACTACCCGTGATATTGTGGAGGAGACCGTTGAGTTAGACGGTGTTTTGCTGCGACTTTCCGACACTGCAGGTATCCACTCGGGCAGTGATGAGGTAGAGAAAATCGGCATTGAAAAGGCAAAGCAGAGAATGAAAAACGCACAACTGGTGTTGGCTGTGTTTGATGCAGGCAGACCCTTGTGTCAGGAAGATATGAGTATTTTGGAGAGTATAAAGGATCAGCCTACAGTGCTTATCGTCAACAAAACTGATTTAGGCATAGCGGCGGATTTGTCGGTGCTGCAGTCTTACGGCAAGGCAGTGTGCATTTCAGCGGCAAAGGGACAGGGCGTTGATGAGCTCAAAGCCGCCATAATGCAAGCCTGCGGTGCCAATACTCTAACACCGGGACAACCGGTTTTGGCAAACGAACGTCAGCTTGAGGCGGCAAAAAGGGCACTAAGCGCAGTGCAGTCTGCCGTTTTTGACGCAAAGTGCGGCCAGACCTTCGACCTTATCGGAGTGGTGCTGGAAGACGCCATATCGGCGCTGTTGGAGTTAAACGGCGAGTCGGTCGGCGAAACGGTAGTAAGTGAAATATTCAGCAAATTCTGCGTAGGAAAATAAAAGGCAAGAGGCACTTTTTTATAAGGAAGCCTACCTAATATATGGTAGGGGCGAACTGTGTTCGCCCACGGGCGTTCAAAGAACGCCCCTACAAATAGAAACATAAAATCGGCAGAGAAGATAATATCTCTGCCGATTTTTGTAAATATCCTTATGAGCAACTTTTATTTAACATCAGATTTTCTGATAAACAGAACGCCCAGTGTGTTGGGACCGCAGTGAACGCTAACGGTGCAGCCTGCGGTGGTAATAAGAACCTCGTCAAACTTCAAGGTATCGTTTACTGCCTTTACCACTGCATCAACAATACTTAAATCCTCGCAGGTGTGGGTTACGAACATTCTGGAGGTATCAATATCATCGGCATCTGCCAAACGATCCTTAACGTAGTTAAGCAGTGCGTCCAGATACTTTCCTCTATACTTCTTGCCCACGTCCATTTTACCGTTTTTAACCTCAATGCAGGGCTTGAGCTTTAACAAATTAGCACCCAACGCCGCAACAGAGGAGCATCTGCCGCCCTTGTGGAGAAAATCAAGTCTATCCAAAACGAAGGAAGCATCTACCTTAGACTTGGTGGCTTCGATTTCATCAAATATCTCCTGTGCAGAAAGGCCCTTATCTCTCAACTCACAAGCCTTTAATACCATAAGACCGATACCGGTGGAAAGGTTGCGGCTATCCACAACAAACACGTTGTCATAGTCCATAGCGGCGGCTCTCATATTTGCGTAGGTAGAGGACATCTCACCGCTGATATCGAAATGGATCATAAAATCGTCTTTACCGCAGACCGAGTTAATATAGCTTTCACACTCAGCAAGGTTGGGAGCAGACGTTTTCATCAGCTTACCTGTCTGACGGGTGTAATCGAAAATATCTTCGGGGAAAATATCAACACCGTCAGCCAAAGCCACGCCATCTTTAACAACGGTCATAGGAAATACGCTCACACCGAATTTCTCAATAAGCTCTTTAGAAATATCGGCTGTGCTGTCGGTGGAAATAATTACTTTTTGTGACATTTTAAACCAAGACCTCCTAAAATTCAATTATGAATTACAACCATTATTGTAACACAAAACCCTTAATACTACAACATATTTTTATTATTAAACTCAATATGGGTGTGCATAAAATAACATTGTGAAAGTTTTTTGTGAAATTATCATAAAAAATGAACGATATTTTGTACATTTCAAGCACCATTTATTTGGTGCAATTTGAAAGGGTTTAGTGTATAATCATAGTGTATAAAAATTAAAATAGGTCGAATGTGCGATTTGCGGAGGATTTATATGAAAAAACACAGAAAAACAGCGTTGTTTATGGCGTTTGTAATGGGCGTTTTTATGCTTGCTTCCTGCAACGGCTCAAGCGAGAACACTACCCCCACAACTACCGCTCCTACTACACAAACCACCACTCAGCCCACCGTAGCAACAACTACTGCTGCTACCACTACTACAACGGCTGCTACTACCACAACAGTGGCTACCACCACTACCGAGGCACCTACCACTACAACTAAGCCTACAACCATCCCCACCACAACATATTTTGAGTATCCTACCGTTAAGATTACCGAGGGTAAGCAGTTGGTTTGGTCGGATGAGTTTTTCGGCACTGAAATAAATTCTAACAACTGGAGCCATGAGATAGGCAGAGTAAGAAACAGTGAGCCTCAGTTTTATACCAACCGTCCTGAAAATGCCTTTGTTAAAGACGGTAAGCTGCATCTGCGTGCTATGAAGGAAAACTATATGGGTGCTCAGTACACCTCTGCAAGTATTGAAAGCAAACGCAAGCAGGAATTCCAGTACGGTATATTTGAAATAAGATGTAAAATGCCGGACGGTCCCGGTTGCTGGCCTGCCTTCTGGACTCTGGGCACACGTAACGGCTGGCCTTGGGGCGGCGAGATCGACATTTTCGAATGGTACAGTCCCTCTCCCAACACCTTCACCTCAACTATGCACTGGGCAACCGATTATAACGGACACATTAGCTACGGTGTTGCAAGTTATCTTTACAGAGGGCCTGAGGAGAAAAATCTTATAAACGATTTCCATACCTACGGTATGATCTGGACCGAGGAGGAAATGAAATTTTATTGCGATGGCTTTATAATGGGCGGTGAGGAGATCCTCCGTGCAGACAAGCAGCTGGCGTTCCATCAGCCCCATTACATATTGGTAAATCTGGCTTTAAGCAAGCCTAATCTTGAAACCTTCAGAACTACTGATTACATCATTGATTACGTAAGAGTTTATAAATAGGAAAATTTATTATGAAAAAAATTGCTGTATTTTTATGTGGACTGATGCTTATCTCGGTAGTGGGATGCAACAACCAACCCGCTACCGACACAAACACTACCACTGCTACCACAATCGGTGCTCAGAGCACGTCTGCTACTCAGGAGCAGACAGTGGGCACACAGGAGCAGTCCACCACAGTGGCTGATACAACTGCTAATGGTCAGACCACTACTAAGGGTCAAACCACCACTAATTCTGTTGTGGCCACCACCACTAAAGGTCAGGTACAGCAGCCTATAGTTACCACCACAAGACCTAAGCTGCAGCTGGACATCAGCGGCGCTAACATTAAGACTGTGGGCGGCAAAATGCACTCCACCATCAGCGGCAAAAACTACACCCTTAAATGGATCGACGATTTTGAGGGTACCACCCTTAACACCAATAACTGGACCCCGTCTAACGATGCAAACTACAATAACGGTGAGTTGAATTATAAGCGTCCTGAAAACATTGTGGTGAAAGACGGCACAGTTACTCTGTTTGGCAAAAAGGAAAACTATAAAGGCAAGGAATATACCGGTGCCAATATGGTTTCGAAAAATAAAGTAGAATACAGATACGGTAAGTTTGAAATGTTGGCAAAGCTGCCTTACGGTAAAGGTATGTGGCCTGCATTCTGGACTATGGGCGTTGAAGAAGGCTGGCCCTGGTGCGGTGAGATAGATATTATGGAAATGATCGGTGATTCCGACGGCGGCAAGTGGAATTTCAACGGTGACTCAAAGTTTATGGCAACTATCCATTGGTGCAAGCCCGAAGCCACATGGGAAACTGCCTATGATAAAAATAAGGATAAAAGAGAAATCGGTTTTGGCAGTTATGCCTTGCCGGGATTTGTAAACAGTCCCGATGTTACGGGTATTGAAAAGCTGGCTGATAAATTTCATATTTACGGTATTGAGTGGAGCAGCACCAAGATCATTTCTTACATTGATAACATAAAGGTGGGTGAGGTTGACATTACCGATCCTACTATGAGAGTTGCTTTCCACCAGCCCCATTATATGTTGGTAAACTTGTCTATCGGCGGCAGATGGCCGGGTGCTCCCGACGAGACCACGGTATTTCCGCAGAAATATATCATTGACTGGATAAAAATCTGGCAATAAAATTTGGAGGAATTATTATGAAAAGAATCCTTGCATTATTATTTGTTGTTTTGATGGCTCTTTCAGTTGTATCCTGCACAACCGAACCTGCAACCGAGGGTGACGCAACCACTGCTGCCCCCACTACAACTCAGTCAGCTGCAAACGGTGATACAACCACACAGCCTGCAGGCGGCGACAAAACTCAGGTAACCACTGTTGCTACAACAGTAAACACCCCTGACACACCCGCTACACCTGAAGAAACCACTGAGAAAAAGACTGAGTGGAAACCCATTATCTACACCAAGCCACAACAAGGTAAGCTTCCTGCAAATTATGGAGAAGCTGCAAAAAATCCCAAAGCAGTATCTTCCACAATCAAAAACCTTTTAGGTGCTGATAAAAAGAGCGTGGGTGCAACTCATACATCACCCGTAACAAACACTACATATAAATTAAAGTTTGTTGACGATTTTAACGGCACTACCCTTAATACAAGCAATTGGACCTATTACACCAGAAACTACAACGCTGCTGAGCAGTCAGTTAACCGTAAGGAAAACGTTAACGTTAAAGACGGTAGCTTGGTAATTACCGGTAAGAAAGAGGATAGACAGTACACAGGCTCTGCCGAAACTTGGGAAACTCCCAAAACCTCTTATTTCACCGGCGGTGCTATTAATTCACAGGGCAAAAAAGAATATACCTACGGCAGACTTGAGATTATGGCAAAGCTTCCTTACTCCTATGGTATGTGGCCCGCTTTCTGGACTCAGGGTACAAACCGTGGCTGGCCTTGGGGCGGCGAGATCGACATTATGGAGTTCGTTGGCGGTGTTGACCAGTGGAACAACTACCGTGATGACGAGTATAACAGCGGTCTGCACTGGTGCGATCCTAAACTTGGAGATGACAAGGCTTGGAGCACAGGTCTTGACGTTAAATTAACTGATCCCGACTCAGTCTGGAACAGAACCGATACAAAAATGTCTACCGGCGGCAAGTTTGAGCTTCTCGGTCTTAGCGCTAAAGGCGGCACATTGGCAGATGAATGGCGTATCTGCGGTCTTGAATGGACTAAGGATAAAATGTATTTCTACTGCAACGATGAGGTTTACCTCACAATTGATATTACAAAAACTTCTATGCGTGAAGCATATCACAAAAATCATTATATGATCCTTAACCTGGTTATGGGCGGTTCTTGGGCAGGCACTCCCGATGAAGCAAAGGGTACTGTATGGCCTCAGGAATTCAAAGTTGAATGGGTAAAGGTTTGGCAAAAATAATTTTTTAAGCAAAGTTCAGCGAGGTTTATTATGAAAAGATTTTTAAGTATTTTAATGGTAGCATTGTTAACAGTATCTTTAGCCGCCTGTGCAAACGGCACTGAGGATACCACCGGCACAACAGCGACCCCCACCACCAACATCGAGGCTGAGTCAGTTACCACAGTGGCAACTACTACTAAAGTGGCTCAAACTACTGCTACCACAACCACAGTAGCCAACACACAGGCTCCCGTTAATCAGGTAACCACCGAGAAAAAGACCGAGTGGAAGCCCGTTATCTACACCACAGCAGCAGCCACCACAGCAAAGAGAAACGAGTATGCTATGTCGGCCCTTGCTATGGACAAGAAAAAGGTTGGCGATACCATGAAATCTCCTCTTTCCAGCAGTACATATACTTTGAAATGGATGGACGATTTTAACGGTACTAAAGTAAACACCGCTGACTGGACTATTATGACCGAAAATGCTAATGCATCTGAGGGTCAGGTAAATAAACCGGAAAACGTTAAGGTTGCAAACGGCAAGCTTTCTATCTCATTGAAGAAAGAAACCGCCACCACCCCTGATAATTTTACCAAAAAGTTTACCGGTGGCGGTATACAGTCTAAAGGTAAGAAATATTTCAAATACGGCAGAATCGAAGCTTTGATGAAGGTGCCCTATGGTAAGGGTATGTGGCCTGCATTCTGGACTATCGGCGACACTATTGCCGGTGGCAGAGAAGCTTGGTGGCCTTGGGGCGGCGAGATCGACATTATGGAAATGTTCGGTAAGTCTAATACCCAAACTGTTATGTCAGGCGGTATATTCTACTATCCGCCCAAGGATTACGAGAACTTCGATTACAACAATGCAAAATCCTTGCTCAGAGAAAGTGATGCAGGCAGCTTCAGATATCCTGCAACCAAATTCTCTGACGGTTATCACGTATTTGGTATTGAGTGGACTCCTTTGAAGCTGACATTCTACTTTGATAATCACGCTTGGGGTACCATTGATATCACAGGTGAAGATTTCGAGTATGCAATGCACAATGCACATCAGATCATTATTCACTATGCGGTTGAAGGCTTCGGACTTCAGGCTGACGGCACAAGAGCTTATGATGGCAGAGAACCCGGCTCAGACGCTGTTATTCCACAGACCTTTGACATTGATTGGGTAAAGGTTTGGCAGAAATAATTTAAAATTTTGAGGAACTTATGAAAAGAGTTATAAGTGTTTTACTGATATCTTTATTGATATTATCATTAGCCGCTTGCGGCAATAACCAGACAGTTGATACAAACAGCACTACCGGTGGCACAACCGGTAGCGCTGAGCCCCTGCCTTCTGAAACAACCGGCGCTCAGGGTCAGCAGTCAACCTCCGGCGCTGAGCAGTCCACAACTGCTGTCGGCGGCACACAGGCTACTACCGCAGCAGTATCGGGCACACAGGCTACAACCACTGTGTCATCCACCGATAAAACAACTAAGCCGGCAGGTTCAGGCAACGTGGTGCAAACCACCACCCGAAAGAAGCTGGATTTCCCCTCATCCTCTTTAGGTCTGGATAAAAAGACAGTGGGTGACAATATTTTATCCCCACTTTCAGGCGTAAAATATACCCTTAAGTGGATGGACGATTTTAACGGCACAACTCTTGACAGCAAAAACTGGACTGTTCGTACCGTTAATGCCAATGCCTCTGAGGGTCAGGTAAACAAGCCTGAAAACGTTAAGGTTGCAAACGGCAAGCTTTCCTTTGAATTAAAGAGAGAGACCGCCACCTGCGACGGTGGAAACGGTCTTACATACACCAAAAAGTTCACCGGCGGTAAGATTGACTCTCAGGGTAAGCAGTACTTTAAGTACGGCAGAATCGAAGTATATTGCAAGCTGCCTTACGGTAAGGGTATGTGGCCTGCATTCTGGACTGTTGGCGACACCACCGTTGGCGACAGAGAGGCTTGGTGGCCTTGGGGCGGCGAGATCGACATTATGGAAATGTTCGGTAAGTCTAACACTGAAACTGTTGTATCAGGCGGCGTTTGGTATTATCCCCCACAGGACTATGAAAACTTTGATTACAGCAAGGGTAAGAGTAAGTCTCGCTCCGGCGACGCTTCTATAAGACATCCCAAATCAAAATTCTCTGACGGTTACCACCTTTACGGTATTGAGTGGACCAGAGATACTCTGACATTCTACTTTGACAATGAAAATTGGGGCACCATTGACATATCAGGATACGATTTTAGCTATGCAATGCACAATTATCATATGCTTATTTTAAACTATGCAGTTGAAGGCTTCGGACTTATTCCGGGCACCAACGGTCAAAGACGTTATGACGGCAGAGAGCCCGGTGCGGACGCTGTTATTCCTCAGACCTTTGACGTTGATTGGGTAAAGGTTTGGCAGAGATAAACACTCAAGGGGATTTTAATATGAAAATCAGTTACACACATTCATTTAAAATCGAATAATTTAGTGGCAAGACAGACCGATTTACTCGGTCTGTCTTGCGTGCTTTTTATAGAAATTTTCAGAAAGACAGGTCTTAGTTATGGAAAAATTAAAAGGTCTCGCTATTGACAGCAAAACAATCGGCGATGTTAATATTTCTCCCATTTCGGGTGATGAATACAAGCTGGTCTTTATTGATGATTTTGACGGCGACACATTAAACGAAGAGTATTGGACCATTCGTGAGCAGAATGCTAACTCATCTGAAGGTCAGGTAAACAAGGCTGAGAATATTACTCTTGAAAACAGCAACCTCGTTTTCACCTGTAAGGTAGAGAGTGCAACCTGCTATGATAGACATTACGATAAAACCTACCACAAGGATTTTACCGGCGGTAAGATTGATACTCAGGGCAAGAAGAATTTCCAGTATGGCAGACTGGAAGCACGTATGAAGCTGCCTTACGGTAGAGGTATCTGGCCTGCATTCTGGACTATCGGTGATCACAGTGTGAACGGTTCTAAGGCTTGGTGGCCCTGGGGCGGTGAGATCGACATTATGGAAATGTTCGGTAAGACCGACGAGGAGACCGCAATGGCAGGAGGTATTTATTACTATCCTCCACAGGATTATGAGAACTTTGATTACAGCACTGCAAAAACAATGTCGAAAACTCCCGGTATTCCCACACCGAAGCTTCCCGCTTCTACATATTCCGATGATTTCCATGTTTACGGCATTGAATGGACAGAAGAAAAGCTCACCTTCTATTTTGATGATACCATTACAGGTGAGTTGGATATTACAGATTACGACTTCAGTTTTGCAATGCACAATCCTCATATGCTTATTTTAAACTTTGCAGTTGAAGGCTTCGGACTTATCCCCAACTCAGGCGGAGAAAGAAAGTATGACGGCAGAGAGCCGGAAAAAACAGGAACTTGGCCCAAACAGTTACTGGTCGACTGGGTAAAGGTTTGGCAAAAATAATTTCGGAGGATTTTTAAAATGAAAAGGATCGTTTCAGCAATCATGGTGGTGCTGATGTTGGCATCATCGATCTTTGTCCTTGGCGCATCCGCAGCAACAATTCTTCCTGTACTTGGCGACGTTAACGGAGACAAATCGGTAGATGCCGCAGATCTTTTGGTGCTTAAAAGATATGTGCTTTCGTTAACAACCTTAAACGACGACTGTGTGGCAGACATTTCAGGCGACACTGACGTCAACGCATCTGACTTACTGATTTTGAAAAGAAGTGTGTTAAACATTACCGATCTTGGTACCACACTTAATGCAAAACTTGGTATGAACAAGCAAACAGTAGGGGATTCGTTAAAATCTCCCATAACCAACGATTCATACAAGCTGGTGTTTATTGACGATTTTAAGGGCACACAGCTTAATATGAACAACTGGACTTATTACACCAGAAACTACAACAGTTCTGAGCAGTCTGTAAACCGTAAGGAAAACATTGTTGTTGAAAACGATAACCTTATTATTTGGGGTAAAAAAGAAAATCAGCAATATACAGGCTCGGCTGAAAGCTGGGAAACTCCCAAAACCTCATACTTCACCGGTGGTGCTATCAACTCACAGGGTAAAAAGAGCTTCACATACGGCAGACTGGAAATAAGATGTAAGATCCCTTACTCTTACGGTATGTGGCCTGCCTTCTGGACTCAGGGTGAAAGCAGAGGCTGGCCTTGGGGCGGTGAGGTCGATATTATGGAGTTTGTTGGCGGCGTTGACCAGTGGAACAACTATCGTGACGACGAATATCACAGCGGACTTCACTGGTGTGATCCCAATTTAGGATCGGATAAGGCTTGGAGCACAAGCAAGAACGTCTCAGCAACCAACCCTAATGACGATTCCACAACATCAAAGCTTGGCACCGGCGGCGGTTATGAAATCCCAAATTCCAACAGAACCTTAAAGCTTAATGATGAGTGGCATGTTTGCGGTATGGAGTGGAACGAAACAAAGATGTATTTCTACTGCGATGATACAATGTATCTTACCATAGATATTACTAAAAACTCAATGCGTGAAGCTTATCACAAAAACCACTATATGATTCTTAATTTGGTTATGGGCGGCTCCTGGGCAGGTACTCCCGACGTAAACAAGGGTACCGTGTTCCCGCAGCAGTTTGTAATCGACTGGGTCAAGGTCTGGCAGAAAGGATAGTGAAAAACAATGAAAAAAGTTATATCAGTTATTATGATCATACTGATGCTGGCATCATCTGTTTTTGTTCTCGGCGCCTCAGCAGCAACCACCCTTCCCGTACTTGGCGACGTTAATGAAGACGGCTCGGTAGACGCATCAGACCTCTTATCATTAAAAAGATACGTTCTTATGGTAATGACTATGGACGATGACTGCTCCGCAGACATCTCCGGTGATACTGCAGTTAACGCAACCGATTTGTTGCTTTTGAAAAGAAGCGTTTTGAGCGTTACTGATCTTGATGAAACCCTTAACGGTAAGCTTGGTATGAACAAGCAAAAGATCGGCGATAAAATGGTTTCACCTTTAACCTACAGCACTTATAAGCTGGTGTTTATTGATGACTTTAAAGGCACAAAGCTTAACACCTCTTACTGGTCAACTTCCGACAGAAACGCTAACCAGATGGAAGAGCAGGTAAACAGAGCAGAGAACGTTGTTGTTGAAAACGATAACCTTATCATTTGGGGTAAAAAGGAAAATCAGCAATATACCGGCGGCGCTGAAAGCTGGGAAACTCCCAAAACATCCTATTTTACTGGCGGATATATCAGCACAGCCAATAAAAAGTCTTATCAGTACGGCAGACTTGAGATAAGATGTAAGGTTCCTTATTCTTACGGTATGTGGCCCGCTTTCTGGACCGTAGGTACTCAGCGTGGCTGGCCCTGGGGCGGTGAGATCGACATTATGGAGTTCGTTGGTGGTACCGATCAGTGGAACAACTACCGTGATGACGAGTATAACAGCGGTATTCACTGGTGCGATCCTACCTTGAGTTCAAGCAAGGCTTGGAGCACAAGCCTTGACGTTAAGGCATCTGACCCCGACTCAGTTTGGAACAGAACCGATACAAAAATGTCCACCGGCGGTAAGTATGAGATCCCCAACTCCAATAAAACCTTAAAGATCCACGATGAGTGGCACGTTTGCGGTGTTGAGTGGACCGACAGCAGACTGCATTTCTATATGGATGACAAGCTTTATCTGAATATTGACATTACAAAAACCTCTATGCGTGAGGCATTCCATCAGCCTCATCATATGATACTTAACTTAGCAATGGGTGGTTCTTGGGCAGGTACTCCCGACGAAGCAAAGGGAACTGTATGGCCTCAGAAATTTGAAGTTGACTGGGTTAAGGTTTGGCAAAAATCTTAATTTCTCGGAGGGAAAACACTATGGAAAAAATGGTATCAAAATTCACAGGACTGGAATACGAGCTTAAATTTATCGACGATTTTGACGGTGATGAGCTTAATCTTGACAACTGGACTGTTTACAACCAGATTTACAACAGTTGGGAAGAGCAGGCAAATATTCCTGAGAACGTATATGTTAAAGACGGTAGCCTGTTTATCAAAGGTACCCGTGACGATAAAGTGCATCACGCACATCACGATTACTTTGAGGATAACGAGTCTGACCTTATCGGCGGCTCTGTAAGATCCGATAATAAGGTTGAATTCTGCTACGGCAGACTTGAGATCAAAGCAAAATATCCCTACTCCTACGGTATGTGGCCCTGCTTCTGGACTATGGGTACTGACCGTGGTTGGCCTTGGGGCGGTGAGATCGATATTGCTGAGTTTGTAGGCGGCGTTGACCAGTGGAACAACTACCGTGACGACGAGTATAGCTGCGGTCTGCACTGGGCTGATCCCGACACAACTCCTGAGGATGCTTGGAGCGGCAAGGGACATCTTGCAACAAGTATCGGCAAACTGAAAATGTCAAGAGATCTGCCTAACGTTCCCGAAAGAACTGCAAGACTTAATGACGATTGGCATATTTACGGTCTTGAGTGGACTAAGGATAAGATGATCTGTTACTTTGACGATGTTAAAGTAGGCGAGATCGACATTACCGATCCCACTATGAGATTCGCTTTCCATAGAAATCATTACATTATCTTAAACTTCGGCATGGGCGGTTCCTGGGCAGGTACTCCCAACGAAGAAAAAGGAACAGTATTCCCTCAGTATCTGCAGATCGACTGGGTAAAAATTTGGCAGACAACTGAGCAGTAAAATTAAATAAATACCTATTGCCTTTGCAATATACAATGTAGTATAATGTGTTTAAGGAGTGAGATTATGGAAACGAAGAAAATGATTTCCCCTATCTCAGGTAAAGAATATCAGCTGGTATTTGAAGACCATTTCTACGGTGATTATCCCAACCCCGATAACTGGACCATTGAGGATAACGACAGATATTATAACGGTGAGGTAAACTATAAAACTTCACGCAGAGAGAATGTCCGTTGCGAAAACTCCTGTCTTATTATCGAGGCTCATAAGGAAGAGTATAAGGGTAAACATTATACCTCTGCCGCTATGGATTCTCACGGTAAAAAGTTCTTTAAATACGGCAGGTTCGAAATGTTGGCTAAACTGCCTTACGGTAAGAGTATGTGGCCTGCATTCTGGACTATGGGTGAACACAGAGGCTGGCCTTGGGGCGGTGAGATAGACGTTATGGAAATGGTGGGCGACGTTGATGGCTACGGCAATCAAAACGGCGACTCTATAACCTTAGCAACTCTCCACTGGGCAGACCCTGAAACCCCCGATTACGACCATACCTTCCACCAAGGCTTTGGCAAGTATTTGCTTCCCGGATATGAAAACGGCGCTAAGCTTAATGACGAATTTCATATTTACGGTGTGGAGTGGGACGAAAACGAGATCGTATCTTATTTTGACGATGTTATTGTGGGTAGGATAGATATTAAGTCAAACTCCACTATGCGTGATGCTTTCCATAAGGAGCATTTTATGCTGCTGAACCTATCCCTGGGCGGCCCTTGGCCCGGAAACCCCGATGAAACCACCGTTTTGCCTATGCAGTATCAGGTGGATTGGGTAAGAGTATGGCAAACTGTAAAATAAATATTATGTGATGACACATTTAATATTATTTTAAAGAAAGGATATGTTTAATATGAAAAAGATTTTTGCTGTTTTGCTTATGGCATTGATGATGCTCTCAATAGTTGCTTGTACTACTGAGCCTGCTGACACCGATGCTGATGCTACCACAGCGGCTCCCACAACTACTGTTCAGTCAACCGTGGGAACCACTACCAAAACAACCACCACCGCTGCAACCACAGTTGCTACAACTACTGCAGCACCGCAGACTCCGGTTACAGAAAAAACCGAGTGGAAGCCTCAGATTTACACCACAACCACTACCGCTCCTTCTTATCCGGCATTAAAGCCTGCTGAAGCTGTTAACAAGAAAACAGTAGGCGACAATATGACTTCTTCTATCACCAAGAAAAAGTATGAGCTCAAATGGATCGAGGAGTTCAACGGCAGTGAGCTTGACTTAGCCAACTGGCGTTATGCATTGGGAAATGCAGGTGCAGGTGAGAAACAGGCTAACATCAGAGAGAACTTGGAGATTAAAGACGGTAAGGCTATCTTCCATGCAAAGAAAGATACTAAACTCCATAAAGACTCTTTCGGCAGAGAAACCTATTACACCGGTACTAAGATCGACTCTATCAGTAAGGTATATTACAAATACGGCCGTTTTGAGGCTTATATCAAGCTGCCTTACGGTAAGGGTATGTGGCCCGCATTCTGGACCATGGGCACTGAAGACGGCTGGCCCTGGGGCGGTGAGATCGACATCTTAGAGATGTCAGGTGTTGACTTTACTTACACCTCTACTATCCACTGGATCGCTCCCGGAACATCTGCCGACGCTGCTTATGCAGCTCATCCTTCTGCAGGTATTGGTATCTTTGGTTTGCCCAACTTCAGAGAAGAGAAGCTTAACGATAAGTTCCACGTAATCGGTATGGAGTGGACACCCACCAAGATCTATATGTATTGCGACGGTAATATGTTCGGATCAGTTAGCATCACAGGTACTGATATGAGAGTTGCTTTCCATCAGCCTCACTATATTCTCCTTAACTTCGCTCTTGGCGGAATGGGCGGTACTATCGATGATAAAGCCCTTCCCCAGAAAATGGAAGTTGATTGGGTTAAGGTTTGGCAGACAGTTTAATATTAAACTAACTAAAAAGTCCGAGGGGTATGCCTTCGGACTTTTATTTATATAATGAAAGCAGAGAATAGTCGCGCGGTTAAGTAAAGGTTTACCGATGAACAGTAAAAAGCGTTAAAAGTGCTTAGCCTCCCTCTGACGAGGGAGGTGGCAAAACTTTAGTTTTGACGGAGGGAGAGAAACTAAAATAACATATAAAATCGAATATTTCTCTCCCTCAGTTTTGCTAACACTCAACAGCTCCCTCGTCAGAGGGAGCCAAGTATTATATTAAACCGGTTCACCGGTAAAATATGCATGGCTGACAGGCTAATAAAAAGCGCACTTGTGCGAGTGAATATTTATTTTTTAAAATAACAGTTGAAATTTTGATAGTATGTAGTATAATAGGTATGAACAAAATAAATTTAAGCAGAGTAGAATTTTGCGCGTTAAGTGCCGACTGGACGGGGAGTTGTCAGTTGGACGAAAAGGGAACTTGCGGTGCAAAGTTCGCATCCCGCTGCTACAAATATCGAGGTTTTCCTCCGTTTGTAGCATACAATTACAAGGAGGTAAGCCTTATTTTTATGAAATCAAAATCAAAAAACAATCTTGTAACCCTTATCGTTTGTGCTATGTTGGTAGCACTTGAGGTGGTGCTGTCCCGATTTTTTTCTTACGCCACCGCAGAGCTTAAGATCGGATTTGCGTTTATTCCCGTGGTAATAGCCGCCATTTTGTTTGGTCCCTATCAGGCGGCAATAGTGGCCGGTACGGCGGATTTAGTAGGCGCTTTAATGTTCCCTATCGGCGCATACTTCCCCGGTTTTACCTTAAGTGCAGCGTTGGCAGGCTTTATGTTCGGAGCTATATTCAGAAAAAGCCGCAAATTACCTGCTGTGATAATTGCTGTGGTGTCAACCCAGATAGTCCGTTCACTGCTGTTGGATACCTTATGGCTGACGTTTTTGACCAAAAACCCCTTTTTAGCTCAGTTAGTGATCCGATTACCCCAGGTGGCGATTATGACAGTGGTGCAAATAGTTGTTATTGCGCTGCTGAATAAGATATTAACAGAGGATTTCAAGAAAAGATTAAACAGACCTGAATAGCAAAAAAGCAGTTGGTAAAACACCAACTGCTTTTTTATTTATCGTGGACGCATACCGCCGCCACCGGGTCCACCTCCGAAGCCGCCACCGGGTCCACCACCAATATCGCTTCCGCTGCCGATTACGGTAGAGGACATAGTAAAGCTGCCCACTTTTGTACCGCCACTGTAACCGCCCAACTCATAAAATCCGTTTTTATTGGGTTTTGATGAGCTGCCACCGGTATATACCGTATAGGTTTGATTAAGCTTGAATGAACTTGTAGACACCACTAAAGTCTGATACTGCTTTTCGGGAGCAAAGGTTATTATTTCGTTGCCGCTTTCATCTTTAATGCAAATAACGGTGTTAGCAGAGCCGCTGACATTGATAAGTGCAGAACATTGAGTGGAGCTGTCAGACACGTTTTGTGCCATACCCGAGCTACCTGCCGCCACCAAAGTGCCGCCACTTATATTAAATTGAGCGGCATAATCCAATGCACCGTTACCGCCGTTTTCGGGGCCGCTGACTACCACTGTACCGCCGCTGATCTGAATACCGCCGTTGGAGTCAAGTCCGTCACCGGATGCGTTAAGATAAACGTATCCGCCGCTGACAATAAGGTTATTAGAAGAGGTTTCGGTGAAGTTATTCTGACCCGGTCTGCCACCCATGGCAGAACCGTCATTGCCGCCGTTTACATTTATACCGTCATCAGATGCTACCACTGTAACGTTGCCGTTTTGTATGGTGATGTTGGCACTTTCCAGTCCCTCGTAGCTTTTGGCAATGTTAATGCTTCCGCCCAGTATGTTCAGTGACGTATCGCCGTGAATACCGTCATCACCGGATTTGAGTGTCACCTCACCGCCGCTGATGGTAACGTCGGAGTTGCTGTGGATACTGTCATCAGAGGAGTCGATACTGAATTTGCCGCCGTTGATAACAAGTGCACCTGTGGCTTTCAGCGCCTTGGCAGACTGGGTATCCCCAGACACCAGATCACTTTGCCAACCGCCCCAACCTGGACGCATACTGCCGTCGGACTTGGTGCTGCTGTTAACACTGCCACCACCGGTGGTTATAGTATAATTGCCGCCTGAAAGGGTAAGTGAGGTTGCCGACTGAATGCCGTCAGCACCGGCAGTGAGGTTAAAGGTGCCGCCTTCAAGAATTATAGCACCTTTGCTGTCATCGGTATCGTTGGTGCTTTTTATAGCATCACCACCTGCAGTGATGTCAAATTTTCCGCTTTTTATACTAAGCGCATCTCTGCCGATAATACCGTCATCAGCAGAAGAAATATTCACAGTGGTTTCAACGATTTTTAGCTCATCCTTGCAAACAATACCGTCTTTATATTGAGCGTTTATATTAAGTGTGCCGTTACCGTTGATAGTCAGATCGTCCTGACAGTAAATGGCGCCGGTGGGGGCACTCTCAGATGTATCTGAATAGTTTTTTGCATCGGTAAGGGTGTTTTTGGAGCCCTCTGCCACAGTGAGTATCACCTTTTCCGCCTGCTTAATATAAATGGCAGGTCCGTTGGATGAGGTGATGTTGGCGCCGTTTAAAACCAGCTGAACCTTGGCGGTTTTTGCCGCTTCAACTATAACGCCGCTATTTACGTTGCCTTTTAAAACGTAAGTGCCGGCAGCGGTAATGCTCAATGTACCGTTATTTACCGTGGCACCGCCGTTTGATGAGGTGCTGTTTTTATTAAGGTCGATCTCCACAGCGCCCGAAGAATCGTAATTGCCGCTTAGCTCAGCCTCGTCGTACTTAACAGTGGAGGTGGCAGGAGTGGTTACGGTAGGCGTGGTGGTGTTTTGGCCGTTTTCAGTCTTTTTGCAGGAACAGATACTGATGAGCAGCGATACTGCAATAACGCCGACGCCGATAGCTCTGAATATTTTATTCATAATTACAACTCCTCAACTACAGTATGAGGTCTGCCGCAAATAACAGTAAGATTTCCGTTTCTGCAACGAATGTCGTCAATAAGCTGTTTTTCCTGATTGGAGTTTTTTAGGGTAACAAGATAAGTCAGCTCATACATACTGCCTAAGTTAGTGGTTTTAACCTTCACAAGCTCTTGCTTTTTAATGTATTTGTCAAAAACCTCATCAAATATTTCGGTGTAATCCAAATTTTCGGGTATGGTGATTTTAAGCTCACGGCAGGTAGGCTGCATTTTGCCGATAGGTGACTTGGTAAGTATGAGCATAACAGCACCCACAATAACCGTCACCGCCGCTGCAAAGGTGATAAAGCCCATGCCGGTGGCAAGACCCACAGCCATAGCAAAGAAAATACAGGATATTTCCCGTGAGGTGCCCGGAACTGAGCGAAAACGCACTAAACTGAAGGTGCCAAGCACCGCCACACCTGCGCCTAAGTTGCCGTTTACCATCATAATTACCACTTGCACTAAGGTGGGTAGCAGAGCAAGGGATACTATCATATTCTTAGAGGAGTTGCCGTTTAAGGCATATACAAGAGCGATTATTGCTCCCAGGATAAGAGATGCTCCGGTACAAAGGAGGGCGTTGTAAAACGTGAGGGTCGTTGAGCCGGTGAGGACACTGGTGAACATAGTTCTTCAAACCTTTCTTTTTTGTAAATGTTTCCGTATTTGGAAAAGGATACGGGGTATATTTTAAGGGAATTTAAAGCGTTTGTGAGCCAAATGGGATAAGCTGCAGGGACCTTTATTTCAACTATAAAAAGGTCATCTGTCAACAGCTTTTCACCTGTATCCCCGAAAGCGAAATCAAGCTTTTCACGTCGGCTGCGTAGGTTGGAGTCAACGGTGATGCGGATATTTTTATCTTGGTTGCCCAAATAAGCAACTCTGTCGTAAGCTAAAAACAGAGCGGGTGAAGGGTGGTAAAAGTTTGTGAAATAGGTAATCTCACGAATGATCTGACTGTCAAAAGGCAAAGTGCCGTTGTCAAGAAAATCCTTGGCCTGACGGTAGGTCATGGCCGCCCGACGCTTGAAAACAGTGCCTTTAAACTTCTTTTTCAGTTCCACAAATACAGTGTCGGTTTCTTTAGGGATTCCGTAGCTTCTGATACGAAGCTTTTCCTTGTAAACGGGTTTTTCAATAGAGCGGCGTATAAGTTCATTGGTGGGAGTGTCGTAGTATATGTTGCAAATGGAGGTAACACCGTACTCGTCGGCGGTTATATGTGGTGAGATTTCATGTAAAAGTGCATCTAACTGACTGCCGGTCACGCAGTATTTTTTCTCCACACGCTGAAAAATATAGGAGATTTTTTTGCTCATTTCACACCGCCTTAACTGTAATTGTTAGGTTTATGATAATCTAAAAATATGTATTTTTTTCTGTATGGAAGTTAACGAAGTGTTAAGATTGTGTAAAAAAATAACGACCTTTTGTGTTGACAAAAGTAAAGTAGTGTATTATAATAAACCAGTCGCAAAAGTGATGCATAGTGCAGATTTCGAGATGTGGCGCAGCTGGTAGCGCGCCTGCTTTGGGAGCGTGCCTAGCAGTTATAGCCAAGAAAATAAGAAAGTCCCGAAAAGCCTTTAACGGTGCGGACTTTCGGGGTTTTAGAGAATCTCAAAAAAGCGTGAATTTTGAGTTTGACCACAGTTTGTCCCACTTCCACGCAAAAAGACCAAAATTTAATATCATATCGGGGTGTGGCGCAGTTGGGAGCGCGCGACATTTGGGATGTTGAGGCCGCAGGTTCGAACCCTGTCACTCCGACCACAAAAACGACCTAGAGCAGAGATTTTTTCTCCACTTTAGGTCGTTTTTTGTTGCTATTTAGGTGTTTTCTTCCCACTTTTAGAAAAACATCGAATTTTTGACCACAGTTTTAATACACTGTTTCTCGTCAAAACCCTTTTCTTTGTTTACTGCGGTGCATAAATTGTCACTTCAATCAATAGTAACGATTAATTATATCCTCTATTCTTGCAAGCGTCTTTCCCAATTTATTCTTTTTTTCTTCGTCACAGTATTTCATGACATTTATCAAATATGATCTATAGCCACTTAGATAATTTAATACTCTATAATTTGGAGCTCCCCAACTTGTTAAAAGGACTTTAGATTTCTTTTTTTCGATAGTATGAAGAATCTTATTAATAGTGCGCAATTTATTCCGTGAAAGATGCACAGCACTATCTACAACGTATCCGTTAATTACAAGTTGTCCTACTTGTTTTAATGTTTTTTGATGATTTATAGAAAAACCTTTATCATTCAAAATATTAATGATCATTCTAATAAATCTATCAGAATGCAAAAAAGAAGATGGACTCGAAAATAGTAGGTCGTCTGCATAACGAGAATATTTTATTCCCATAGTAAAACAATATTTTTCAATACGTATGTCCAACTCTCTAAAAACTATATTTGAAATAACGGGAGCGGTTATCGATCCTTGAACAAAATGGTTTTTATAAGTTGTTATCTTCAGCAAAGTTTTGATAATTTTTTGCTTTTCTTCATCAGAACAATCGTCTGATATGTAATACGTTATTGAATCTTCAAAATTTTCAATTGTTATGTTATCAAAAAAACTATTAATGTCCAATCTTAGATAATAAGTACCATCGCCAATCATTTGATGGTAATTCAAGTAATCGAAATAACTACATCCTTTTCTAAAACCGAACACATTACTCGGAAAATATATGTTTGAAAAAAATCTATTTAACAGATTTTTCTGCATAATAGAAACTGGCGATTCTTTCAACCTATATATTGTTCTATACGACTTCTTATCCGATTTGAGAAGATTCAATCTTTCGTAATATTTATCGACATTTTTGAATGCCTCTTCTAATGCCTCGGGTGATGTTTCTAAAATATCCGATATAAGCGAATCATAATTATGTATTTGCCAACTTTTCATTATACATCCTTCCAAAAAAACAAGGGAAGAACTAGTTCTTCCCTTTCTTGTGAGTACTTCTCAGTTTAACGCTCTGCGATACACAATCACCTTAAAAGTGGTGAGATTGTGTATGAGCATAATAGAAATAGTGCTTTTTAGACCCCGGCTTTTGCAGAATATCAAAGCTTGTCAAACTTTAATTACAAGTCATCAGGGTGAAATATGTATTACGTAAACATATAACATTTACTACTCACACAGGGATTATATCATATATTTTATCATTTGTAAAGTATCAAACAATTCTGGAAAATAATTTTTGAAGATTGATTGTGCCTGATCACTATTACTTTGTGAACATTTTTTAGCGATAAACCAATCTAACCAATCCCCAACCCAGCCATCGGCTTTTGTTTCTATAATTGTCTGTTTTGTGTTGAAAATCGATTGTGAAACGAGGTTTTTATTACATAAATCTAGATATCCCAAAAAGAATAATCTTAATAATGCCGTCTTTTCTTTGACATCAGAAATGTTTTTTATTTTCAATACGGTTTGTTGTTTTTTAGGAAATTTCTCTAAACAAAAATCTATGAACACGTCCACATTTTCCGGCGTAATTAATAATCCTTCAATCGTAGTAGAATTAACCGAAACATTATTATAGGCACAAAGCTTTTTCGCAACGCTTATTAACCTTTGATAATGGATTACATCCACATAATTGCAACTGCTTTTATACGAGTAATCCTTATTAATCAACTGCTTAAATTCTGCTTGCAAAGATTTTTGCGTATCACGTTTTGGGGAAAAGTATCTCATTTTTTCTTTTTTAGCAATTTTTAAACTTTTTAGCGGGTTTAATTCCTCAGATGCAGTGCATGCTTTGTATACTCCCCCTGCTTTATTAAATTTTATAATTTTATCAATATCCAGTATTGTTACATAGGGGATACCAATGTTTATATACAATGGGCAAACATATTTAATTATCGCATTGTTACTATCATATGGATAGATATGAATTTTGCTTAAATACGGAAAAACTCTATGCAAACTCTTGTTTTTGAAAACCTGATATTCGCTTTCGCCTTCGACAAAAAGCAAATAATCGCTAAAATAACACGCTGTTTCTTTAGTAGTAATGATATGTCTCAAACTACGCAACCAATTAATATCCAATTTTTTTATTTGGGTATGTAGCTTTTTGAAAAACAATCGATATATATTTATATTTTGTTTGTTAACAATTAACTCCAAAACGATTTTGGGGGAATGCGTGTTTATCATAACAAAAACATTTTTGTTAATATTGGAACTAATAACGTCAATCAGTTCTTCAATTTTGGCCTCATGAAGTCCAATTTCCGGTTCATCAAGAAGGATCAAGGGACTTTTGCAACTTAAACTAGAAATATGACAAATAATTGAAAATAGCAATTTGATATACAAAAAAGAGTTTGTTCCGTCCGAATAAAAGTCCAAGCTTTTACCATCGTTCAAAAAATCTTTACCTCCAAAGATTGTCATAAACATATATTTAAAGCGTTGTACGTTGTGATACTTGTCTAATGCAATCTGATTATCAGAGAAAAGTTTTTCAACGAAATTTTTCCCGTTTTCGTATTTGTTATAAATTGACTTAAAAGCCGTGTCCAAAATATCAATGACTTCTTCATCTGAGACTTTAGGATAATCTGAAGCCAGATCATTAATAGTATCCCAAATTTTATCCCAAGTAATTAAATCTAATTTTCGGGTGTTAATTATGTAAAGCGGAAATAGTTTAGCAATGATTTTTCTAACTTTTAAATTTTGATTCCAGGTTATCTTTCCATTCTTATCTTGCTTTAAAGTTAGTTTGATTTTGCTTACTCCGAGTTTTTTATACTTTAAGGAAAAAACGCAATCTTTTGACAGTGCTTTCAATTCCTCAAACAATTCTTCGTTGTATTTATTATTGATTTTGGGAACAAAGGCAGACAAATCAAATACAATTGATATTTCACAACTTGAATTATAAGGATTTATTGAATCTACTACGTTATCAATATAAAGGTCATCTAAATTTAAGTAAAAATATTTTATTGCAGCAAAAACATTTGTCTTTCCCACACCGTTTTTTCCAAGAAAGCAAGATATGGAGTTTTCATCATTAAAATTCAACTCAATTCTCTCAATGGATTTAAAATTAGTAATTTTAATAGATTTAATACTCATAATTCTGCACCCAAACTTTTCTTATAAAATTTCACGCCAATATCTTCTTTATATTTGAAGCATGCTTGTGATGTTATTTTTTTAAAAAACTTTCAATTGATTGTGCAATTATAGCTTATCTTTAATAACTACATTCTTTGCACTTACATTCAATAGCGTACAGTTTCAAACAGCTCATCCATTTTGGGATGTTTATACTCAGACAAAGTCGATAGATATTCATCGAGATTATTCTCGACTTGATAATAGTTCAAGATTTCTCGCATAAATGATATCGTAGATTTTTTATAATTCTTTATCGAAATAACCTCTCTGAACGCCTTGGCGTCAAAAGAACTTGCCAATTGTTCTGTATAGACAAGAAATGCAGAATAGTTGATGTCCTGTATTGTGCTAAAGTTTTGCAAGACTTCCAATCCGTGAACCATGCTTGTAATCTCTTTTGAGAATTCCAATGGCACCTGATGAACAACAACGTTTCGAATAGACTTTGTCAATCCTTCAACTGCAGATGACATGACGGTTATCGTTTTTGAAATCTGCGTTGTTAAATTCAAAGCGTTATACAGTGAATATCCAACTACCGTTCCTGTTTCATTCTCGGTAAAAGCCGATATGATTTCTTTCTCCGACGGCGGAACAATTCCGTACTTGCTCACCTTGGGCAAGTGATACGTGCCTTTTGCTATTTTTACAAGTTCTCCCGATTCACACATTCTTTGAAGTGTTTTGTAATATGCTGCCTCTCCGATCTGTCCAGACAGCTTCTCTCTATAAAGTTTACTGGCAACGATCAATTCGTTTTCTTTAAACTCGGCAAGAGCGTTCTTTACAACCGGATTACTTTTCATTTATTCTGCACCTCCTTTACACAGTTTCTCTGCTACTATTATACTCACAGAATTGCAAATTGTCAAGTAAATTCGAATTTTGCTTGACAATAGTTAGTTCGTTTATTTTTAGGATGCTCAAAAATTAAAATAATGACACTACGGTGCACTCTTGCGGATCAAGAGTGCACCGTAGTGTCATTCTGCTTCGTTCTTGAGTCGCTCTTTCTCTTCTGCAATCTCCGCTTTGACTCTTTCGATCATTTCGACGAGTTTGCTTTCGCATTGCTCTTTTGTCTCAGCATAGACGTTGAATTTCTTACGCTTGCCGTTCGGCAGTCTTGGGAAGAAGCTGCCTTCCCAGAGGTTGTCGTTTATCTGATACAGGCATCCCGTGCCGCTTTTGCGTATTTTTCTCGGTGTCGGCTCGGGATGCGGCTCTGTGGGCGCACACAGGGCGTTTACGGGCGGTTTTGCCGTCCCCTCGGGCGTTTGCTCTACCGCAGGCATCTGCGCGTTTGTACCGCCGATTTTTCGGTCGATGCTCACCCCCGCCTGCATCTGCATCGTGTCGGT